>CADEEA010000067.1 GCA_902826245.1 uncultured Alphaproteobacteria bacterium | reverse complement strand
GCGGGGTGAGGGACGCCAGCACGCGCGTGGTGGTTTCGCGCAGATTGCTTTGGATTGCGGCATCGACCGGCAGGATCGCGCTCTTGTCCTCGATGAAATCGCCCAGGTGTGAATCTTCTTCATCGCCGATCGGCGTTTCCAAGGAGATCGGCTCCTTGGCGATTTTCATCACCTTGCGCACCTTCTCCAAGGGAAGCCCGAGCTTTTCGGCGAGTTCCTCCGGCGTCGGTTCGCGGCCGATCTCGTGCAGCATCTGCCGGCTGGTGCGCACCAATTTGTTGATGGTCTCGATCATGTGCACCGGAATGCGGATCGTGCGCGCCTGATCGGCGATCGAGCGCGTGATCGCCTGCCTGATCCACCAGGTGGCGTAGGTCGAGAACTTGTAACCGCGGCGATACTCGAACTTATCGACCGCCTTCATCAAACCAATATTGCCTTCCTGGATCAGGTCCAGAAATTGCAGGCCGCGATTGGTGTACTTCTTGGCGATGGAGATGACGAGGCGAAGGTTCGCTTCGACCATTTCCTTCTTCGCTTGGCGCGCTTCGCGTTCGCCCTTCTGCACGGCGTGGACGATGCGGCGATATTCGTCGATCGGTACGCCGGTTTCCTGCGCGAGCATGCCGATTTCCGAACGAAGATCGGTGATGTCCTCGCCTTCGGAGGCGACGAACTTGCCCCAGGCCTTCGATTTCACCGCCACTTTCTCGGTCCATTTCGGATCGAGTTCGCTGCCGTGATAAGCGTCGAGGAATTGTCCGCGCGGCACACCGTTGGATTCCGCCAGCCGCATCAGCTTGCCTTCGAGCTGAATGAGTTTGCGGTTGATGGCGTAAAGCTGCTCGACGAGGCTTTCGATCCGCGCGTTGTTGAGCTTCAGCTTCTTCAGCTGCTCAATGATGGTGAGCTGCGCGGTTTCGTAGTTCTCGGTCTGCGCGCCCGGCAGTGATCTGCCCTTGAGGCGCAGATCGATACGCTTTTCCTGCAATTTGCGGAATTGGCCGAAAGCTTCGGCGATGGCGTCGAGCGTCGCCATCACGCCTTCCTTGAGTTCGGCCTCCATCGCCGACATCGAGATCGCGGCTTCGTCGTCGAACTCGGAATCGGAATCGGCGTCCGCTTCGGCGGCGATTTCGCCAGGGTCGCGCTCTGCGCCATCGTCAAGCTTGGGCGGGGGCGGCGCGGCGGCCTTGGCCGCACTGGCGGCGCTGGCGGCTGCGGCTGCGGCGGCGGCGGCCGCGATCTGCACTTTCGCCGCTTCCGGATCGACCAGCCCATCGGCGTTCACGCCTGGCGCGGATTGGGGAACAATGCCCATTTCCGCTCCATAGGTGGCTTCAAGATCGATAATGTCGCGCAGCAAAATCTTCTGTTCGCGTAATTCGTCGCGCCACACCATGATGGCTTCGAAGGTGAGCGGGCTTTCGCACAGGCCGCGGATCATCGCGTCGCGGCCGGCCTCGATGCGCTTGGCGATGGCGATTTCGCCTTCGCGGCTGAGCAGCTCGACGGTGCCCATTTCGCGCAGATACATGCGCACCGGATCGTCGGTGCGGTCGGCGTCTTCGCGGGTGTTGGTGACGACGGGCTTGGCGGTCTCGTCGCGGGTGACGACCGCGCGCGCAGTTGTTGTCTCTTCCTCCGCGGCTTCGCCTTCTTCCTCGTTGTCGACGACATTGATGCCCATCTCGTTCAATTGGGCCATCACGTTTTCGATCGCCTCGGAATCGAACTCGTCCGACGGCAGGACCTTGTTCAGCTCCTCGTGCGTGACAAAGCCGCGCGTTTTGGCGGCTTTGATCATCTTCTTCACGGCGGCGTCGGAGAGATCGAGGATCGGCCCTTCGGGGGTTTCCTTTTCCTCGGTCGCGGTATCTTCGGTCTTGCTCATTAAAAGTCGGCTCTTCCTAAACTGACCTCGTGCGCCGGAGGCGCTTCTGCGTCTTGTTCTTCTTCGTCGTCCTCGAGCTTTACCTCGCGGGCGCGTGCTTCGATTGCGCGCGCTTCGCGGCTCAAGGCCTGAAAACGGGCGAAGGCTTCGTCGTCGCCCTCGGCCGCGCGGGCTCGCAATTCGTCCAATTCCTCCCTGATCGCCGGGAGCACCACTTCACGAGTGACTTGCGCCAGCCACTCCGCGCCGGTTTTGACGCCGGGGGCGGGGAGGCGAGGCTTGGCCCAACGCGAAAGGCGCGCCGCGGCGCGCTCGTGACCCGATTGCTGGAGATGGAGGCTCAGGCCGTCCCGGTCAATGGCCGCGGCGCCTTCGGCAGTCTCGGAAAAGCTGATCATCGCAGCGCGGATGGCGGCAAGGTCGGGGTCGGCGATAGCGAGGCGGTCGATCCAGTCGCCGAACGCATCAAGAACTTCGGGCTGTTCCACCGCCGCCTCGAGCAATCGCTCAACCGCCGGCAAGGAGCGCTGCGTAGCTGCCAGCGCCTTGAGTTCAGCGGTCGGCGGGGCGGGGGTGTCGCGGCGCGCGCCTGGCTTGAACGGAGGTCGCTCGGTCCGCAATGCGGCGTTAGCGCGGCTCATCAGCTCGGAAAAATAGGCGCGTCTGGTGTCGGGGTCGGCAATTTTGTTGGCGGCTTCCTTGAGCGCGGCCTGAAAGGCGGCGCGGGCCTCTGGCGTCGCCAAGCCCTTGGCTTTTTCCCGTTCAAACAAAACGTCCGACAGCGGCCGCGCCGCCGCGATCAGCGCCGCCAGCGCCTCGCCGCCGCCGCGACGGAAAATGTCGTCGGGATCCTCGCCCTGGGGCGCGCGGGCGAAGCGGACGGTTCGGTTTGGCCCCACGTGCGGCAAGGCTAGGTCAAGCGCGCGCTCGGCGGCGCGCTGGCCGGCTGAATCGCCGTCAAAGCACAGCACCGGCGAGCCGCCTGCGCGCCAGAGCAGCTGCAATTGCTCATCCGTCAGCGCCGTACCGCAGGGCGCAACCGCCGCGATCCCGGCGCGCTCGAAGGCGACGACATCGAGATAGCCTTCGCCAACGACGAGCCCCTCGGCCTTGGTTCGCGCCATCAATTCGCGCGCTTGTTTGAGCCGGTAGAGCACACGGCTCTTGGAATAGAGCGCAGTTTCCGGCGAGTTGATGTATTTGGCTTTGGCGTCGCGTGCGAGCGCACGACCGCCGAAACCAATGATTTTGCCGCTGGAATCCGTGATTTCGAAGGTGATGCGATTGCGGAACGTGTCGATGGCGCGGCGGCCTTCCTCGCCCTCGCGGGCGATGCCGGCGGCCACAATTTCCTCCAGCGTGAAACCCTCGCCCTTGAGCTTATCGAGGCCCCAGGTCCACTCATCTGGGGCGAGGCCGATGCCGAAGCGTTCCCAGACGTCCGGCCCGATCCCGCGCCCCATGAGATATTTGCGCGCGTCGGCGCCGCCGGATGATTTGAGCGCGTCGCGATAAAGCTGGGCCGCGCGCGCGACTAGCGAAACGAGCCGCTTGCGCGCGTCGGTTTCGACCCGGTCCTCGAAATCGTCCCTCGGCAGCGCCATGCCGGCGCGCTCGGCCATCTGCGTTACCGCCTCGGGGAATGAGAGGCCCTCCAGCCGCATCGCGAGACCGAACAGGTCGCCTTTTTCACCACAGCCGAAACAATTGAAGATGCCCTTTCCGTCAAGCACATGGAAAGACGCGCTTTTTTCCTGATGAAAGGGGCAGCAGGCCCAATAATCGCCAGCCGAGGGCCGGGTCTTGCGCTTGTCCCAGCTCAAGCGCCGGCCGGCATAGTCCGCAATGGACACGCGATCGCGCACTTGGCGCAGGAAATCGTCGGAAAAGCGCATTGGACCTGTGGTGTCTCGGGGCCCCTATATTACCCGATTCTACGCGAGCGCCCCGGCGTTCATTGTCCAAACAAAATTATCCCGCCGCTTCACAAGTTCGCGATGTGGCCGAAAGCTGTGTTATTGCCGTAATTTAGCCGTTCGCGCTGGCCAAATTCCCGGCGAGGGAAATAGGGGAAGTTCGATGCAATTGATCAAATCCGCCGCCGCCGCCAGCCTGCTGACCGCGATGGCAGCAGCCGCACCCGCAATGGCGCAGGAAGCCGGCCACGAGCGCCACGCAATGCACATGATCGAGGGCACACTGCTCTCGGTATCCGCCGAGGGTATGGTCGAGAGCGCGCCGGATATGGCGACGCTGTCCATGGGCGTGGTCAGCGAAGGCGCCACGGCCGCTGAAGCCATGGCCGAGAACGCGCGCCGAATGAATGGGCTCACGCAGGCGCTGCGCCGCGCAGGCGTTGCCGAGCGAGACATCCAGACCTCGAACCTGTCGGTCAACCCGCAATACGTGTACGTGGAAAATCAGGCGCCGCGCATCTCGGGCTATCAAGCCAACAACCAGGTCAGCGCCCGCGTGCGCAATCTCGCCAATGTCGGGCGCACGGTGGACGCAGCGGTCGCCGCCGGCGGCAACACTGTGAACGGCATTTCTTTCGGCCACGCCGATCCCGACGCGCAAATGGACGCCGCCCGCCGCGCCGCCGCACGCGAAGCGCGCGAGCGCGCCGATCTCTATGCGCAAGCATTCGGCCTGCGCGTGCATCGCATCATCGCCATCAATGAAGGCGGCGGCTACACCCCGCCGATGCCGATGCCGATGTTCGCGCGCGCGGAAGCCGCCGACGCCGCGGCGACGCCAGTCGCGCCTGGTGAAATCCAGACACGCGTAAACGTGAGCGTGACCTACGAATTGCGCTGAACGCGTTTCACTTTGCCGCGCCGACACCGTGCGGCCTTCGACAGGCTCAGGCTGACGCAGACCCGGACTTGATCCGGGGTTGTCGAAGCGCGGCGCGTGGCGCTACCGGCTCTCCGCATAACCCTGTAGCTCCGCAACCAGCGCTGCGGGCGCGCCTTCGCCGATGCTCTCGTACAATCCGTCGCGCGCTGAGCGTACGCGCGCGATGCGCGAAGGCTCTCCCCAACCTGCGCCGCCGTCGCGGCTGCGATAGCGGTACACCCATGTCGTTGCTCGCCCGCCGCGTTCGATATTGGCGACGCCGATGATCTCGCCACGGCCATTTGCGCGAATGTCGAGATCATGCAGTGTGAGAAACTCGTTTGCCCAATTCGGCTGATTGAGTGCAGCGGGGAACCCAATTTCGGTACATGAGCCAGTGGCGAAGCCGTCGCTAGAACGCAACAGCGTCCAGGACTGTCCTGGGCCTTCGGTCTGCAATTGCGACGCAAGGATCACTGCGCCGGTGCTTGGGGCGACGAAGGCGCCTACGACGCTTTCCCCGGGCGCAGGGAAAAACGCGCGCCAATCGCCGCCCGCACCGCGCACCAACACGACGCTGCCATGGACGCCCTCGGCCAACGTCTGGTCTTCGCGCAAGTACCAGAGCGAGCCGATCAGAAACGCTGGCGCGCGCCCACGCGCTTCGGTTCCTTGCCAATCGAATCGGCTCAACTCAGCCACGAGGTCAGCACTGATCGGTGTTTCCGCCATGCATGCCGGCGGCCCCTCTGTCTGCGCCGCCACTGGCGTGGCGATCAAGGCGAAAACAGCGGCGGCGACAAACAGGGGTTTCACGGGCGCGCGCTCCTGGATTTAATGGTCACAGTCAGAGGCCAGTTGATTTACAGCGTCAAGCAAAGAGGGGAGTGGCGCGCCACCCCCCTCCAGCTGCGAGGCGTCCTAGGCCAACCCTTCCGCCTTCAGCGCCGCTTGCACCGCGGGGCGCGCCGCTACCCGGCCGGCAAACGCGGTGATATTCGGCCAGCGCTTCAAATCGATGCCGACCGGCTTGGTCCAATTGCTGAGCGTGAAGAAATACGCGTCGGCGATGGTGAATTGATCGCCGGTCAGGAAGGCGCGGCCGTCGCTTAATTGCTTTTCGAGATAATCGAAGCGCTGTGCGATCTTGTCCTTGGCGATGGTTTTGTACTCGTCCGGCGTCGTCGGCCCGAACAGCGGCGAGAAGCTCTTGTGCACTTCGGTGGAGAGGAACACCAACAATTCCTCGAGCTTGCGCCGTTCCTTGGTTCCGCGCGCGGGCGCGAGTTTGGCTTCCGGCTTCAGGTCGGCGATGTATTGCTGCATGACAACGCCTTCGGTGAGCACTTCGCCATCGTCCAATTGCAGCGTCGGGACGTAGCCCTTTGGGTTGATCGCGGAAAAATCCGCGCCGCTTTCGGTTTTCTTGGCGCGCAGATCGACTTTCTCCAGCGTGAAGTCCGCGCCGATTTCGCGCAGTGCGATATTCGGCGCGAGCGAGCAGGCGCCGGGTGCGTAATAGAGTTTCATGGAGGCTCCAGTGTTGAGGGCCTGAAAACGAAAGGCCGGGTCACGCAGATAGGGTGCGGGACCGCGGCTTGTAAGTTGCGCACTTCGATTACGAAAATACAACTTGAAGTAGTAACAATCTTAAGGTGTATTGCCCGCCCCGCTTTTGGAGGCGCAGATGCAGGACAAAACCCCCGAAGACAGCACTATCGGCGCGCGACCCGCGCAAGCCCCGGCGAATTCAACCGCGGCATCACCGATACCGGCAATGAGCGCGGTGGCGCCACGACCCAATGCACCAGTGCGCGAACGTGGCACGGCGATGCTCGAGGCCGACGCCTTTGACTCGCATGAGGAAATCCAGGCGATTTGCGACGCAAAGACCGGCCTCAGCGCCATCATCGCCGTGCACTCCACTGTGCGCGGACCCTCCATTGGCGGCTGCCGGATGAAGATTTATCCGAGCTGGGGTGCTGCGCTTACCGACGTGCTACGCCTCTCAAGGGGTATGAGCTTCAAGAACGCTATGATCGATTTGCCGATGGGCGGCGCGAAGTCAGTGATCATCGCCGACCCGAATGCGCCGAATAAGCCAGCCTTGCTCGAAGCGTTCGCCAAGCGAGTCGAGGCGATGGCGGGGCGGTATTGGACTGCGGAGGACGCCAACATCAGTCCTGACGACATCGCCGTCATGGCGCGGTCCACGCAATACGTCGTGGGCGGCGACAAGGGCGACCGCGCATCTGGCAATCCGGCGCCGGTGACGGCGCGCGGCGTTGTCGACGGGATGCGTGTTTGTGCTGCGGAGAAGGGTTTGGACCCCGAACTCAAGGGGGTTCGCGTCGCCATTCTTGGCGCCGGCGGCGTCGGCGCCCTGGTTGCGCGCATGGTCGCCGACGTGGGCGCAATAGTCACGGTCGCCGATCTCGACGAGGCGCGCGCGCAAGAGGTGGCGACCGCCGTAAATGGCCGCGCGATTGATGTCGAGACCTTGTGGGGTGAGCCGACCGACATCTTCTCACCAAATACGCTCGGCGCTGCGATCGGCGAGAGTGAAGCGCGCGCGCTTGATGCAATAATCGTCGCCGGCGCCGAGAACAACCCGCTCCGGACTGATGCCGATGGCGACATCCTGCACGAGAGAGGAATTCTGTACGCGCCGGACTACGTCATCAACGCCGGCGGTTTGGTCAGCTGCTACGCGGAGGTCGTCGCCATCCGCAGCGGCGCAAACTTGGACCGCGCCGCGATGGATGCCAAGGTTGCACAGATCGGCCCCAATTTGCGTGCGATCATCGATAGCGCCAAGGCGAGCGGAACCGCGACTCATCGCGTCGCCGACGCGGAGGCGAAGCGCCGGATTGGGCGCACCGCCTAACCCAGCGGCGAAACCAGCGGCCCTCCGGCAAAGAACGCCCGCAAATTCGCGAGCACGTTTTGCGAACCGGCGAAGAGCGCTTCGCGGGTGCCGCCGCCGAGGTGTGGCGTGAGCGTGCAATTCGGCACATCCGCCCAGCGCGACGCGGGCGTGGGCTCCTCCCGGAACACATCGAGCCCCGCCGCGCCAAGCGCGCCGGACTTCAAAGCAGCGATCAGCGCGTCCTCATCGAGGACGCTGCCGCGGGACACGTTGACGAGAATTCCCTGGGGGCCGAGCGCCTTTATGATGTCGGCGTTGATGAGGTTCTCTGTGCTGTGGTCGCCGCGTGCGGCGATTGCAAGCACGTCCGCCCATTCGGCGAGCGTTTGCAGATGCGGTTCGTGTGTGAGCGCGAGTTCCGGCTTTGCGCGCGGTCCGAACCATTTGATCTCCATGCCGAATGCGTGCGCGCGCGCCGCGATCGCCTGGCCGATCGCGCCCATACCGACGATTCCAAGCTTCATGCCGCGCAGACGCCGTTGCGGGGGCACCGCGAGCGGGGGCGTCCATCGGCCCTCACGCAACACGCGCTCACCCAAACTGAACGAGCGCGCCGTCGCGATAATGTGGCCCATCGCAACATCGGCGACATCTTCATGGTTGATATGGCGACCGTTGGTGACACCGATTCCACGCTCTTGCGCATAGGCAAGGTCAATCCCGTCGACGCCAACGCCGAAGCAGATAATCACGCCAAGATTGGGCAACGCGTCGATCATGGCGTTGGACAAGCCCACATGGCCGACGGTGATTGCGGCGCGGATGCGCGCTCGTGCTTCCGTTGTTTCAACCGGCCAGTGCGCCACCTCGTAATCGCCCAGTTGAAGCTCAAACAGGCCGAGCGGCGGGTGAACCAGGATGAGCGGCTTGGCGTTCATCTCCTGCTTATGCCCCGTTGTAGACATGCACACAACGTGGTGTCATTCAGACCCACTCGCGCCGTTTGTTGGCGCCAAGCGTCGACTCGGTCATTGCATTGCAGGCGGCGGAGGGAATCATGCGGCATCGATGGGCGGCGCTGTTTGCATCATGTGTTGTTTTCACGGGTGCGTTGGCGGGCTGCGCCGCAGGCGCTGAAGTGGCGGACCTGCCGGCGCCGCGTGCCGATGCGACCTGCTATCGGCAAAGCGATCTCGACAACAGCACATGGGAGCGCTTGGACTGGGAAGAGCTGAGTTGCTACGTTGAAGATAGCTGTCACGGTGGTTTGGGACGCTACGGCGGCGGCTGCTACAAATGGGCGAGAGGACCCAACGCGCCGCCCTTGCCCTGGTCAGCGGAGGTCACAGGCGACGAGCCGCCTGGGCGTCCATTGCCGACCGACGAAGGGTTGCCGCTGGAGTACGGCCTCTTTGCGATTCATACACTGTGCGCGGACACTCCAAACGAGGCGTGCCCAACCTTACGCCGGCGTGCCAATGCGCCCCTGCCGATCTACGCGGCGCCGGATCCAACCTCGCAGCGCGTCGGCCGGATCAATCGCAACGAAGTTGTCGTCACGCTTGAGCATGCGCGCTTCGTCGCGGCGCAGCGCGGCATTGCCAACGACACCTATCGCGAGATGAATCCGGGCGACGTCGTCTATGCAATCGAGCATGTTTGCAAGTGGGAGACCGTGTGGCGCCGGGGCGATATCCTCTACGGCATCGACACGGGCGTCGCCTGGGAGCCGCCGCAACGTTTGTACAATCCGAGCAGCGGCGCATGGGTTCGCCTTGAGCGCGCCAACGGTCAACGCGGCTGGGCGCGCGCGAGCGTGCTGGGCCGCTATCTCACCGCCGCCGAACCGCCGCCGCCTTTGCCGGAAAATGAAGCGGGCGAATTCGACGAATTCGACGAATGCGAATAGGGGGCGGCTGCTTAAGCCGCGCTTTTCGCTTTCTTCGCCATCAGCTTCGCGAAGCGCTCGAAGAGGTAATGGCTGTCCTGGGGCCCAGGCGAGGCTTCGGGATGGTACTGCACCGAGAACACTGGCTTGCCTTCTAGCTCGATGCCGCAATTGCTGCCGTCAAACAACGATACGTGGGTTTCCTTCACGCCGTTCGGCAACGTCGCCGCATCGATCGCAAAGCCATGGTTCATCGACACGATCTCGACCTTGCCGGTGGCCCTATCCTGTACGGGATGATTGGCCCCGTGATGGCCTTGCGGCATTTTCACGGTGCGCGCGCCCAGCGCGATGCCGAGCATCTGGTGGCCCAAGCACACCCCCATCAAGGGTATGCCGGCCTCGATCAGCTTACGTATTTGCGGCGCGGCGTAAATTCCGGTGGCCGCAGGATCGCCGGGGCCATTGGAGAGCAGCACACCGTCGGGCTTGTGCGCCAACACCTCTTCGGCAGTCGCGCTTGCGGGCAGCACCACGCTACTGGCGCCGATGTCGCCGAGTCCGCGCAGGATATTGCGCTTCACGCCATAATCGAGCACCGCCACCTTGAAGCGCGGTTTCCTAACTTGCTGTACGCCGTCAGGCCACATCCAGCGCCCCTCACTGACCACATAGGTCTGCGCACAGGTGACTTCTTTCGCGAGATCGAGCCCGATCAGTCCCGGCCAAGCCTTGGCGCGTGCGACGAGCGCATCAAAATCGAATTTCCCGTCCTGCGCATGGGCGATCACGCCATTGGGCATGCCGTGTTCGCGGATGCGTCGCGTCAGCGCACGCGTGTCGATCCCGGCCAGGCCGATGATGTTGCGGCGTGTGAGCCAGGCGCCAAGATCGCTAGTGGCGCGCCAGTTGGACGGTGGTGTCGGCGCTGTGCGGAACACGGCGCCACGCACGGCCGCTGCAGCGATTGGAGAGGATGATTCGATGTCATCGTCGTTGGCGCCGACATTGCCAATGTGGGGAAAGGTGAACGCGATGATCTGCGCCGCGTAGGACGGATCGGTGAGAATTTCCTGATACCCAGTAATCGCGGTGTTGAAGCAGACCTCGCCAAGGGCCTCCCCGACGGCGCCCAGGCCTGTACCCAGAAAAATCGCCCCGTCGGCGAGTACGAGCGCGCCGGTAGCGTGGTGGGCCACATTAACGCTGGAGGATCGAGTCGGTTCGGCCAAGGCGGCTGTGGGATAAGGGCGCTCAGGCGGAGTGTCAAAAGCTGGGCGCCGATGCCGCCCCCGCCCCATGGCCGCCGCAAAGCGCGACGAGGGGTGGGCGCCATTACGCGTTGGCCATGGTATGAAGTTCCTGTAAGGTTTGGCTGTGGGGACGAGTGCGATCAGGACCTGGGCCAGCGCGGCGGTACCGGCGCTGGGGCTCGCCGGAGCATTGGCTTCGTGCGACCGGGAAGCCGCGGTTACGCCCCTGCCGGCCAGCAGCGAAGCGCCTTTGGTGGAGCGGGCAGACTTTTTCGGCGACCCGGTCCGCAGCGCCGGTCAACTTTCCCCGCGCGGCGACAAGGTCGCCTTCCTCGCGCCGCGCGATGGGGTAATGAACATCTGGGTGCTGTCGGTCGACGCCATGGACGATGCGCGCCCGATCACCGCCGCCGATCGCGGCGTCGGCGCTCCGGTCTGGGCTCACGACAACGCTACCATCCTATATCTCGCTGGCGCTGATTTGGCGCCGGGCGGGCAGTTGTTTGCGGTGTCCGCCGATGGCGGGGCGCCGCGGGCGCTGACGCCGGAGGGAGTCGAGGCCGAAATCGTCGGGCTCAGCGCCGAGGATCCTGGCGCGGTGATGGTGACCATGCGCCAGACCGATCGCTCCTGGCCCGATCTCTATCGTGTGGAACTGGCGAGCGGTCGGCGCACACTGATCTACCGAAACGGCGCCGGCGGCGGCGTCTCGCAATTCCTGTTCGACAGCAGCAACCGCCTGCGGCTCGGAGTTCGCGCGGAGCCTGACGGCGATGCCGAATTGGTCGTGCGTGAACCGGGCGAAAGATGGCGGACGCTATTTTCCATTCCGTTCCAGGACACGCTGAGTTCGCGCTTGGTGGCGATTGAGTCCGATTCGCGCTCCTTCCTGATGTTGGATTCCAGCGGCAGGGATCGCGCAGCGCTGGTGCGCGTTGACATAGACACCGGCGCCAAGACGGTGCTGGGAGAGAGCGCGCGCGCCGACGTGGCCGATGTTTGGCTCGATCCTGCGACGCGTGCGCCGGAAGCGTATGTCGCGGAATATCTGCGACGCGAGTGGCGTGCGCTCGACGCCGACGCCGAAACCGATCTCGAATTCCTGGACCGCCAGCTGAGCGGCGATTTCGAGGTCACCTCGCGCAGCGCTGACGATGCGCGCTGGATTGTCGTCGAGCAGGGGCCGATGTTGGCGCCTCGCTCCTACCTCTACGATCGCGGCGAGAGCCGGCGCATCACTCTGCTGTTCCGCCATTATCCAGCGCTCGATCAGGCCCCGTTGCAACCGATGACGCCGGTGGAAATAGCGGCGCGCGACGGGCTGACCTTGGTTTCCTACCTGACACTGCCGATCGGTTCCGACGCCGATGGCGACGGGCGTCCTGAAACACCTGCGCCGCTGGTGCTGCTTGCTCATGACGGCCCCTGGGCGCGCGATTCCTACGGCTACAGCGCGCTGCACCAATGGCTCGCCAATCGCGGTTATGGGGCGCTCAGCGTCAATTTCCGCGGTTCGACTGGGTTCGGCACCGCTTTCCTCAATGCAGGCAACGCCGCTTGGGGTGGGCGCATGCAGGAGGATCTGGTCGACGCCGCGCGTTGGGCAATCAGCAACGGCGTCGCTGAACCTGGGCGCCTCGCCATCGCCGGGGTAGGCTTCGGGGGTTATTCTGCTCTGGTTGGCGCTTCCCATTCGCCTGGCGAGTTTCGCTGCGCCGCTAGTTTCGGCGCGATCACCAATCTGACCGCCTACATCGAGGCGTCTCCGCGTCGCGGCGAACTAATGCGTCGCGTCGGCGATCCTGGAACCGGCGAAGGCCGGGTTGCGTTGCGCGACCAATCGCCGGTGATGCGAGCCGCCCAGATCGGCGCGCCGGTATTGTTAGCGTTGGGCGGGCGCGATCCGCGTGCTTCCCGCGGCGATTCCGATCAGATCGCGCAGACGCTGCGGGCGCGCGGGGTAGGGATCACGTATCTGTTGTTCCCCGAGGAGGGCCGCACGCTGCTGCAGCGGGCCGACCGCGCTGCGTTCTTGGCCGTGCTCGAGCACTTCCTCGGAGATTGTCTCAGCGGGCGCGTCGAGCCGGTAGGGACTGCTTTCGAGGGCGCCTCGATGCATGCACTGCAAGGCGCTGTGAACGTGCCCGGCCTCAACGCCTTCGCGCGCCGGCTTCCGTCACGGCCGCCGCAATCTCCCCAGGCGTCACCCAACGCAGCGCCGGCGGGTGCGCCACCGGAACCTGCGCCGCCGCGAACGGGGCCGCCGTCCTGATCGCGCTCTATCGGCTCGTCGGGCAAAGCGAACTCACACGAGCTTTGCGGGCGTTGAAGCTGTCCCACACCAGCGAATCCACACGCGCGCCGCTGCCTTCAAACAGCACGCCTTCGAACATCGAGCCCGAAGTCACGCCGGAAGCCGCGAAGACGACATCGCCTTTGACCATGTCATCGAGCGTGAGTTTCTTTGAAACGTCGGCGTGCCCCATCGCGCGCGCGCGCGCGGCTTCAGCTTCGTTTTCCGGCAACAAACGCCCTTGCATCTGCCCGCCAGCGCAGCGGATCGCGGCGGCCGCGAGCACGCCTTCAGGCGCGCCGCCTGAGCCGAAATAGATGTCCACGCCCGAGCGCTCGCTTTCGGTGGTCCAGAACACGCCGGCGACATCGCCGTCGGGGATGAGGCGGATAGCGCAGCCTGCCTTGCGTAATTCGCCGACAATCGTGGCGTGGCGGTCGCGATCGAGCAGGCAGGCGCGGATCGCGCTCACCGGCACGCCTTTGGCTTTGGCCAGGCGGGTGACGTTTTCGGTCGGCGAAACATCGAGGTCGATCAGCCCCGCTGGATAGCCCGGCCCAATGGCGAGCTTGTCCATGTACATGTCCGGCGCGTGCAGCAGCCCGCCCCGCGGCGCCAGCGCGACGACTGTCATCGCGTTGGGGGCGTCGTAGGCGCAGAGTTTGGTGCCTTCGAGCGGATCGACGGCGATATCGACTTCAAGCCCCCCCGCGCCGACTTTCTCGCCGATATAGAGCATCGGCGCTTCGTCGATCTCGCCTTCGCCGATCACCACCGTGCCGGAGAATGGCGCATGTTCGAAGCTGGCGCGCATGGCGTCGACGGCGGCCTGGTCGGCGTCGTTTTTTTGGCCCAGCCCGCGCCATCTCGCACTGGCCAAGGCAGCGGCCTCGGTGGCGGCGAGGGCGATCTGGGAGAGCAGGAGGCCGGTCTGGTTCGGGTTCACGGGCGCCTGTTTAGCGATCTGGGGCGCCATGCGCAAAGTCGGAATCGCCACAAGACCGAACATCTGCGCCGGCGTCGCGCTTCGAAGTCGCTCAGCGTGACGCCATTCTTCATCAGACTAAGCCAGTTCTGCGTCAGCCTGAGCCTGTCGAAGGCCGCGCCATGCCGGCGCTGCTAATTCAGTCGTGTTTGTACGCTCTCTAGACGCATGGCGCTTTAGCATAGCGGAGCAAGCCTCTGGCCAGCATGGGCGGCGCCGGTGCATAAGAGCGCCATGAGCCTGACCGATCCCGCCATTCGCCGCGATCTCGCCCGCGCCGCGCTTGCGCTGGCAGCCGAGGGGAGCTGGAAGGATATCGCCTTACCAAAAGTGGCGCAGGCGGCAGGCCAACCGTTGGCCGAGCTTTACGGCGCCACGCTTTGGGAGGCGGTCGATTGCGTCGAGGAAGCGTTCGACCGCGCCATCGCCGCTAACATGGACAAACTCGATCCCAAGCAAAGCGTGCGCGACCGCTTGTTCGAACTGATCATGCGCCGCTTCGAGGCGATGGAGCCGCACCGCGCCGCGGTGCTGGCGATGGAGCAGGGGCTCGACCGCGATCCAACCCTGATGGCCTCCCAGCACCAGCGCCACGTTCGCTGCGCCCGCTGGGTGCTGGCGCTGGCGGGGCTGGAAGCCGACGGCATGACCGGCCAAGCGCGCGCGCAAGGGTTGGGCGTGATCGTCGGCCAAGCCCGCGCCGCCTGGCGCGGCGACGATGCCGGCGATTTCGCAAAGACGATGGCCTCGCTGGATAAGAATTTGCGCCGGGCGGAGGAGATGTTCGGGAGATGGGCTGGGTTTGAGGGAAAGAAGGCGGATGAGACGTCATCGTCCTGAAGCCGCACTGGAGACCGAGCATGCGAATAATTCTCGCTGCATTGACGGCCGTTCTGGCGACCTCGACACTCGCCGATGCGCAGCCACGCACGATTGAGATCGGCGCAGGCACAGCCGAGCAAAATCTCGTGGATCGCTCCTGGCCGATTGTGCGCACGCCGTGGCGGCAAACTGACGACCTCTTGGAGCAAGTCAGATCTGAGGGCTGGGATGTGGCCGTGCTGGTCGATGAGTCCGGCGCGGTTATCGAAGCGGTTGTGACCGATGGGCCGGAAGAAAGGCGCGATGAGGCGCGGGCGTCGGCGCTGGGTGCGCGCTACAGACCGTTCGTGGAAGATGGAGAAGTCGTTCGCGCCCGGTTCAATTTCAGCGTTATGGCCATGCCCGAGGATTATCATGGGGCGGCGGACCGTTCGTTTCCCGATGCTCCCCGTACGGATGGCCTCCGCATCCGCCTCATTCGCAATGGCTGCGCATCGCCGTACGGAACCTGCCCAGCGTATGAACTCGAAATCACGGGCGACGGCCAGGTGCGTTATGTCGGCCGCCGGGGCGTGGCTCGGGAAGGCGAGCACAATTGGACGATCCCGCCTGAGCGTGTGGTCGAATTGGTAGAGGTTTTCAGGCGCGCTGACTATTTCAGTTTGCACGGCTTCTACGCGATTCCGGTGTTCCATATGTCAGCGCAGGTCACATCTATTCGCATCGGCGAGCAGGAAAAGTTTGTCTTCAACTATGGCGCTACCGCCGAACTCAATTCCACAACTATCCCGCCCGAACAATTGGCCCAGGTTCCCTGGAGCGATCAGCTTGCGCCCCTTGCCGTCGTCGAAGTGGAGAACGCGATCGATCGCATCGCTGACGTTGAGCAGTATATCGGACCGCGCAGTGAATAAGCTCCACCCCGTCGGCGGTCAAAGCGCGCCGGAGCGCAAGCCCATCGACCCCGATCGCCTCGTCGAAGGCGCGCCGATGACGGAAACCCGGCTCGATTACGAGCGCGAGGGAACCTATGCCGGCGAATGGAGCGCCGATGTCGGCGCCTGGCGGGTGAAATACGACGAATGGGAATTCTGCCACCTGCTCGAAGGCGCGTGCGAACTGGTTCCCGATGGCGGCGCCGCGCAGCGCTTCCAAGCTGGCGACTCGTTCGTGATCGAACCTGGCTTTGCCGGCGTATGGCGCGTGCTCGCGCCGATGCGCAAGCGCTTCGTCATACGCTGCTAGTTTGTGTTGTTCACGCGCGCCTTAACCTTTCGCTTAGCCTTTGTTTACGCCTCAGGCGCCATGATCAACGCGCATTAAGCAAGGGCGCGGACGATGATCGGCTTGAGCTCTATGAGGCGGAAGCTTCGCAATGCGGTGGCGTTAGCGGCGGGTGCGCTTGCTGGCCTCGGTTTCATGGTGCTGGCCGGCGTATCGATCCAGTTCGAGGAAGGCGTTGGCCGAAAGCTCGCTCATTTCAGCAGCGGCGCGGCCGATATGAGCCGCAGGCTGTTCTCGCTGTAACAAGCGTTAACGCAAAATCAGCCGCGCGGCGCGACAACGTAGCGCCATGGCGCAGCATTTCGATCTCATCGTTGTCGGCTCGGGACCTGCGGGTCGGCGCGCGGCGGTGCAGGCGGCCAAGCTGAAGAAAAGCGTTCTGGTGATCGAGCGCGGCCAGCGCGTCGGCGGCGTATGCGTGCACACCGGCACGATCCCGTCAAAAACACTGCGTGAAACCGTGCTCAACCTCTCCGGCTGGCGCGAGCGCGGCTTTTATGGCCGCGCCCACCGCAACAAGCAGGACATCACCGCCGAGGATCTGCGCCGGCGCCTCCACATCACGCTCGACCATGAAGTGGAGGTGCTGGAGCACCAATTCGCCCGCAACAAGGTCGCCTGTATGGCCGGGGCCGCGCGCTTTCTTGGGCCCCACGCCATCGAGGTGACGAACGACGGGGGCGAAGTACGCCATGTTCACGGCGACAAAATCATCCTCGCCGTTGGCACGGCGCCATTTCGCCCGCCGCACATTCCCTTCGATGGCGAGACCATCGTCGACGCCGACGAGGTGCTCGACCTCAAACGCCTGCCGCGTTCGCTGGCAGTGATCGGCGCCAGCGTAATCGGCGTCGAGTACGCGACCATCTTCTCCGCGCTTGACGTGAAAGTGACGTTGATCGAGCCGGGCGAAAGCCTGCTCGGCTTTGTCGATCGCGAGCTGGTGGACGAATTCATCCACGATCTGCGCGATCGCGGGCTGAACCTTCGCTTCAACAGCAAAGTGAAAGCGGTGCGACGCGTCGGCGCCGAAAGCTGCTTGATCGACCTGGAAGATCATCGCCAGATCGCCGCCGACATGGTGTTGTTTGCCGCCGGTCGCATGGGCGCGACCGCTTCGCTCAATCTTGCCGCCGCCGGCCTTGAGGCTGACGAGCGCGGCCGCATCGCCGTGGATAAGGCCAATTTCCGCAGCAAAATCGGCCACATCTATGCAGTCGGCGACGTGATCGGCTTTCCGAGCCTTGCCTCCACTTCGATGGAGCAGGGGCGCATTGCGGCGTGCCACGCGTTCGGGGAGGCAGCGCACGCGCCGCCGCAATTTTTCCCTTACGGCATCTATTCGGTGCCGGAAATCTCCACCATCGGCATGACCGAGGAAGAGGTGCGCGCGAAGGCGACCCCGTTCGAGACCGGCATTGCGCGCTTCCGCGAAACCTCTCGCGGCCACATCATGGGGCTCAATTCCGGCTTCATGAAAATGATTTTCGCGCTGGAGACGCGCCGGCTCTTGGGCGTGCACATTGTCGGGGAGGGCGCCACCGAACTGATCCATATTGGCCAGGCGGTGCTCAATCTTGGCGGCGGGCTAGACTATTTCGTCGAGAACACCTTCAACTATCCAACGCTGGCGGAAGCCTACAAGATCGCCGCACTGGACGCCTACAACCGCATGCCGCAACGCCAGCCGAGCGCGGCGGTATTCGAGGCGCCGGCGCGGTTCGCGCAAAATGCCGGCTGACTGGAGCGGGCGGCGGGAATCGAACCCGCACGAAAAGCTTGGGAAGCTTTCAGGCTACCACTACATCACGCCCGC
>CADEEA010000066.1 GCA_902826245.1 uncultured Alphaproteobacteria bacterium | reverse complement strand
GCTTGTCGTAGAGCCGGAAATAGTTCTGGAACGTGATCGAGGCCAGCGTCTGGTTCTCGGGCTGAACCTTCACCCCTTCCTTGGCTTCAATCGCTTGGTGGAGGCCTTCGGACAGCCGCCGTCCATGCATCATGCGCCCGGTGAACTCGTCGATCAGCACAACTTCGTTGTCCTTGACGATGTAATCCTTGTCGCGCTGGAACAGCTTGTGCGCGCGTAGGGCCTGATTGGCGTGGTGGACGACGGAGATGTTGGCGGGCTCGTACATGGAGCCTTGCAGCAAGCCGCGTTCGACCAGAATTTCCTCGATGCGCTCGGAGCCCGATTCAGTGTAGGTAACCGAGCGCTGCTTTTCATCGTGTTCGAAATCGTCGGGACCAAGCAGCGGGATGAGCGCGTCGATCGACTTGTAAAAATCACTGCGGTCCTCGGTGGGGCCGGAAATGATCAGCGGCGTGCGCGCTTCGTCGATCAGGATCGAGTCGACTTCGTCGACAATGGCGAAGCGGTGCCCGCGCTGCACCATCTCGCCCAGCGAGTACTTCATATTGTCGCGCAGGTAGTCGAAGCCGAACTCGTTATTTGTGCCGTAGGTGACATCGGCCGAGTACGCTTGGCGGCGCTCGTTGTCGTACAAGCCGTGCACGATAACGCCCACCGAAAGACCCAGAAAACGATAGACCTGGCCCATCCATTCGGCGTCGCGCTTGGCCAAATAATCGTTGACGGTGATGACGTGCACGCCGCGGCTCTCAAGCGCGTTCAGATAGACCGGCAGCGTCGCCACCAGCGTCTTGCCTTCGCCGGTGCGCATTTCCGCGATCCGGCCCTGGTGGAGGATCATGCCCCCCATCAGCTGGGTGTCGAAATGGCGCATGCCCAGAGTGCGTTTGGCGGCTTCACGCACGGTGGCGAAGGCTTCGGGGAGCACTTCGTCGATCTTGCCGCCGCGGGCTAGCCGATGCCGGTACTCGCTGGTCTTGTTGCGAAGGGCGTCGTCCGACAATGCCTCGAAGGTCGGCTCGAGCGCATTGATGCGCTGCACCAGGGGACGTAGCTGGCGCACCTTGCGTTCATTGACGGAACCGAAAATCTGCTTGGCGAGGTTAAGCATGAGCGCGATCTAATATCCGGTGCGTACCAACGGCGGGCGAGCCTTGAAGCGCTCGGCGCGGCAGCGTTGAGTGTGTTGATAGTTCAGGCTTTTCTGTTGTTTCCCGAAGCGCTCCCGGGTGCGAAAACACTCTCGACTTGCGCGCCAGCGAGACTTAAGAGCGCCCCGGTACGGTGTCAATGCGACCCCCGCGTGCGATCGGCGGGCGCAATGCCCTGTCGAGCCCTTGAGAGCCAATCGGGAGCAGAATGCATGATCCGGCCTAACCGCATCGCGGCTGTCGCGCTCGCCCTCCTCCTTGCGAGCTGCGGGCTGGGCAGCCAGGAGGGCGGCGAAGGCGGGGTTATCCGCAATCCGATCGTCGCGGCGACCGTCAATGGGCGGCCAATCTATGTCGAAGATGTGCGCGCACACGCTGTCGCGCGCGGTTGGCTCCAGGAAACCGAAGATCTCGACGCCAATTCCGACGCTTTCTATCTGGCGCTCGAGGAATTGATCGAAGTCCGCCTGTTCAGCATGGAGGCTGAAGCGCGCGGGCTCGACCGTGAAGCGGCGGTGCGCCGGCAATTGGAAAACGCGCGCGAGCGCGTGCTCGCGAACGCCATCTACGAAGAGCTCGACCAACGTGCGGTCGATCCCGAGGCGGTCGAGCGGCTTTATCGCGAAAATGCGAGCCGGCTCGGCCAAGGTGAGGAAGTCCATCTGCGCCATATCCAGTTCGAGACACGTGAAGCTGCGGACGCGGCCAAAAGAAGGCTCGACCAAGGCGAAAGATTTGAAGTTTTGGCGTTCGAGCTCTCGACCGAGCGCGATACGGCCCCCGACGGCGGGGATCTGGGGTTTTCGGCCCTAGGCGACGTCACCCCGGCCGTACGCGAAGGCGCGGCGAACGCGAGCGTCGGGGATGTCTTCGGTCCGGTGCAGTTGCCCACAGGCTGGAACTTGTTCCGGCTGGAGGATCGCCGCGCCGTGGGCATCCCGAGCCTGGAAACGTTGCGGCCGCGGATCGTGGAATGGTTGCGCTATCAGGAAATTTCCCGGCTGCACGAGCGGCTTGCGCGCGAAGTCCGCATCGAGCGCTTGCGCGAACCCGAGGAAAGCGCCCAGCCCGGCGAGGACGAAACCGGCGCTCCGCCCGACGCCGCGGGACGCGAGCCGCCGCCGCGTCCAGCGCCGGACCTCGCCTCTCCGCCAGGCCAGGAACCGCCGCCCTTCCCGTTCCCCGGCGCGCAGCCGCAGCCGCCCACGAATCAAGAGCCCGCAGACAGCGAGCAGCAATGAACAACGACGTTTCGCTGGTTTCGCCGCTGGCGCCGGCGCGTTTTCCATCGTTGCCCGCAATCGCGGGCCTCGAGGCAGCCATTGGCCGGGCCGGATTCTACAAACACGAGCGACCCGATCTGTTGTTGATGCGCGCCCCGCCCGAAACACAGGCGGCGGGAGTATTCACCACCAACGCCGTCGGCTCCGCGCCCACGGATTGGTGCAAACGCGCTCTCGCGGAGAGCAAGGGCCGCGCTCGCGGCCTTCTGGTCAACGCAGGCTGCGCCAACGCCTTCACGGGCGCGGACGGCGATGCGGCCTGCAAACGCTCGCTTGAAGCCGCCGCAACACGACTTGGACTGACGCCGGACGAAATGATGGCGGCGTCCACCGGCGTCATTGGCGTGGTGCTCGATGATTCCAAGATCGCGCGCGCTTTGCCTGCGATGGAAACGGGGCCGGTGGACTGGCTGACCGCCGCGCAAGCGATCGGCACCACCGACACCTTTCCCAAGGGCGCCGGCGCGGCATGCGAAATCGGCGGCACAAAGATCAATATCGCCGGCATCGCCAAAGGCTCGGGCATGATCGCCCCGGACATGGCGACAATGCTGGCCTTCGTGTTCACCGACGCTGCGCTGTCGGCGGCGGCGCTCGACACAATGCTGCGCGAGGAGTGTGAGACGAGTTTCAACTCCATTACCGTCGATGGCGACCGCAGCACCAATGATTGCGTGCTGTTGTTCGCAACGGGGGCTTCGAAGATGCCCTCGATTGCCGACGCCAAGGACGATCGTTTGAGCGGGTTTCGCGCCTCCCTCTCCCAAGTCCTCGCTGATCTCGCCATCCAGATCGTCCGCGACGGCGAAGGCGCGACAAAGCTGGTGACGGTGTCGGTGTCAGGCGCGGCCAGCCACGCTTCGGCGAAGAAAATCGCGCGCACCATTTGCGAAAGCCCGTTAGTAAAAACCGCTATCGCCGGCGAAGACGCCAATTGGGGCCGCATCGTCGCCGCCGTCGGCCGCGCCGACGAGCCAATCGTTCGCAAGCAGCTCTCCGTGCGCTTCGGCGATCTGTGGGCTGCCAAGAACGGCGCCGTCGCGCCAGACTACAACGAAGCAGCGATGAGCGCCTACATGAAGCGCCCAGAGCTTGAGATCGCAGTGATCGTCGGCCCGGGCGAAGGCCGTGCGCGCATGTTCACGTGCGATTTGACCAAGCGCTATATCGAGATCAACGGGGATTACCGGAGCTGAGCTTCTCCCCTCTCCCCAAGATCGCCGTCGCTGCGAGATCGCCGGTGACGTTCCCTAGGGTGCGGAAAATGTCGGGGATCACTTCGACCGCGATGAGAATGCCGAGCAACTCCGTTGGCGCACCCAGCGCGATGCAGATCGGCGCCACCGAGGCGATGAACGATATTTGCCCCGGCAAGCCGACCGAGCCGATGCTGACGCCATAGGCGACGAACACCGCGCCTGCATATTGCAAGGTGCTCGGCTCGTGGCCGTAGAGATGGGCCACAAAGATGCAAACGGCCAAGTTTGCGACTGGGCTGGTGAACCGAAACACCGCCACCGCCAACGGCAGCACCACGTCGGCGACGCGCGCTGGAATGCTCAAGCCGCGCAAGGCGGCGTCCAGCATCGCCGGCAGCGAGGCCAGCGAGGATTGCGTCGAAGCGGCAATGGCCCATACCGGCGCCGCGGCGGCAGTGAAACGGCCGATGGGTTGGCGCCCGAATGCAATCGCGATGAGCCAAGCAAGCACCGTGACGCCAAGCGTGACCGCTGAAACCACCAGCACGTAGTGCACCAACGTTTCCGTCGCGCCAAAGCCGGCGCGCAGGCCGACACCCAGAGCCAACGCGAATACGCCGAACGGCCCCGCGATCAGCACCCAGCGCACGATCACGATCATCGCTTCGGAGACCGCGCGGAAGAAAGTCGTTATCGCATCGCGCAAGGGCGCTTCGAGGCGGGTCGCGGCGAAACCGAAGAACACCGCAAACACCACGAGCGGCAGAATCGCGCTCTCCGCAGCGGCCTTCACGGGATTGGCTGGCGCAAGACCGACAATCCACTCCGCCAAGGTCGGCGGCTTTTGTGCAGGCGGCGCCTCCGCGCCAACGCCGCTGAGAAAGGCCGCCCCAGCGTCGGCATCGATAGGCCAGAATTGCAGTGCGAAATTGCTCGCGCCGATGCCATAGAGCGCAGCGAAGATCAGCAGCACGCTGAACAAGATGATCGCCCGTAGGACCAAGCCCCCGGTTTTCGCGGCGTCGGTCACTGAGGCGATGCCGACAATCAGCAGCGACACAACGAGCGGCACCACAGTCATCCGAAGTGCGTTCAGCCAAAGGCCGCCGAAGGCCTCAACGATGTTTGCGGCTTCAGTGAAGTGGGGCGCGTCCGCACGCACCCAGGCGCCGACAGCGATGCCGGCGATCAAAGCGGCGAGCACGATGAAGGAGAGAAGTTTCATGGGCGCACCTCGATCTGTCACTCCGGTACGCTGAGCGCGCGCGTAAGTACAGCACACAACGGGGCCGGGTCGGCGGTTACAAAACTGGTGCGACTGGCTTCATTCCAAGAATCTGGATCAAGACGGGTTTGGTTGAAGCGGAGGCCGCATTCGTGTGCGAGCAGGGTAATCAACACGCGCATGGCGCGGCCGTTCCCCTCGCGGAAAGGGTGAATCGCATTCAGATCTCCAAGCGGAATGGCAAGCGCCGCTGCAAAAGGCTCAGTTGCCCGCAGGTCGCCGGTTGCGACAGCCCGGATGCGATCAAAAGTCTGGTCCATTTGATCGGCAATGAACTCGACCCTGCAAAAGAAGGCCCCGTTCGCGGGGTGGCGCATGTCAGCGGTGCGGTAGACGCCTGCCCAATCGTAGAGGTCTTGGAAAATGTGTCGGTGAATCGCGCAATACCCGCTGGGCGTCGCCGGCGCACGCGGCAGTGGTTCACGCAGGCGTTGGCGCGCGAACTGCCGCTCCGCCGCCTGCAGTTCACGCGCGTCGCGTATGCCCAACTTGTTTCGAAGGACTTCCGTACCCGGCCAGAAGTAGGATCGCCAAGCGGCGTTCTCCACGGGGCTCATTCAGCTGGGACGACGACGCCAGGAGCGCGCGCGCCCACGCGCTCAAGCAGGCGCTTACGGCACTCTTCATCCGAGAGTCCAAGCCGGTCGAACTCTGCGAACAGAGCATCTTCCTCCGCCGTGGGCGCCATACCCTCGATCGTGAGCGAGGCGACCGCCTGCTGATCACGACCCTGGCGCTCGGCGACATCAGAAGGGCTGAGGCGTTTCGTCATGCACACAGAGTAGCACAACGCGCCCGCGCCACAACGGCCCTGCTACCCTTTCACGGCCTCGCGCGCCGTGCGCATCGCGCCCTCCCCCACCTTTGCCCGAAACTCCAGCACCCCGTCCTCCACCTGCCCGAAGCGCAGCGCCATTATGTCGTGGCCATAGCTTTGGCTGAGCTTCCAGGGCGCGGTGTCGGTTTGTTTGGGCAAGAGATGGGCCGCGCGCGCGAAATAGCCGGAGGAGAAATCCACGAACGGGCGCGCCTCGATGTCGGCGTCCGGGGGCTGCGGCGTGGCCTGCGCGAGGCCGTACTCGTCCATGTAATTGATGACACGGCAGGCGTATTCGCTGATCAGATCAGCCTTCAGCGTCCACGACGCGTTGGTGTAGCCAAACACGTTGAAAAAATTCGGCACGCCAGTGAACATGGCGCCGCGATAGACATAGGCATCGCTGAAATCGACCTTGGCGCCGTCAACGAAAATCTCGACGCCGCCGGCCATTTGCAACGCGAGCCCCGTAGCGGTGACGATAATATCCGCCTCAAGCTCCTCGCCGGAGGCGAGCTTAATTCCGTTCTCGGTGAATCTGTCGATCCTATCGGTGACGACTGAGGCTTTGCTCTGCTTGATGGCGAGGAACATGTCGTTGTCGGGCACCAGACACAGACGCTGCTCCCATGGATTGTAGCGCGGGGTGAAGTGCTTCTCGACCTGCTCTGCGCCGATCTGCTCGCGGATAAGCCCGAGCAGCCGCTCGCGCGTGCGCTTTGGCCGCGTGCGGGCGAGGCGGAAGAAGAGCTGCTGCATGCTGGTGCGCATCAGCCGGGTGAGGTCATAAGCCAATTGGGCGGGCAGCGTGCGGCGCAGCCAATTGGCGAATTTGTCCTCCGCCGGCAACGACACCATGTAGGTCGGCGAGCGCTGCAGCATGGTGACGTGCGCGGCCTTGTCTGTGAGCGACGGGACCAGCGTCACCGCAGTAGCGCCCGAGCCGATGACGACGATGCGCTTGCCGGCATAATCGAGATTTTCTGGCCAATGCTGTGGGTGAATAATCTGACCCGTGAAGCGCTCGGCGCCCTTGAAGTCGGGAAGATAGCCCCGCTCGTAATTGTAATAGCCGGCGCAAGAGAACAGGAAACGCGCGCTGAATCGTTTCGTGGCGCCCGCATGCTCGGCCTCTATGGTCCACAGCGCGGTGTGCGAATCCCAAGCGGCGCGCGTGACTTTGTGCTTGAAGCGAATGTGGCGATCGATCCCATATTCGCGCGCCGTTTCATTCACGTAGTCGCGGATGGAGGGACCGTCGGCGATAGCCTTGGCCCGCGTCCACGGCTTGAACGCGTAGCCGAGCGTGAACATGTCGCTGTCGGAGCGGATGCCGGGGTAGCGGAACAGGTCCCATGTGCCACCGATCGCGGCGCGGTTTTCCAGGATTGCATAGCTCTTGCCCGGACAATGCTTGCCCAGGTGCACGCCAGCGCCAACGCCGGAGAGCCCGGCGCCGATGATGAGGATGTCGAAATGCTCGGGTTCGGGTGAATGCATGCCGTCCATAGTCGCGCATCATGGCGCAGGGCGCGCGTAAAACAAAGCCGGACGTTGCGGCAGAGCGGGTGCGCTCTTGCTGCTGCTGTCAAGTCGTAACGCTAGGGGCGGCATCATCCAACCGTTTCGAGGCGCCCCGCCCGGCACTGCAGCAAGACCCGCGACATGGACTCGCCGCGTTCGATCAGGAAGCGTGCGAATCCACGGAAATTTGCCTCCGCTTCCTGCGTTCCGCTGCCAACAAAAAACGTGTCGCGCGCCGACACGAAAATGAGAGCGTCCGCGTACGGGACCCGAGTACAAATGGATGGGTCAACGAGCAGGCTCGGCGCAAGCCCATTTCCGCCTCCAACTATAAGTATGCCCGCGAGTGTCGTCTCGCCTACTTCCACCGCACCCATACGCGCAGGCACGTTGTTGGGTGCGAGAGCCCACGCTTCCTCTATTGTTAGGCCAGCCTCGCGAAGGCTTTCAACCGATGCATATTCTAACGATTGTGGGCTGTCGAAGACCAAAGCCTCGTGCAAATCGCCCTTAAACGGGCGCGAGAGAACTACGCCGCTCCCCCCGTTTTGACTTCTAAAGTCTTGGTAGGCTTGAATGACCGGGTAGGACCGCAGCACAACTACGACCGCAGCTGGATCTCTTGTTCGTTCCGGACGGATCACAAAATGCGCCCACCGATCAACGATCGCTGAAAGCTGGTCGGTCGTCGCAGTGTACTCAGCATAGCCGTTATCGAGATTGACTTGCCAAGTCTCACCGTTTGCGATTGTGACAGAAAGGCCTAGCTGGTCGCGGATCGCAATCCGCGCCTCGGGCTGCAGCGTTGCAATCCGATCCGCCACCGCATCGCGAAACTGGGTTTGGCTGAGGGGCTGCGATTGTGCAAACGCCGTCACGACACCGACAAGCGCTGTGAGCGCCAACGCCACTGCTAGGCTCAAAAACCAACGCATGCCAGCATCCCGCCGCCGCAATACACGGCGCGGCAGACACGATATGCGTCGAAGCTCTCGAAAACAAGGATTTGTGGAGGGAAGCCGGCGTGACGACGACGCGCTCTCTTGATAGAACACCCCCATGATCATCGCCGTCGATGGACCAACCGCTTCCGGCAAGGGCACAGTCGCGGCCGGGCTCGCCAAGCATTTCGGACTGAAGCGGCTCGACACCGGCGCGCTTTATCGCGCCGTGGGGCTGGCAGTGCTCGATGCGGGTCGCGATCCGGGAGATGAAGCAGCTGCAGTGGCGGCGGCGCGTGCGCTCGATCTCGGCGCCATCGACGAACACCGCATCCGCTCGTCAATTGTCGGGCTCGCCGCGTCCAAGGTCGCCGCCATGAGCGCGGTGCGCGCGGTGCTGCGCGAGACCCAGCGCGCGTTCGCCGCCGATTCCGCGGGCGCGGTGCTCGATGGGCGCGATATCGGCACTGTGATTTGCCCAGATGCGGAGGTGAAACTCTTCGTCACCGCCACGCTGCCAGTGCGCACACAACGGCGGCTCAACGAACTGCGCGCGCGCGGCGAACAGATCAGTTTTGAGGAGTTGCACGCGCAAATCGCCGAGCGCGACCGTCGCGACACGGAGCGCGTCGACTCCCCGCTACGCCAGGCAGCGGATGCGCATTCACTTGATACAAGCGAACTGAGTATCGCCGAAGCGGTAGAAGCGGCGCGGCGGATCGTGGAGGGGGCGGTGCGACGCTGACGGCGCCGTCAGGCTGCGCGCGACACGTAATTCCTACCCCAGCCAACCCGGCCTCTTGTACGCCTTCCCCAAATCCTTCGCCACCGCCTCGTGTGCAATCGCGCCTTCGAACACATTCAGCCCGTTGGCCAGATGCGCATCGTCTTGCAGCGCCTGCTTGTAGCCCTTGTTTGCGAGCGCGAGTGCAAACGGCAGCGTGGCGTTGTTCAAGGCAAAGGCAGAAGTGCGCGCCACCGCGCCCGGCATGTTGGCGACGCAATAATGGATGATGCCGTCGACAATGAAGGTCGGCTCGGAATGCGTGGTGGCTTTCGAGGTCTCGAAGCACCCGCCCTGGTCGATGGAAATATCCACCAGCACCGAGCCGGGGCGCATGGTTTTCAGCATCGGCTTGGTAATCAGCTTCGGCGCCGCCGCGCCCGCCACCAGCACCGCGCCGACCACGACATCGGCTTCCCTAATCGCTTCCGCGATTGCAGCGCCGGTCGAATACACCGTCTCCAATCGGCCATTGAATTCGCGATCGAGTTCTTCGAGGCGGGCCGGGTTCTTGTCGAACACGGTGACGCGCGCGCGCATGCCGACGGCGATCTGGGCTGCGTTATATCCCGACACGCCGGCGCCGAGGATCACGACATCTGCCGGCCGCACGCCCGGCACGCCGCCCATCAGCACGCCGCGCCCGCCATGGGCCTTCTCAAGATAGTGCGCGCCGACCTGGATCGACATGCGTCCAGCCACTTCCGACATCGGCTTCAACAGCGGTAGGCGCCCGTTCGCATCGGTGACGGTCTCGTACGCAATGCAGGTGGCGCCGGATTTCATTAGCCCCTCGGCTTGTTCGGGATCGGGCGCGAGGTGGAGATAGGTGAACAGCGTGTGCTTGGGCTTCAGCCGCGCGATCTCGATCGCTTGCGGCTCCTTCACCTTCACGATCATCTCGGCTTCGCCGAACACGGCATCGGCGTTCGGCAGGATTTTCACGCCGACTTTTTCGTAGACGCTGTCGGGCGCGCCGATGCCTTCGCCAGCCTTGGTTTCGAGCATCACCTCGTGCCCGGCGCGCACCAGTTCCGCCGCGCTCTCCGGCGTCAGCCCGACGCGATATTCATGGACCTTGATTTCCTTGGGACAGCCGACGCGCATGGGATTTCCTCCTGGAGCGATGATTTTAGCGCTCAAATATCCCAAATGGAGCGCTTATTCTTCGACATTTCGCTGAAGGACTTGAATTGGACGCCCATTTTTGTGCAATTCTAGCCCTATGTCGCAACAATCTCCCACCCCGCTCGACCCCTTCGACCACAAGATCCTGCTGGAGCTTGAGCGCGACGGCGCGCTGACCAGCGCTGCACTTGCCGAGCGGGTCGGCCTTTCACCGTCAGCTTGCCACCGCCGCGTCAGAGCCATGGAGGCCGCGGGCGTGATCGAGGGCTATGCGGCGATCCTCTCGGAAAAGGCGCTGGGGCGCGGCGCGACCGTGTTCGTGGCGGTGACTTTGGAAAACCAGCGCTCCGAGACGATGGAAAAATTCGAGCGCGCGGTAGCGCTCTGCCGCGAAGTGCAGGACTGCCATCTCATGACCGGGGAAAGCGATTATTTGCTGCGCATCGTGTTGGCCGATGATGATGGCTACGAACGCGTGCACCGGGAGACCTTGTCGAAGCTCCCGGGCGTAAGAAGGCTAGTGAGCAATTTTACGATCCGGACGGTGTTTCGGCGCGCAGCGAGCGTGGGGCACTGAGGGCCACAAACGCGCGCGCCCTCAGCCGGCCGCTCCGCGGCCACCTTCTCCCCAAGGGAGAACGAGCGCGCCGGCGCTTGTGTCGCCGCTACGAGTTCGCCAAAAGTCCGCCAGGAGCGCAACTTCATGTCCAACACCCCCACCTTCCCCGTTCCCCCCGATTGGGCTGCCCGCGCTCACGCCGATGACGTGCGCTATCGCGCGATGCATGCGTCGGCGCTCGCTGACCCCGAAGCATTCTGGGGCGTGCATGGGCAACGGCTGGATTGGATAAAGCCCTACACCAAAGTGAAGGACACAAGCTTCAACGAAGCCGATTTCCGCATCCGCTGGTACGAGGACGGCGTGCTCAATGCGTCGGTGAATTGCCTCGACCGGCATTTGGAAAAGCGCGGCGACCAGGTCGCGATCATTTGGGAGGGCGACAACCCGGAGGACTCGCTTGAGATCACTTACAGGGAACTCCATGCTGAAGTCTGCCGTTTCGCCAATGTGCTGAAAGGCCAGGGCGTCAAGCGCGGCGACCGCGTCACCATCTATATGCCGATGATCCCAGAAGCGGCGTGCGCGATGCTGGCCTGCGCGCGCATCGGCGCGGTGCATTCGGTGGTGTTTGGCGGCTTTTCGCCCGACAGCCTGGCCAACCGCATCAAGGACTGCGATTCCACCTGCTTGATCACTGCCGACGAAGGCGTGCGCGGCGGCAAGATCATTCCGCTGAAGCTCAATGTGGACGCGGCTTTGGAGCTGGCGCCGGGGGTAAGGAGCGTGATCGTCGTCGAGCGCACGGGCGCCGAGGTGCCGATGCAGGCCGGGCGCGATGTAAAGTACGAGGCTGAAGCGGAGAAAGTCTCCGCCGAGTGCGCGCCCGAGCCGATGGGCGCGGAGGATCCGCTGTTTATCTTGTACACGTCTGGCTCAACCGGCAAACCCAAGGGCGTGCTGCATACGACCGGCGGTTACCTTGTCTACGCCTCGATGACGCATCAATACGTGTTCGATTATCACGACGGCGACATCTATTGGTGTACCGCCGATGTCGGTTGGGTGACCGGGCACACCTATATCGTCTACGGCCCGCTGGCGAACGGCGCCACCACGCTCATGTTCGAGGGCGTGCCGAATTACCCCTCCTCTTCGCGCTTCTGGGAGGTGATCGACAAGCACAAGGTCAACACCTTCTACACCGCGCCGACCGCGTTGCGCGCTTTGATGCGCGAGGGCGATGGGCCAGTGGAGAAAACATCGCGCGCCAGCTTGCGCCTGCTCGGCAGCGTGGGCGAGCCGATCAATCCGGAGGCGTGGCTCTGGTATCACCGCGTGGTCGGCGAGGGGCGCTGCCCGATCGTCGACACCTGGTGGCAGACCGAAACCGGCGGCGCGCTGATCACGCCACTGCCGGGCGCAACCGCGCTGAAACCAGGCTCGGCGACGCTGCCGTTCTTTGGCGTGAGGCCGGCGCTGGTGGACGAAAAAGGCGCGCTGCTCGAAGGCGCGGCCAGCGGTAATCTTGTACTCCTGGATTCTTGGCCCGGGCAGATGCGCACCGTCTACGGCGATCATCGCCGCTTCTTCGAGACGTATTTCTCCACCTATCCCGGCATGTATTTCACCGGCGACGGCTGCCGCCGCGACGAGGACGGCTATTATTGGATCACCGGGCGCGTCGATGACGTGCTGAATGTTTCCGGCCATCGGCTCGGCACCGCGGAGATCGAAAGCGCTCTGGTGGCGCACGCAAAAGTGGCCGAGGCCGCGGTAGTCGGCTATCCGCACGACATCAAGGGCACGGGGATATACGCCTATGTGACGCTGAACGTCGGCGAAACCGGCGATGAAGTGTTGGCGAGCGAACTGAAGGCGTGGGTGTCGCGCGAGATCAGCGCCATCGCCCGCCCCGACGCAATCCAATTTGCACCTGGCCTACCGAAAACGCGCTCGGGCAAGATCATGCGGCGCATCTTGCGCAAGATCGCGGAGAATGAGCTGGGGAGTTTGGGCGATACAAGCACGCTGGCGGACCCTGGCGTGGTGGAGGATTTGGTGCGGGGGCGGGTTGGGGGGTAGATATTGTTCTTGGGCCAAAGTGGATATTGGCGCTCTCCAAGACCTCGTATCAAAAAATATGTCCTCAGTTCGTATATTTTGTGGTCTGCTCGTCGCTCTGACGATCATGGGCATTTTGCCGAAGGTGCGGCTGAATCCGGCGTCGATGGGAATTACAAACAACAACTGGAGCGGCGGTATTAGCTATCGATCTGCCAATGGAAATTTCGCCATTCACTGCGACTTCATGGGGACCGACTCATCGCCCTACTGGGAGGGCCAGGATAGCTTGGACGATGAGCAAGTTTGTGGCCAACTCCCAGTGTTCCTACATCAGGGCTTGCCCCCGCGCGTGGCGAACGTTCGTATCAACGGGCGGACCATTGAGGTGCGAGCGCCGCTACTTTGGGGACGCCTAGTCTAATCGGAGTGTCCGCTCTCGGTGAAAACTAGAACGCCGTCATTCCGGACGCGCGGAGCGCGATCCGGAAGCCAGGGGACCGTAGAGCGCGGCGTGTCGCTCCTGGGTTCCGGGTTCTCGGCTATCGCCGAGCCCCGGAATGACGGTGAGCCATATATTGTACCACTCCCTACCCGCTCACCTCATCCAACTCCGCCACATCCGCCGCGCTCAAGTTCACCCGCAGCGCGCCCATCAGTTCGGTGAGTTGCGCGACCGAAGTTGCTGACGCAATCGGCGCAGCGATCGCAGGCTTGGCCAGCATCCACGCCAGCGCGACCTGCGCGCAACTCGCGCCGTGGCGCGCAGCCACCGCATCGAGCGCGGCCAGCACGGCGGGGCCTATACCTTCCATGTACTTATCCATGCGTCCGCCGCGCGTGCTCTTGGCTTTGTCAGCGGCGGTGCGGTACTTGCCGGTGAGATAGCCGTTGGCGAGCGCGTAATAGGGAATGAGCGACACGCCCGCGCGCGCGCACAGCCCCATCAGATCGGCCTCGATTTCGCGGTTCATCAGATTGTATTCGGGTTGCAGCGTGGCGAAGCGCGGCAGGCCCTTGGCGGCGCCGACAGCCAACGCGTCGCCCAGGCGCGCGGCCTTGAAGTTCGAAGCGCCGATGGCGCGGACCTTGCCGGCTTTGATCAGCGTAGCGAGCGCGCCCAGATATTCCTCCGCCGGCGTGACTTCGTCGTCGCGGTGCAATTGGTAGAGATCGATGCGATCCGTCTGCAGGCGCTGCAGCGAGTCCTCGCAAGCGCCAATGATATTTTCGGCTTTGATGCCAAGCCGCTTCGGCCACATGCCGACCTTGGTGGCGATCACCACCTTGTCGCGCTTGCCCGAGCGCTTGAGCCATTTGCCGATGATCGTCTCGCTCTCGCCGCCCGCATTGCCGGGAACCCAAGCGGAATACACATCCGCGGTGTCGATGGCGTCGCCGCCCTGATCCACGAACGCATCGAGCACGGCGAACGAGGCCGCCTCATCGATGGTCCACCCGAACACATTGCCGCCGAGCATGAACGGTGTAATGGCGATGCCTGACTTTCCGAGTTCGCGCTTTTTCATGAGCGGACACTAAGGCGCCGCCCCGCAATGGCAAATGTCGCGCGCTGGAAGTTCCCCTTCATTGCGGGGCTCGGCGAAAACCGATAGCCCGGCTCAACGCCTCCCAGTGGGCGACCATGGCTTTGGCCTCATCGCTCCGGCTCCCCTAACACCTCATCAGCCACGGCGCCGCCGTCCAAGAACGCGCCAATCCGCTCCAAGATCGCCGGCGAGTAGAAGAACAAGTCGTTGTCGTGCCCTGCGCCTTGGACCACGATATGGACGCCATTCCGAAACCCACGACGCAATTCTTCGGCATTTTCCGGTGGAGTTCGCGAGTCCAGTTCACCACTCACGAAAAGAGCCGGAACGCGAGTGCGTAGCGTCGAACGCCACCGCGATGGCAATCGCTCAACACCCAGCGCACGCGCAAAATCAGCGCTTGGTGCGTTGACCGCGTTCTCGAACAATGACCGATCAACTTGGGCGCGCGCCTGGTTGATGCGTGCCGGCGATACAGGCGAGGCCGCATCCATCGCCAGCGGCATGGCTGGCAATTGTGCGTAGAACCGGCGCATGAACAGCACCGTTTGCGCCATGCTCGAATAATCGCCGCGCTCCATTGCGGCCACCAAAACTGGTAACCGCGCCGCGTTGGTGCTCGTAGCCAACAAAAACGCGGTGGCCAGTTGCACATCGTACTTACTGATGAGGATGCGGACCGGCCCATTCTGGCCTTGCGCCTCCCCCCAGACAGGCTGCGTCTCTAGCCCCGATACAATTCTTGCCAACGATGCGCGGAGATCGGGGATTTCAGGATTGGTGGCGTAGCGGCGTGACAACCCCTCTAAAACGCGGTCGGCCTGCAACGGCAATTTCAGGGTGTGGTCCGGGCCTTCCGATCCCGCCAACACCACCCGTTCGATTAAGGCGCCATGATCACGCAGGATTGCGAATGCGAGGAACGTACCATAACTAATTCCAACTAGGCGAACCCGTCCGCCAAGAGCGCGAGCAAGTTCAACAACGTCAGCCGCGTTGTCGGCTGTGTTATAGCTCGCCAAATCCAAGCCTGCTTCACGCCATTCTGCCGCACACAATGCCGCGGCTCGTTCAAGGCTCGCGTTGAAACTCCCTTCGGACGACGCGGAATCGTTCGGGAAGGTCCAAGGCTGTGAACATGAAGGAGGAGGCGTGGAGAGGCCGGTTCCACGTTGATCGAGCAAAATTACGTCGCCATGTCGCCGAAGGGAATCGAACAATGGCCAGCGTTCACCCCGGCCTGCATCGATGCCAGAACTCCCAGGTCCGCCCGCGAGATAGATGATTGGCGATCCCCGCGCCGCCCCTAACGCCGGGAGGCGCACAAACCTCAATTCAATGGTCGCCCCATGCCCACCCCTCCTCCGCGCTGGCACGGTAAGGGACCCCATCTGGGCCTCGATTTGTTCGCCAGATCGAAGCTCATAGCGATAGGGCGACCAAGAGAACGCCCCGGCCTGCGCCACTATCGGCCGAACCGGCCGCACGCGGGCGAAAGAGTCGCCCAGAGGAGTTGCGATCAACAACCCCAGCGCGACAAAGCGAATGAATTGTTTCGAACTGGTGATGAAAATCTTCATGAACGAAGGCTCCGTCGCGCACTCGCGAGCGGTGGGAGAAAGACCTCAAGGACGCGGACCTCGCCACGCATTGGCGGGGATTTCGAACGGTCGCGAACAAAGGCGAAGATTCGCGAAGGTCAGCGAAGGTGCCGTGCAATCAAGGCCATACCAACCAAGAGCACCAAGGCTCCCACAATCGTCAGAATGGTCTGAAGCGACAGCTTCCAAAGCCGCTCAAGGCGCTCCAAGCCGCGATCAAGCTGGTTGTTTCCATCCACCGCTTGGGCGTGTTCAGCAACAAGGCGGTAGCCGCGTCTTGGCACTGTCTGGATCAGCGACGGCGCCTTCTTGTTATCTCCAGCAACTTTGCGGATCTCGCTGACAACGCGATTGAGCGCCGGGTCACCGACCAACCAATCGCCCCTCCAAAGCGCCTGCACCAGCTCCGACCTTGCAAAGGTCTGTCCCGGGCGCTTCGCCAATTCCTGGAGGAGCTGTGAGGCCAACGGCGACAACTGCGCTTCGCGGCCTGAAGGATCGGTGAGGACATGGCGGAGGGTGTCCAGGGAATAGTCGCCGCATCTGATCTGCATAGGCGACATTTTTGCATATGAGGCTAAGTAACAGATAGGCCCATTCATCGCCTCCGCCCTTCTGGGCTCAGCCGAATTTACAGCACCTCCCGCACGGTCTCCTTTGGCCGGCACAGGCGCGTCCCTTTCGGCGTGACCACGAACGGGCGCTCCACCAGCACGGGATGCGCGACCATGGCGTCGATCAGCTTGGCGTCGCTGATTTTCGCATCGAGCAAGCCCAACGCCTCAGCCTCGACGGCTTTCGTGCGCAGCGCTTCTCGCGCGCTGAGGCCAGCGGCGGCGAACAAATCCTTCAGCTGCTTCTTGCTCCAGCCGACCTTGAGATACTCCACCACTTCAGGCGTTCGTCCCGCGGCCTCGATCATCTCCAGCACCTGGCGCGAGGTCGAGCACTTGGGGTTGTGATAAACGGTGACGGGAAAGGGTTTGGCCATCTTGCCCACAATCATGCCTACTTGTCAGCGCGCTGGGCCGCGCATAGAAGCGCCGCTCTTAGCCAGAATTTCGGGCCCACGCGAAGATTTTCTCTTCGCTGACCTGTCGGGCTTGCAATTGCCGCTTCCATTAACCGCTCCATGTGCACCCTCTATTGAATTGCCAACCTGGTTGGTTCGTCGGCGAGGAGCCCATATGGATCTAAAGGAAGAAGCCGGATTAGGCGAGGCAATTAACCGCCACTGGTACTACACATCAAAGGCCAAAATGGCGGCGGCGCACATTGGCCGTTGCCGCAGTGTGCTCGACATTGGCGCCGGCTCCGGCTTTTTCAGCCGCTGGCTCTTGAGAAACAAACTTGCGGAGCGGGCAGCCTGCATTGACACGGGCTATCCCAACGAGTGGGACGATCGCGAAGCGGGGCGCGAAATAGTGTTTCGCCGGTCGATAGTGTCGAGCGACGCCGACCTCGTCTTGATGATGGACGTGCTCGAACACGTGGACGATGACGTCAAGCTTCTCCGGGAGTGCTTGGACATGGTTCAGCCAGGCGCGCGCGTATTGATTACTGTGCCGGCGTTCCAGTTCCTTTGGAGCGCTCACGATGAATTTCTTGAACATCGCCGACGCTACACCCTTCCCCAGCTGCGGGGGACGGTCGAGAAAGCGGGCGCCCATGTAACAAGCGGCCATTATTATTATGGCGCGATCTTCCCACTGGCGGCGGGAGTGCGCTTGTTTCAACGGCGGCGAAAGCCGGATTCTTCGGACATGCGTCAGACGAATCCCGCACTCAATGCCGCCCTCGAGGCCATCTGCAAGGCAGAGATCGCAATCATGCGATGGAATAAGGTCGCAGGCCTTTCGGTAGTCATGACTTGCCGCAAGTAATCTGGCCGCTCAGCTAATCTCTGGCGAGGCCGAACCTGGCTTGTCCCGAGAAGGCTTGAACACAATGAGCCTGCAAACGAAGAAAAACAGCACGCTGTACGTCGCCATACCCAACATTTGAGCCAGCAGCACCGGTAGGCCCATCGACATCGTACCGTGCAACGCAATGAGGTTAGCGCCGTAAGAAAACACGAACGCCAGGAAGAACCGCAGGAACATCGCCATGGATCGATTCTGCGCCTGGAAAGTCCAGCGCGCGTTCGCGAAATAGCTGACGATCAATCCCGCTGCGTAACCTCCGGCGTTCGACCAGTAAGGTCCGACATTTGTGCAGGTCTGCAACAAGACAATGGCCGCCAATCCGACCGCCGTGTTTGCAACGCCGACGGCGCCAAACCGAATTGCCTGACGCGTCAATCCCAACATCAGGATCTCCAAACCGCATATTTCCAGGCTGGGAGCGCTCGACGCTGCGGTCGAACCGCCTCAGTCTTTCGCCCGCTCCACGTAAGAACCGTCTTCGGTCGACACGATCACGCGAGTGCCGGCGCCGATGTGAGGCGGCACCATGGTTTTCACACCATTCGAGAGCAGCGCCGGCTTGTAGGACGAGGATGCGGTTTGCCCCTTCACCACCGGCTCGGTGGACTCGATTGTCAGCGTCACACGGGGCGGCAATTCGATTGAGAGCGCCTGACCCTCAAACATGGTCAGATGCACTTCCATCTCCGCCGCCAAATAATCCGCCGCGTCGCCGACCATGTCGCGCGTGAGGGTGACCTGCTCGTAATTCACCGGGTTCATGAACACGAGGCCGGAATCGCCGTCATCGAACAAGAACGTGTGCTTCACCTCCTCGACGAAGGCTTTCTCCAGCCCATCGGTGGTCTTATGGGTGACGGTCGTCTTCACCCCATCAATGATGCGGCGCATGACGATGGTCGTTGTCGGCGTGCCCTTGCCGGGACGGTAGGTTTCGTGGCTCATCACCACGTACAATTTGCCGTCCTCGTGCTCGAGCACGTTGCCTTTGCGCACGTCGCTGGCGATGACTTTGACCACG
>CADEEA010000065.1 GCA_902826245.1 uncultured Alphaproteobacteria bacterium | reverse complement strand
CACGTCCTTGCGAACGGCAGATTTTGAGTCTGCTGCGTCTACCGATTCCGCCACTGGGGCTTCCAAGGGCGAGGCGCTGAGGTATTGGGCGGGAAAGCCGGTGTCAACGGGGCGAGACCCCTACCCGCTGCGCGCCAATTCCGCGGCCTCCGCGTATCCGAACAGCGCCAGTGCGAGCCGGATTGCGTCGCCGCGCGCGCCCTTGAGGTCTGGGTCGCGCTCGATCGCCAGGCGCGCTTCCTTGTCGGCGGGGCCGAGCAGATCGGTGTGCGCCTCGGGCACGACGAGGCGAAACGGCGGCAGGCCCGATTGCTGCGTACCCAGCATGTCGCCGGCGCCGCGCATGCGGAAATCGATTTCGGCGATGGCGAAGCCGTCATCGTTGCGGCGCAGCGAGTCCAAGCGCGCCTTCGCGGTTTCTCCCAAGGGCGGCTTCCACAAGAGCACGCAGGAGCCCTGCTTGTCGCCGCGGCCAACGCGGCCGCGCAATTGGTGCAGCTGTGCGAGCCCAAAGCGCTCGGCGTGCTCAATCACCATGATCGTCGCCTCGGTCACGTTGACGCCGACTTCGATCACCGTGGTCGCCACTAGCAGAAAAGATTCCCCCGCGCGGAACCGATCCATCGCCGCTTCACGCGCGGCCGGCGCCATTTTGCCGTGCACGATTTCCACGCCCTTGCCGAAGTAGGCGGCGAGTTCCTCGTGGCGATCCTCCACCGCGGCGAGGTCGATCGCCTCGCTCTCCTCGATCAGCGGACACACCCAATAGGCGCGCTCGCCGCGTTTGGCGGCGTCGCCGATCGCTTCGATCACCTCGCGCATGCGCGAGATTGGCATGGTTGCGGTCTTGATCGGCTGGCGCCCAGGCGGCTTCTCGTCGAGCACGGAGAGGTCCATGTCGCCGTGAATAGAAAGCGCCAGCGTGCGCGGGATCGGCGTTGCGCTCATCACCAGCACGTGCGGGGCAAAACCCTTGGCCACCATGCGCATGCGGTCGGAAACGCCGAAACGGTGCTGCTCGTCGATGACGATAAGGCCAAGATCGTGGAACGCGACCTCGTCCTGAAACAACGCATGCGTACCAATGACGACGCTTAACTCACCAGAGGCGAGCCGCGCCAAAATTTCGCGCCGGCTCGCGCCCTTGTCGCGCCCCGTCAGCACAATCATCGAAATTCCTGCCGCCGCGAGCAGCGGTTCGAGCGTTGCCCCGTGCTGGCGCGCGAGCAGATCGGTGGGCGCCATGAGCGCCGATTGCAAGCCGGCTTCCGCTGCGCGCGCCATGGCCAAAGCGGCAACCAGAGTCTTGCCCGAGCCGACATCGCCCTGCAGCAGCCGCAGCATCGGCGCGGGCTCGCCCATGTCGGTGAAAATCTCCTTCACCGAGCGCGCCTGCGCTCCTGTGGGCGCGTACGGGAGGCTGGCGAGCAGCTTCGCGGTGAAGCGTTCATCGCCGATTATGGCGCGGCCCGGTTCCTTACGCCGATGCGCGCGGCGCAATCGCAGCGCGCACTGGCGCGCGAACAATTCGTCGTAGGCCAAGCGCATGCGAAACGCGCTCTCCGGCGCCACGTCCTCGGGCGAGGCGGGACGGTGGAGATGCTCCAGCGCGGTGCGAAAATCGGGCCAGTCATGCGCCTTCACCGTCGTGGGCTCGAGCCATTCCGGGGTCTCCGGCAACGTATCGAGGGCCGCACCGATCGTGCGTTGCAGTGTGCGCCCGGGCAGGCCTTGCGTGAGCGGATAGATCGGCTCGACCGGCGGCGGCGCCTCGCCTTTCGCCGGATCGACCACGTAATCGGGATGCAGCATCTGGCGCATGCCGTCACGAAACGTGATCTTGCCGCTGACGAGCCGGGTCTGCCCGACCGGCCACATGCGCTTGAACATGTCCTCGGCGCCCCGGAAATAGGCGACGGAGAGAAAGCCGGTCTCGTCGCGCAGGCGGACGCGGTAAGGCGCGCCCTTATAGGCCGGAATGTGTCCGTCGACTTCGGCTTCGATGGTGGCGATGTCGCCCTCATTGGTCTCCGCGATTGGCACGCGCAGGCGCCGGTCAATCGCCGCGTTCGGGGCGAGGAACACGAGATCGCGCGCGAGCGTCCCGCCGGCCACCTTGGCGATCAGATCCATGGTCTCCTTGCGCGCACCCTTGGGGGCGCGGGCGGGAGCGAGGAAAGCGGAGAGGATGGGGGTCGGGTTCATCTCCCCCGGCCTTGGGGGCGGGGGTAGGGGGCGTGCAGGCGGAACCGCGGTGGCGCGGCTTGTTGTGCCTTCTGCACGCCCCCCCTCCCTACCCTCCCCCCGTTGGGGGGAGGGGCGCTGGCCTGCACGAACGGCGCTACGGTCACGGCATCTCATCCTAGACGCACTGACAGGCGCGTCGACATGGGTTATAGCGCGGCCCCCCGCCATGCCGAGCACCCGATGGACGAGCGCCGCAAGAAACTCAGATTCCGCGCCTGGCGGCGGGGCTTCAGGGAGATTGACTTGATTCTAGGGGGATTTGCCGACCGAAATCTGGTGCGCCTGGACACCGGCGGCCTGGAGGCGTTCGAGCGCCTGCTCGATTGCCCCGACCAGGACGTCTATGAATGGATCGTCGGCCAGGCCCCTGCCCCCGCTGCGCACGATACCCCGCTCCTGGCGGCGATCCGCGCCGAGGCGTTGACCCCGTGAGCCCGTTCCAGCCGCGCCTGATCGAAACGCTGGCGAAAGCCAAGGAAACGCTGACCATCATTGGCGCACCCGAGGGCGTGGACGCCGCGGCGCTTGGCGAAGCTGCGCGTCTGCGTGGGGGCGTCACCCTGTTCGTCGCGCGCGACGAAAGCCGCGCCGCCCAGTTCGAGGCCGCGGCGCTTTTCTTTGCGCCGGAACTCGCCACCCTGCGCCTACCGGCTTGGGACAGCCTGCCTTATGACCGCATCTCGCCGGCCTCCGCCATCGCCGCGCAACGCTGCGCAGCACTTGCACACCTGGCGCGGCGCAAGCCCGGCGAGGCGGCTCTGCTTGTGATCGCCACTGCCTCGGCGGTGGCCCAGCGCGTACCCCCGCGCAAGCGGGTGATCGACGGCGCCTTTGCCGCCAATGTGGGCGAGGAAATGGAGATGGCGACGCTTGACGCTTATCTCCAAGTCAACGGCTATTCGCGTTCCTCAACGGTGCGCACGCAGGGCGAGTTCGCAGTGCGTGGCGGACTGATCGACGTGTTTGCGCCGGGCGCTGGCGAGCCGCTGCGCTTCGACTTTTTCGGCGATACGCTCGAAACCATCCGCAGCTTCGATCCCGAAACGCAGATCTCCAAGGCGAGATTGAAGAGCGCGCTGCTGACGCCGGTGAGCGAGGTATTGCTCGACGATGCTTCGGTGCTGCATTTCCGCAAGCGCTTCGGCCAGGCCTTTGGCACGGTGAGCGACGCGTTTTACGACGCGGTCAGCGCCCGCATTCGCCGTCAAGGCGTCGAACAATGGCTGCCGTTCTTTTACGACACGCTCGACACCGTGTTCGATTACGCCGGCGCCGATGCGCTGGTCGCGTTCGACGCGCTGGCCGACGAAGCGATCAAAGAGCGCGTTGAAACCGCACGCGACCATTACGAAGCGCGCCGCACCGCACCGATGTCGCGCGGCGCCGCGCCGTTCCGCGCACCCGCGCCCGAATTGCTCTATCTCGACGAAGCAGCCCTAAAGCTTGCCTTGGGCGAGCGCCCGGTGCGGCGCTTCAGCCATTTCGACGTCGACACCAAGCACAAGCTCGATCTCGGCGCGCGCGCTGGCCGCGATTTCGCGCCGGAGCGCCAAGCCGACGGCAACGTGTTCGACGCCGCCGCCCAGCACATCGCCGCCATGAGCAAAGCCAACAAGCGCGTGGTGATCGCGGCCTGGTCGGATGGTTCCGCCGAACGTTTCGCCGGCGTGCTCACCGATCACGGAGTCGAGGCGGTGGCACGGGTGCGATCCTGGCGCGAAGCGGCGCAATTGCCCAAGGGCGCGCACGCGCTGGCGGTGTTGCCACTGGAGCATGGCTATGAGAGCGGCGCCTTCGCCTTCCTCTCCGAACAGGACATTTTGGGCGATCGCCTCGCGCACCCGCGCAAACGCCGCAAGGCTTCGAGCGTAATCGCGGAAGCCGCGGCGCTCTCGCCGGGCGATCTGATCGTGCACCAGGAGCATGGCGTCGGGCGCTATGACGGACTGAAGACGCTCGATGTGCAAGGCGCGCCGCACGATTGCCTCGACCTCGCTTACCACGGCGGCGACAAGCTCTATCTTCCGGTCGAGAACATTGAACTGGTGAGCCGCTATGGCAGCGAGGATGCCGAAGCGCAATTGGACAAACTCGGCGGCGTCGCCTGGCAGGGGCGCAAAGCGCGCGCCAAGCAGCGCCTACGCGACATGGCCGAGGAATTGCTGCGCATTGCCGCGCAACGCGCCACCCGGCATGCCGAAGTGGTCAATCCGCCCGAAGGGCTGTGGGACGAATTCTGTGCGCGCTTCCCGTACGAAGAAACAGACGATCAGCTCAGCGCCATCGACGACGTTGTCGCCGATCTCGCCGCGGGTAAGCCGATGGATCGCCTGATCTGCGGCGATGTCGGCTTCGGCAAGACCGAAGTAGCGCTGCGCGCGGCCTTCCTACTGGCGATGACGGGCCGGCAAGTAGCGGTGGTGGCGCCGACCACTCTGCTCTGCCGCCAGCACTACCGCACCTTCAGCGAGCGTTTCCGCGGCCTGCCGATCCGGGTGCGGCAATTGTCGCGACTGGTGACGGCGAAAGAGCAGAGCGAGACCAAAGCGGGCCTAACCGCCGGCACGGTGGAGATCGTTATCGGCACCCACGCTTTGCTCTCCAAGAGCGTGCAATTCCGCGATCTCGGGCTGATGATCATCGATGAGGAGCAGCACTTTGGCGTCAAGCACAAGGAGCGCCTGAAGGAAATTCGCGCCGACGTGCATGTGTTGACGCTTTCGGCGACGCCGATCCCACGCACGCTGCAATTGGCGCTCGCCGGCATTCGCGAGATGAGCCTGATCACCACGCCCCCTATCGACCGCATGGCGGTGCGCACTTATGTAACGCCGTTCGACGCGCTCACCGTGCGCGAGGCGCTGCTGCGGGAGAAGTATCGCGGCGGGCAGTCTTTCTTTGTCACCCCCCGCATCGCCGATCTCGACGAAGCCGCTCAATTTCTGCGCCGCAGCGTGCCGGAGGTAAGCTTCGCCATCGCCCACGGCCAAATAGGCGGGGGCGCGCTCGATGAGATCATGACTAGTTTCTATGACGGCGCCCATGACGTGCTCGTCTCTACCAGCATCGTCGAGAGCGGCCTCGATATTCCTCGTGCGAATACACTTATCGTGTTCCGCGCCGACATGTTCGGGTTGGCGCAGCTTTATCAACTACGCGGCCGCGTCGGTCGCTCGAAGCTGCGCGCGTACGCCTACCTCACCACCGCCGCCGAACAGGCGCTCACCATCGGCGCGGAAAAACGGCTCAAAGTGCTCGCTTCGCTCGACAATCTGGGGGCGGGGTTCACCCTCGCCAGCCACGATCTCGACATGCGCGGCGGCGGCAATCTGCTGGGCGAAGAACAGACCGGCCACATCCGCGAGGTCGGCGTCGAACTCTATCAGTCCATGCTGGAAGAAGCGGTAACTTCCCTGCGCGAGGGACGCGAGGACGAACCGAGCGAAAAGTCCTGGTCGCCGCAAATCAGCGTCGGCGCTTCGGTGCTCATCCCGGAGGCCTATGTCGCGGATTTGACGGTGCGGCTTGCGCTCTATCGCCGGCTGGCCGAACTGGAAACCGACCAAGAACGCGAAGCCTTCGCAGCCGAACTGATCGACCGTTTCGGCCCGCTGCCGGAGGAAGCCAATCAGTTGATCGCTGTAGCTTCGCTGAAGGCGCTGTGCCGGCGCTGCCTGATTGCGAAGCTCGACGCCGGCCCCAAGGGCGCCGTGCTCACCTTCCGTGAAGGCGGATTCCCTGACCCAATGGCGCTGGTGCGCCACGTGCAGGAGCGCCCCGACGATTACAAGATGCGTCCCGACGGCAAGCTCGTGCTGCAGGGCGGCTGGCCGGAAGCGGCGGCGCGCCTGAAGGCGCTGCGCGCGGTGCTGGAAGTGCTGGCGCGGCTGGCGGCGCGGAAGGCGGCTTAGCGGGGCGCCTGCTCAGTTCAGTTTCTTGGGCTCGATCATTGGCGCGAGTCCAGGGGGCAATGGCGAAGCGGGAATGCCTTCTTCAGCCAGCTCCTGCGCTTGCTCGGGCGTCGCCTCACCCCAGATCGCGCGCTCTTCGCTTTCGCCTACATGCATCTTGCGCGCTTCGTCTGCGAATTTATCGCCGACATAGTCGAAATTGTCCTTGATGTGTTCGCGCACTTTCGCCGCCATCGCCATGGCGACGGCGCGCTCCTTTTGTTTCTCCTTGGAGCGACCGCTGATCACTGCCGGCGCCATTGGCGCTTTATCCACGTGCTTTGAGCCGCAATGGGGGCATTCGACGAGGCCTGCTTCGGCCTGCCTATCGTAGTCGGCCATGGAGCCAAACCAGGCTTCGAACTCATCGCCATTGGCGCAACGGAGATCGTAACGGATCATGGCCCGGCAAACTCCGGCCCACCGGCCCAGGCGGGAATCTTCGCACGCGCCTCGACCACCTGATCGAGATCAAGATCGGCGACAATGAAGCCCGGCTCATCGTGGTCTAGCTTGGCGACCGCCTTGCCCCAAGGATCGGCGATGAGAGAATGCCCATAAGTGGCGCGGCCATCCTCATGCTTGCCGCCCTGCGCTGGGGCCACAATGAAAGCGCCAGTTTCGATGGCGCGCGCGCGTAGCAGCGTTTCCCAATGCGCTTGACCGGTGGGCACTGTGAAGGCGGATGGCGCAGTGATGATCTCGACGCCCGCCTTGGCGTACGCTGTGTAGAGCGGAGCGAAGCGCAAATCGTAGCAGATGCTGAGCCCGATCTTAGCGCCCATAGGCCCTTCAGCCACCACCGCGCGCACACCGCCCTCAACCGTCTCGCTCTCGCGATAGGTCTCACCACCGCCGAGCGTCACATCGAACAAGTTGATCTTGTCATAGCGCGCGGCGACTTTGCCGTCGGGAGTATAAAGAAACGAGCGATTGTACACTTTGCCGTTGCCGGTCGCGATCGCCGCAGAGCCGAGCAGCAGCCACACGCCGAGTTCCTGCGCAACGCGCGCCCAGGCGGCGAGTTCTGCATCACCCTTCTCCGGACCAGCCGCGGCGAGCGCACGCTCGCGATTGCGGTCGAGACGATAGGTGTTCTCGGGAGTGGCGATGAAGCGCGCGCCGGCAGTGGCGGCTTCACGGATGAAGGGCAGCGCGTGCGCGCGGTTTGCGCCCGACTCGATCCCGCAGCGCAATTGCACCGCCGCGACGCGCAGCTTGCGCATCAGGCGCTCTTCAGCAGCGGATCAAGCCCGCCGCGATGTTCAAGATCGTGCAGATCGTCGCAGCCGCCGACATGGGTGTCGCCGATGAAAATCTGCGGGAACGTGCGCCGACCGGAGCGCTGGATCATCTCCTCCTTTTTGCGATGATCAAAGGTGGCGTCAATTTCGGTCACTGCCGCCCCCTTGCGCTGAAGCAGGGAAAGCGCCCGCGTGCAATAGGGGCAAAAAGCTCGAGTATAAACCGTGACCGCAGGCATCCGACTCAATCTCTCCTCAGAGTGTAATATCGGTTGGCCGCACCACCCGCGCCAGGGTCAAGCCATGCACTTCCGCAGCCCCCGCTTTACGCAATGCACGGGCGCACGCCTCCAGAGTCGCCCCTGTGGTGAAAACATCGTCCACCACGACGATGATTTTGGCATCGAAACGTGACGACGCCTTGATCGCCCCGCCGACATTGCGCCGCCGCTCTGAGGCGGAAAGCCCTGCCTGGCTCTTGCGGCGCTTGATTCGGGTGAGCGCCCCTGGCTTCCAGGGTTTGCCGCATTGTCGCGACAGCACCTGCGCCAGCCACGCCGCCTGATTGAAAGAGCGAACGGCAAGGCGCGTCCAGTGCATCGGCGCGGGGGCCACAAAATCCGCTTTCGCCAGCGCGTCCTCGCCCGCGGCGGCCATCCAGCGGGCAAACACCGGCAGGCCGTCGCGTCGCCCTCCGCGCTTAAGATCGAGCACGAGCTTGCGGGCATGGTCGTCATAGGCGAGCGCCGCACGGGCGGTGTCGTAGGCGGGCTTATCGCTCAGGCATGCCGCGCAAGAGGCCTGTGGACCCTCATCGCTCGGGAGCGGAAACCCACAGCACGCGCATTGCGGCGCGCCTAAGAACTTCAACTCGCCCCAAAGCGCTGGCTCGATAACCCCCGGGCGATCGACCATCGCCTCAGTAAGTAGCGAGCGCGGCGGCCAGATCAGGTCAGCCGCCCATGAGGCCAAGCCGCGTTTCCGGATGCGGGCGCGTGTGGCTATAGTACGCATTGTGACCTCCCCCCGCCTATTCGAGCCACGTCTGGTGCGCGCGCGCAAGCGCCGCGCTGCGGCCGGCTTTGCGGAGGCCGCGTTCTTGCACGCACGCGCTGCGGCGGATCTAGCCGAACGACTGGAGGCGATCCCGCGCACCTTTCCTAGCGTGCTCGAATTGGGCGGGGGCGGTTTGTTTTCAACGGCGGCGGCCACGCGTGACGAGCTGCGTGCGCGGTTAGGTGTGCTGGTTCATGCCGATGTGGCCTGTGGCGATCTGATTATCGACACCGAACGCCTGCCGTTTGCAGCCGAGAGCTTTGACCTGGTCGTGTCGCCGCTCTTGCTGCATTGGGTCAATGATCTGCCAGCCGTGTTTGGCCAATTGCGCCAGATGCTGCGTCCAGATGGCTTGCTGCTGGCGTCACTTTTCGGCGGCGACACATTGAGGGAATTGCGGTTCTCACTGCTCGAAGCGGAAAGCGAGTTTACCGGGGGCGCAGGCCCGAGAGTAGCGCCGTTTACGGGATTGCAGGATGTGGCGCACTTGCTGCAACGCGCTGGCTTTGCGTTACCCGCTGCAGATCGCGATGTCGTCATTGTGCGCTATGGCGAGCCGTTGCGGCTGCTCGCGGATCTGCGCGCTATGGGCGAGACTGCAGCGCTCGCTGAGCGCAGCCCGCGCGCACTCAGTAGGCGCATTCTTGCGCGCACGTTTGAAATCTACCGCGAGAGATTTGCCGATCCCGACGGGCGCGTGCGCGCGACCTTTGAAATCGTCACCGCCACTGGCTGGGCCCCGCACGAGAGCCAGCAAAAACCGCTCAATCCTGGAAGCGCAAAAGCGCGCCTGGCGGATGCGTTGGGGGTGGAGGAGAGAGGCGCGGGGGAGTAGGCTGGGACTTCCTGGTTGGCCTCGAATGGAGTTGTGCTATTCTTCCAACAATAGGAGTCGTCCATGGGAAGGTTCGCGCAAATCTCAGCAGCGCTTGGGAAACTGCCGGAAGCCCGCCGAGAAGAGATCGCTGCGATCATCGAGACGTTGTTTCATGGTGACCTCCACCCCGAAACCGCGCTCAACGACACACAGATTGCGGACCTCCGCGAGCGGCTCGCGAATCCGGGTCCCCTCGCCTCCGACGCAGACGTGGAGGACTTCTTCAATCGCCTTTCGGCATGAGGTGGAAGCCAACGCACGTGAAATGGCGGGTCCGTGCGCTTGAAGATCTTCGGGGCTTCCGCGTCTGGCTCTCTACCTTGGAACGCGGCGAGCCCAAAAAAACGGCAGCACGTATCCGCGCTGCCGCCGATAGCCTCAAGCGACTGGGCGACATCGGCCGTCCGAGCATTGAGCCAGGAGTGCGCGAGTTGTCAGTCCGCAACGCGCCATATGTCATCGTCTATACAATTGACGGCGACGTGATCGAAATTCTGGCAGTCTACCACACAGCCCAGGAGCGTTAGGCATCTAGTGTGGCGAATCTGAAATTCGCAAGATCATGATGGCAAGCGCTGAGCGAATTTCAGATTCATCAGCCACACTATAACCTATTGATTCTAGTGTCCCTGATGGATTTGAAGTTCGCATCGCGCGCGATCCAAATGACTGTGCGAACTTCAAATCCGGGACACTAGCCTCGAAGCGCATCTACAGCATGACGCACGCTGGCGCCGGCGGCAGCCGCCAGACCAGCAAGCAATGCAAGAACGGTTAACGCCACCCAAACCACGAAAAAACCGAAGCCTGCCTCATTCGAAGGCGACGACAACAACCATATCGCCGCCCAACCGAGCACAACCAAAGCCACAGCGGCAACGCTGCGCAAATATACCCCGCGCGGGCGTCGGTAGGCGCGGTGCGCCAGGAAGCCCATGGGCGCAAGCAGGACCAACAGGGACGACCAGCCGAGCATCCTCCCATATTAATCGGTCTGCGTTAAAAGTCCGCCCTACAGAATCCGCCGCCACGCCTATCGCCACTCATGCCTAGGTTTCAGCGGAAGGAGCGAAGTTGCCGGCAGGGCCAGCGTAGGTGCATAAACGCCGCTGCATGATCCTCTTCGTCGATAATTACGACTCATTCGTCTACAACCTCGTCCACTACGTCGAGGACTTGGGCGTGACTACCGAGGTCATTCGCAACGACGCGATGAGCGCCGAGCAGGCGCTTAAGAAGAAACCGCGCGCGATCATCCTTTCACCTGGCCCCTGCACGCCCAACCAGGCAGGCATTTGCCTTTCTCTGCTGGCCCAGGCGCCTGCAGACTTGCCGATCTTCGGTGTTTGCCTTGGCCACCAGGCCATGGGTCAGGCGTTTGGCGGCGCGGTTGTAAGTGCGAAAGCAATCATGCACGGCAAGGTGTCCGACATCACCCATAGCGGCGGCGGACTTTTTCACGGCCTCCCCTCCCCGTTCAAGGCGACGCGCTACCACTCGCTCGCGGTGGCGCGGGAGAACTTCCCCAGTGCGTTCAACATTGACGCCGAAACCGCCGACGGCGAGATCATGGGCATGTCGCACAAGGCGAGGCCGCTCTACGGCGTGCAATTCCATCCCGAGTCGATCGCCTCCGAACACGGGCATGCGATCATCGGCAATTTTTTGGCGGTCGCGGGGCTGAAATGACCGCACTCGAGGCCGACTTCGCGCGCATCCTCGACGGCGAGACGACGCAGGCCGAGACCTTGGATTTTCTTGCGCGCTCGGTTGAGCGCATGGGGGACCCTGAAGCGCTCGTGGCCGGGGCGCGCGCGATGCGCGAGCGCATGCTGCGCGTGGACGCTCCCGATGGCGCCATCGATGTTTGCGGCACAGGCGGAGACGGCGCGCATACGCTCAATATCTCCACCGCTGTCGCCTTCGTCGTGGCGGGCGCTGGCGTGCCGGTTGCCAAGCATGGGAACCGGGCTGCGAGTTCAAAATCTGGCGCTGCCGATGTGCTTGAGGCGCTGGGCGTCAAGCTCACGGCCGACGTCGCCACGCTGGAGCGCTGTTTGCGGGGGGCGAACATCGCTTTCCTGTTTGCGCAGAATCACCACCCGGCGCTGCGCCATGTTGCGGCGGCGCGACGCGAATTCGGCCAGCGCACAATCTTTAACCTGCTTGGCCCGTTGGCGAATCCGGCGGGCGTGAAACGCCAGTTAGTGGGCGTGTTCACACCAGAATACGTCGAACCGGTTGCACGCGCGCTCAATGCGCTCGGCTGCACGCGTGCGCAGGTCGTTCATGGCGCGGGCGGGCTTGACGAGCTTTCATTCGCTGCCGAAGGCCAGGACGCCGCTGCCTTGGTCGATAAAGGCGACGTGGAATTGCTCGACATCGACGCACGCGATGCGGCCGAATATTACGGCGTGCCGGTGATCCCGATAGACGCTCTGCGCGGGGGCCTCGCCCACGAAAACGCCGCCGCGCTCCGTACGTTATTGGAATCGAAAGCGATGCACAGCCCTTATGAGCACGCCGTGCTGCACAACACTGCTGTTTCACTATTTGTCGCCGGCCGCGTCGATGACGCGCTTGATGGCTGGAACCTCGCGCTCAATGCGCTGCGCGGCGGCGCGGCAAAGCAGGCGCTCGACTCGCTCGTCGCGATCACACGACAAGCGCCATGAGCGTCCTTGCCAACATCCTCGCCTACAAGCGCGACGAGGTGGCAGCACGCAAAGCGGCGCAACCTTGGAACGCGATCGAGGCGCTGGCCCGCGCGCAGGCGCCCGCGCGCGGTTTTGCTTCGGCGATCGAGGCTGCGGGTCGCCCAGCCCTGATAGCCGAGATCAAAAAAGCGTCTCCCTCAAGGGGTTTGATCCGCCCCGATTTCGATCCGCCCGCGCTCGCACGCGCCTACGAAGCAGGCGGCGCGACGTGTCTTTCGGTGCTTACGGACGCACCGAGTTTTCAGGGGCACGAGCGCCACCTCATCGCCGCACGAGCCGCGTGTGCGCTGCCGGCGCTGCGCAAAGATTTCATGCTCGATCCTTGGCAGATCGCCGAAAGCCGCGCCCTTGGCGCCGACGCGATTCTGATAATCCTGGCCGCGGTGGATGACGAATGTGCTCTGGACCTCTACGACGCCGCCGAAGTCTTCGGCATGGATGCACTGATCGAGGTGCACGACGAGGCCGAACTTGAACGTGCGCTGGTGCTCGATGCACGTCTCATCGGAATCAACAATCGTTCGCTGGTGAGCTTCACCACCGATCTTGCAGTCACCGAACGCCTGGCGGGCCGGGTTCCGAGGGACCGTCTGCTTGTTTCCGAGTCGGGCGTCGCCACGCCGGCCGACATCGCTCGTCTCTCGGCCGCCGGGGCGCGGGCTTTTCTGGTGGGCGAGAGCTTGATGCGGCAGGCTGACGTGGCGACCGGTACGCGGGCGCTGCTGGCGCCTTGACGCGCACCCCGGAACGGATATAGAACGGGTTCGTTCACCGTTTGGTCCTGAGGTTTTGGTGCCCGGAGCAGTTCGATCATGCTGACAGCAAAACAAAAAGAGCTGCTCCTCTACATCCATGAGCGGATCAAGGAGACCGGCGTTTCCCCTTCCTTCGATGAAATGAAGGAAGCGCTCGACCTTGCCTCCAAATCCGGCATTCACCGCCTGATCACGGCGCTCGAGGAGCGCGGATTTCTGCGGCGGCTGGCGCACCGGGCGCGCGCGCTGGAGGTGTTGAAGCTGCCGGAATCGGCTGCTCCCGCCGCCCCGCCGAGAGGGCGCGGCTCGTTCCGGCCTTCCGTGGTGTCGGAGGGGCGCAACGCGGCCAATGACGGGGTGCCGATCCTTGGCAAGATCGCCGCTGGCGTGCCTATTGAAGCGGTGCAGAACGAGATCGGTCGCATCTCAGTGCCGCCCGAAATGTTAGGCGATGGTGATCATTTCGCGCTCGAAGTACGCGGTGATTCCATGATCGGCGCTGGTATTCTCGATGGCGACGTGGTGGTGTTGCGGCGAACTGAAAACGCGGATTCCGGAGATATTGTCGTCGCTTTGATCGATGCGGAGGAAGCGACGCTCAAGCGCCTGCGTCGCCGCGGCAATTCGATCGCGCTTGAGGCTGCAAACCCCGCCTACGAGACCCGAATTTTTGGGCCCGACCGCGTCCGCATCCAGGGCAAGCTGGTGGCGATGGTGCGCCGCTATTCATGATCAGGCGCAGGAGCGCGGGGCGTCCAAGGCCTGCGCACCGCGGGATCGAACGCGCGCACAATGCGCAATCCACTTGCGTCGGCGTAGATTAGGCCGCCTCCAAATCGCACGAAGTTTTCGGCGTCGATGAGGGTCGACGAGCGATTTTCCGCGTAGCCAGAAGGCGCTGTCAGGGGCGTGAGCACGATCACCTTCTTGGGCGCCATCTCGGGCGGGCTCTGGGCGAACCCGTCTTGCGTGCGCACAAGCAGCAGCACCGTCTCCGCTTCAAGCCGCACGGCGCACGCGGCGTCATTGCAATGCTCCGGCGGCGGCAAGCGCTCGCCGCTCAGAGGCGCTATACCGAGCATCGCGCCTAAACGCTCGCGCGCGTACGTCGAACGCCCGCCACGTGTGAGCAGGCGCCAGTCGCCGCCCTCTCGCACATATAGCACGCGTAAATCGCCATCGAACGCCGCGATCGACGTCGGCGCTAGCAGGTAGAGTACAATGCTTGCGATAAGCAGCAGGGCGCCGCCCCAGCGCAAAAAACCGCGCCACAGGCAGGCCCATAGCAAGGCAGCGACGCAAACAATAAAAGCGGCGTCTGGCGGCCGTGGCAACGCTCGTATGGCTTCCGGTCGTTCGCCGAACACACCGCCAACCGCAATTACGAGGTCCAGCGCGCTCGCCATCACCTCGAGTGCAGGATCGGCAAGTCCGAACGGCGCCAACACCGCAGCCGCGCCTGCCGCCGGCGCCACCAGAAACGACATGATCGGCGCCGCGATCAGATTGGCCGGCAATGCGTAGAGTGAGAAGCGCTGAAAGTGGTAGATCGCGAACGGGTCAGTGGCGAGCCCAGCAACGAAAGAAATCAGCAACACCGCGCCGATGCCGCGCGTCGCCCAATTCAGCGTGCCGATAAGGGGGCCAGGCGTTGGCAGCGCCGGTTCATGGGGCGCGCGCTTCATCATCTCGAACAACGCCACCAGCGCCATGGTCGCCGCGAACGACATCTGAAATCCGGGCTCGAGCACTGATTCTGGAAAAATCAGCACCACCACTAACGCCGCCAGCGCCAGGCCGCGCATCGAGATCGCGGGACGATCGAGCAGTATCGCCCCAAACGCCACGCACGCCATGACGAAAGCACGCAATGCCGGCACGCTGCCACCCGAGATCACCAGATAAAGCGCGAGCATGAGAAGCGCGCCGATGGCGGCGATTTTCTTCACCGGCCATCGCAGAGCGATCGGCGCGACCAGCGACAACGCCCACAACAGCGCAGCGAAGACCAGGCCGCCCACGACTCCCATGTGAATGCCGGAGACGGAAACCAAGTGGCCCAAGCCGGAATCGCGCAACGATTCGTTGGTGGTGGCGTCGAGCGGCGCCCGGTCGCCGGTGACCAGAGCCGCAGCAAGCGCGCCGCCGCGTCCGGGGGCTGCGGCTACGATCTCGGCAGAAAGATCGGCGCGGATCGCCGCCAGCCTCAGACGCCAACGGTCGAGCCAGAATTCAGGGGCAGCGAAATCCGCGGGTCTACAGCGCCCGTAGGCGAAACCGGTCGCGCCCAATTGCTCGAAGAAAGCCCTGCGCGCAAAATCGTAACCGCCCGGCGCTAGCGGCCCGGACGGCGGTCCTAGGATCGCGCGACAGCGAGCGGCGCGCCCTGGCGTCAGAACGCCAGTATCGGCAACCGACACACGCGCATAAATGGGCGGCGCCGCGACCCCCTCGATGTGCCGCACCAGCAAACGCAGGCGCGGCCCGTTTTCGCTTGGGTCGGTGGCGATGACCCAGCCCTCGAGAACCACCGGCGCATCGCCGCCCAGATACGGCGTCTGCATCGCCATAGCAGTGCGCAATTGGGCCGCACCTGCCCCAAGCCCAGCCGCCGCGATCAGCGCGGATATGCCAGAAAAAACGCGCCTAAAATCGAACGCCCAACCGCCGCCCTGGCCGCTCGGCCAGGCGGCAAGCGCCCAAGCCGCCAAGCCTGCGCCCACAAACGCCGCCGCGCCTAGCCAAGCGGGGGGATCGCGCGGCCAAGAGAGCCAGGCCGCGGCGCCCGCGATCAGCGCCGGGGCCAGCCACAGAATCCAGCGCTCGCTTTGCTGGGCGAGGATTTCAGAAAATCCAGGCCGCGTGCTACCACGCGCGCGTTTTGATGAATCTGCGCCCTCCCCCATGAGCGTCGTCACCCGCTTTGCTCCCTCGCCGACAGGCTACCTCCATATCGGGGGAGCGCGAACGGCTTTGTTCAATTGGCTGTTCGCCCGCCGCATGGGCGGCCGGTATTTGCTTCGGATTGAGGACACAGACCGCGCGCGTTCGACCCAAGCGGCGATTGACGCGATTTTAGAGGGGCTCGACTGGCTCGGCCTCCAGCATGATGGCGAAATCACCTATCAATTCGCCCGCGCCGCGCGGCATCGCGAGGCGGCTGAGGAGATGATCGCGCGCGGCACGGCGTTTCGCTGTTACGCCAGCGCCGAGGAAGTTGAAGCCATGCGCGCGCAGGCCCATACCGAAGGCCGCGCACTGCGCTCACCTTGGCGCGACGCGGCCAAGACGCCTGACGCGCCGTACACGGTGCGGCTGCGCGCTCCCGACGATGGGGAAGTCCTAAACAACGACCTCGTACAGGGGCCGGTACGCATCAAGGCGCGCGAGATCGACGATCTGGTGCTGCTGCGCGCGGACGGCAATCCTACTTACATGCTCTCGGTAGTGGTCGACGATCACGATATGGGCGTCACGCACGTGATCCGCGGCGACGACCACCTTACTAACGCCGCCCGCCAAATTCCGATCTTCCATGCCATGGGTTGGACGCCTCCCCTATTCGCGCATGTGCCGCTGATCCACGGCGAAGACGGCAAGAAACTCTCCAAACGCCACGGCTCGCTCGCCGTGCACGAATGGCGCGACATGGGCTATTTGCCCGAAGCGATGAACGCCTATCTGATGCGCCTCGGTTGGAGCCCCGGCCACGACAACACCTTGAGCAAGGAACAAGCGATCGCGCAATTCGACCTGACCCAGATCGGCCGCGGGCCGGCGCGGCTCGATTTTGCAAAACTCGACTCCGTCAACGCGCATTTCCTGAAAGACGCTGATGACGATCGCGTGGAGCGCCTGACCTTGGATTTTATCGCCGTGCACCGCGATTGGAGCGTTCCGGATGCGGCACGATCGCGCGTCACGGCCGCCGTTCGCGTGCTCAAAAAACGAGCAAAAACGGTCGCGGAACTGGCAGACGGCATACAATTTTTGGCCGCGACCCGCCCTTTGCCGTTCACGGAGGCTGCACAAAAGCTGCTTACATCAGATATGAGAGAGAGATTGACGCGTTTGTCGGCCCATTTAGCCGGAGCGACCTGGGAAAACGCCGCGCTTGGCATGTCCCTTAAGGCTTTCGCTACCGACGAGGGCGTTGGTATGGGCCAGATCGGACCGGGCTTGCGCGCCGCGCTAACAGGCGGTGCGCCTGCGCCCGACCTGGGCCAGACTTTGGAACTGCTCGGGCGCGAAGAAGCGCTCGCGCGCTTGAAGGATCAGACGGGGTAGAGCCATGCACAGCAAGCTCACGAAAAAATCGCCGGCGACGCTCATCTACGATAACAAGCAGATCGAATTGCCCGTCTATGGCGGCTCGGTCGGCCCCGACGTGATCGATATTCGCAAACTCTATGGGCAGACCGGCGCCTTCACTTACGATCCGGGTTTCACTTCCACCGGCAGCTGCGAAAGCCAAATCACGTTCATCGATGGCGAGGAAGGCGTTTGCCTTTATCGCGGCTATTCGATTCTCGAACTGGCCGAGCAATCGACCTTTCTCGAAGTCTGCTATCTGCTCGCCAATGGCGAGCTGCCGACCGAGACCGAATACCGACGCTTCGTGAAGGACATCACCTATCACACCATGCTGCACGCGCAGTTTGACCGCTTCTTCGAGGGCTTCCGACGCGATGCGCATCCTATGGCGATCATGGTGGGCACGGTTGGCGCGCTTTCAGCCTTCTATCACGACAGCACCGACATCGATGATGAGAAGCAGCGCACGATTGCAAGCCATCGGCTGATCGCCAAAATGCCGACTTTGGCGGCGCGCGCGTTCAAATATTCGATTGGGCAGCCGTTTGTTTCTCCGCGCAACGAGTTCGACTATCCCTCAAACTTCTTGCGTATGTGTTTTGCGGTGCCCGCCGAGGACTACAAAATCAACCCAGTGCTGGCGCGTGCGCTCGATGTATTCATGATTTTGCACGCCGATCACGAGCAGAACGCTTCGACCTCGACGGTGCGTCTTGCGGGCTCCTCCGGCGCCAATCCGTTTGCCTGCATCGCTTCAGGCATCGCGTGCCTGTGGGGCCCGGCTCATGGCGGCGCCAACGAGGCCGCGCTCAAAATGCTGATGGACATCGGCAAACCAGAAAATATCCCCGACTTCATCGCCAGGGTGAAGCAGAAGGATTCCGATGTCCGACTGATGGGCTTCGGCCACCGCGTCTATAAGAATTACGATCCACGGGCCAAGGCGATGGAAAAGCTGTGCCACCAGGTGCTGAAGGAAGTGGGCGCTGAGGACAATCCGTTGCTCAAGGTAGCGATGGAGTTGGAGAAAATCGCGCTCAATGACGAGTATTTCGTCTCGCGCAAACTCTATCCCAATATTGATTTCTATTCCGGCATCACGCTGCGCGCGATGGGCTTTCCGACCTCGATGTTCACCGTACTGTTCGCGGTAGCGCGCACCGTGGGCTGGATCGCGCAATGGACCGAGATGATGGAAGATTCCAGCCAGAAAATCGGCCGCCCGCGCCAAGTCTATACTGGCGCGCCCAAACGCGATTATGTGCCGGTCGGGCGTCGGGGGTAGTCCGTCGTCAGCGCGTCCAACACCGCCTCCGCCGCGATTTCCGCTGCAGGACGTCCGCCGCGTCCCATGAGCGCAAGGGCCTCATTCTGACGGCGGACTTGTTCATTGCGGGCCGCATCGTCATCGAGCAGGCGCGCTGCGGCGGCGGCGACGTCCGCCGCGGTAAAGCGCGTCTGAATAAACTCCGGCGCCACTTCCGAATCCGCGGCGACGTTCATTAGCGTCGCGTATTTCGATTTGAACAAGAAAGCGCGCGCCGCCGCCCAGGTAATCCAGCCAAGCTTGTAGCCGATCACCAGCGGCGTCCCTTGCAGCGCTACTTCCGTGGTCACCGTGCCCGAGGCCGCGAGCGCAACACCGGCGGCGGCGAAGGCGTCTTCCTTTTCGCTTTCATCTACAATGTGTGCAGAGCGCGGGACCTGAGCCAGCACTGCTTCCTTCACGCTTTGCGCGGCGACCACCATCAAATGCAAGTGCGGCCGCTTTCGTTGCAACGCCTCCGCTGCGCGCCACAGGTTCGGCCCGACACGTCGTATTTCGCTAACACGACTGCCCGGAAGTACGAGTAGAACTTGGTCCGCGGAAGCAATGCCAAAGCGTTCACGTAGCGCCGCACCGTTGCCTGGTTTGAAGCGCCCCAACGCTGGGTGTCCGCACACGGTGCAGGGCAAGCCGAATGGCTGGTAAAACGGAACCTCGAAATCGTGGATGCAAATGAGGTGATCGACGCTCGCCGCCAGCGTTTTCGCGCGCCCCGGCCGCGTCGCCCACACTTGCGGTCCAATGTACTTCACCAGCTTGATCCCCGGCGCCGCCGCGCGCACGCCCTGCGCTACGCGCAAGGTGAAGCCCCAGGAATCGATCAGCACGACGGAGTCTGGTTTCGCATCGAGGATGGCTTTGACGCTCGCCGCCACCGCCCGCTTAACGCGGGAATAAGCCAGCAGCCCATCGACGAAGCCGAGAATGGCAAGCCCGGAG
>CADEEA010000064.1 GCA_902826245.1 uncultured Alphaproteobacteria bacterium | reverse complement strand
GCGCCGACAGCGCTTGCAGCATGGCGATGCCCTGCACCTGGCTGTCATAAATCATCGCCCGCAACGCATGCACGCCGCGCAAGCCAGGCGGTAGGCCGCGATAGGCGCGCCCGTTCACCTGCGGACGCCGCGCACCCGTGCCGCATGAGGTCATCATCAATTTGTCGGCGCCTGAAGCCCAGCCGAATTTGTAGGCCGGCTCCAGCGCCAGCAGCAGCAATTGCATACTGGGATTGTTGTTGGCGCTCACCGCGCCGTCGATGAAATAGCCCTTCTGGATCGGACGGCGCTTCTCATCGAACTCAACATCAATCACCACCTCGTCGAAGAACGTCGGCGCTGCCGCGCTGGCGAGCACCAGATCAACCAGGCGATAGCGCTTGTTGGGATAGACGCCCCCGCCAGCGGGCGGATCGTAATAGGCGCCGAGCGGGTGGTTGGTGATCACCCACGCCGAACCGGTGTCGATCCGCTTGGCGTGGATCGCCAACCCGGTCTTGAGGTCTTCCGAGCCCAGCGTCTTGTTGGCCATTACCGTTTGCAACGCCCGCCGCAATTTCCGTGAGTCGAATTTCGACTGCAGGAACACGCCATCGCCTGAACTGCGCCCAAACACCTCAGGCCCTATGCGCAGATAGAGGTCGACGAGTTCATCGACGCTGAGGCCGAGGGCCAGTCCGGTCGCGATTATCGCTCCGGTCGAAGTGCCGCCGATCAGATCGTAATAGTCGCACAAGCGCAGGTCGGGCGCGCCTGCGCGGCGACGCAGCTCCGCCTCCAGCGGCTTGAGCATGCCAAGCGTAAGCGCGCCTTTCACCCCGCCGCCGTCGAGCGACAGGATGCGCTTGGCGCCGGTATCTGGCGACAGGTGCTCAAACAGGGTTCTGGGCATGGGCTCCCCTGACGCCCTTGTAACCCGCCTTACGCCGGCTTGGACACCGCTTTCGCGCAGTACGGCTGGCGCTTAACCCGTTGATTATAAACGTGGCCGCCTCAGAAAAACGCCAGGCGCCCAGGGTCAAAGCCGCTCAGCGTCGCCTTGTACTCGGCCGTCAAGAACAGGCCGCCGGCGACATAGATCGCCCCGGCCCGATCGCGCGCCTTGGATTCAGCGATGCGCCGTGCGTCGACGATATCCTCAGCGACCACGATTTCGGCGCCTGGATTGACGCCGGCGGCGATCGCGGCGACCTCTGCGGCTGGCGCTCCCTTATGGAATGCGGCGGCGCAAATTATGGTTTCAAAGCGCCGCGACAACGCCCCGATGATGGCGGCCACATCCTTGTCGGCGGAGGCGCCGCAAACCAGCACGGCCGGGCGCTCTCCGCGCATGACCTCAAACCCGGCGAGCGCGGCGGCCACCGCGCGCGGCGTGTGCCCGACATCGATGATTGTGAAGGGGTCGGCGCTGACGATCTCCAACCTGCCCGGCCATCGCGTCGCCGCCAAGCCCGCCTGCACCTGGGCGCGCGAAAGCGGTGCGGCGTCCGCCGCGAGCGCCACAGCCAAGGCGGCGTTGCTGCGTTGAAACACCCCGGCAAGCGGCGGGTCGCAATCGGCCAGGGGCGGCAAGCGCATGACGCTGACCGCGCGCTTGCGACAGTGCGCATCCAGGGCGTTCGCGACATCTTGCTCAATATCGCCAAGATAGAGTTTGCCGCCAACCGGCGCGGCTTCAGCCTTGTCGCAGGCGATCTCCGTCAAAGTGGCGCCGAGCAATTCGGTGTGCTCCCAATCGAGCGCCGTCAGTCCCATGCGTTGCGCTTTCACCGCCCGCACCGGATCGAGGCGCCCGCCGATGCCCGCCTCCCACACAATGTATCTGCATCCTCGCGCAGCGAACCAATCTGCGGCGATCAAGAACAGAAACTCGAAGCCTCCCAAGCTCCGTTCGACGCCAGCGGCTCGTGTTGCCTCCTCGACCCGTCGCCAATGATGCTCCAATTCATTGTCCTCGACGTCGTTTCCGTCGATCCGGAAGCGCTCATTGAGCCGCAGCAAGTGCGGTGAGGTGAACAGGCCGGTCGGGGCGCCTGTTTGTTGCAGGAGCGCCGCGCACATGGACGCCGTCGATCCCTTGCCGTTGGAACCCACAACCACCACGCTGCCCGAGCTGAATTCACCCAGATCGACGCCGAGTCTACGCGCGACGCTAAACACGCGCACCAACCCTGGCCCGGCGCCGAATTTGGGATAGGGCACGCGCCACATACTCATTGCTCGCTCACAATCCCTTGACGCGCCCGCGGCGCACCTGAAATTGCGTCATACGAACTGACGCCCAGGATCTAAAATTCCAAAGCTGCCATTCACCCATTCCCGCATGAATGTGCAGCATTCAGTCCGGGACCCAGGATCACAATGAGTTAGGTTTATGGGCCCCGAACGTGTCAAAAAACTGCGCGACCTCGGAAATACTATGGCGTAAGCCGCCCGAAACAAATGTCTGGCAGGTATCTGTCGCTAGCCCATGAACATTGACGCCGCATATCAGCAAGCGCTGGACGCGATGTACGCCGGCTACATGGCCAACCGCGCCGCCGTCGCGGGGCTGCTCGACCGCGCGTTCAAGGACCCCGACGTAATCTTGAGCGTCGCGCGTAAGCTCGACCTGCTGCCTGATCCCGCGCGCGTCGTGAAGATCACCGGCAGCAAGGGAAAGGGCACCACCAGCCGCCTGATCGCCCACTACCTCCAACACCTCGCCGGGCCGCAGGCCAAGATCGCCTTGTTCGTCTCGCCCGAAGAATTCGAGCACACCGATCGCATGAAAATCAACGGCGCGGAGATTACGCGCGCGGAATTCGTCGATATCTACGACACGCTCAAGCCAGCGCTTCTGGAGGCCGAGCGTGGCTTGACGGGGTCGGCCTATCTATCGCCCTTCGGCATTTTCCTGTTGATCGCGCTGGCCTGGTTCAAGCGATCCGACACCGACTGGCTTGTGCTGGAAACCGGGCGCGGCGCTGCTCATGACGAAGTGGGTGTGCTGCCCGCGGAAATTGCAATCATCACCTCGATCTTGTTCGAACACCCTAGCCACCTAGGGCCGACCATATGCGACATCGCCGCGGCGAAGCTGGCGACTGCACACGCGAGCAAGGTCACCATCGCTTCCAACCAGGCGCTTGGCCAGCTGGAAGCATGCGGACTGAGTGAGCGCTTCAGGCTGCTGGGCGAAAACGACCTGCCGGCGCGCGAGGGTGCGCCGCGCTGGCTCGCGCTCGATGATCGCCTCGCGCGCCAGGCCGTGGCGACGTTGACGTCAGTCGATGACTCGCAATTATTGGCGATTGGCGTCGACGCGGTGTCGGCGGCCTGGGGGAAATTCACGTTTCACGGCGTCGACATCATCTACGATGCGTTGATCAGCTTGGACTCACTCGATCGGGATTGGTTTCAACGCACCTTTGCCGGCGGGAAGACGCTCATCGTGTACTCGCTTCCCGACGACAAGGACCGCGCCCGACTTGCCGCTTTCGTCGATGCACAGCCAGCCGCAGCTCAGGAGATCGTGCTGCTCGGAAAGCGCGGCTATCTGCATTATGAGCAGGCCGAGAGTCGTCCCGAAAAAATCTGCGCGCGCCTTCACTATGAGGATCGGGCCGGCCTTCGCGATGCGCTCGCCACTGAGATCGCCCGTCACCGGCCGCGCAATATCTATTGCTTCGGCACGCACACCTTTATCAGGCTCGTAAAGTCCGCGCTCGGCGGCGGCTAGTCGAGTTCCTCAAATGGGCACGATGTCGAACGCAACCGTGAGTCGATCGCCGGCGCTAAACGGCGCGGTGCCGTGCCACAAATACGATGGAAACAATACAAGCCTGCCGGGCTTGGGCTCCACCCATTTGACCGGTCCGCAACCAGGAACCGGCAGCCGCGGTTCGCCAAATTTCAACCAGCCAGCATGGGGTGCATCGGCGGGGGCCATCGGCGGCAGACGCACATAATAGGCCGAGCTGATCCAACCCGCGCTATGGATGTGATTAATGTGATGGCCCTCGGCGCGTAGCCGCACTGACCAGGCGCCGCTGAACACCACATCACGACGCCGGCGACCGAAAAACGGATGCTGCGGCGCGTTAGGCATCACCGACACGCGCGCGCGAACAGCTTCTTTGGCAAGGGCCAGGAACGCCTGCACCAATTCGTCCTTGATCCACAACACGTCGCGCTGCGTGCCCTCACGCAGGCTCTGATCGAGGGGGTGCGCCGCGCCAAAGTGCAGCGCGTCGAGGCGCTCAGCGAGATCGCGATTGAAGGCCTCTATCGAAGACCATCCGGCAGGCGGCGCAAGGTCGATCACCGTGACCAACGCCTCAACTTCCCGCTCGACGTCCATTTTTCCAGAGATGCGCTGTTCCAGCATATCAAGCGCGAGCCACGCTTGGCCGCGGCGCGCCTGCTGCAGTCCGAGCGCGATCAGCGGTGAGGCCGCTCTTGCGTCGCCGGCGCGTAACAATGCGTTCGCGAGCAGCGTGGCGACCGACTCGCTTGGGGTCTGCGCGTAGGCCCGCGTGAAAGCCTCGATCGCCTCCGCAACATCTCCGCGCTCCATCGACAGCACACCGAGCGTACGCAGGAGCGGGCCCGCATTCGGTGCGCGATGCAGCCCCTCCTGCACCAAGTCATGCGCTTGCTCGGCTTTGCCTGCCATTTCCAGAAGGTCTGCACATGCAACAAGCATCTCCAAGTCGTCTGGCGCTTGCGTCAACACGTCAAGCATCGGTCCGGCGAAATTGTCATCGCCATGCAACCAACGATATTTCGCGAGCAAAGAGTGGAGAAGCGCATCGCGTCGACGCTCGCGCACAGCTTGATCGAGCACTGCTATGGCGCGATCGATTTGCCCACAATGGTTGAGCGTTGCCGCATAATTGTGGATCGCGCGCGACTGCCCAGGTCCATCTTGCTCCGCCAACACCTTTCTGCAAGCGAGCGCCTTATCTTGCTCTCCCAGACGCAGCAACAATTCCGCCCTCGCTTCGCGTAAGTTACTGGCATCGGGAGCTAGCGCCAACGCCTCGTCGGCCACCGCTAGCGCTTCGTGGTTGCGATGTTGATCCATGAGGGAGGTGGCGAGGGCGCCGAGCACCTCCGAACTACGCTCGCTCCTCGTGAGCGGCAACATCGCCGCCTCGGCCGCGCAGGGATCACGCAGCGCGATTGCAGCGCGCGCCAGGTTCAGCCGTGCGGCGCGCAAACTCGCGTCTCGTTTCAAAGCCTCCGCGAAGCACTGACGCGCAGCATCCAGCGCCCCTGCGGAAAGATACAGCCCACCCAAATTGTTCAGCACTTCTGCGTCGTCGGCGGCCACGTTGGCCGAATTGGCAAGCGCATTCCGGAAATAGTGCTCCGCATCTTTGGCCCTACCTTGCGCCTGACGCACAATCCCAAACAAATGAAGCGCCTTGGCGGGCGCATTAAGGCCGACCGGCCAACGCTTCTGCAGCAACGCATCGGCGGCGGACACCTTGCCACCCACTAGCAGGTGGTGTGCTTTTTCGAGGAGGGCGGCGTCCGTCATTTACGCTTAGGCTCCTTCAATCCCACGACCGCGATACCGGGTCCTCGCGAACCGATGGCGCAAGCAGGTCAAGTTGACAAGACTTGGACAAGCGCAGCGACAGCCTCGATATTTCGCCTCAGCTGCGCCAACTTCCCCCGCGCCTCCTCATCCTCGCCCCAATGCTCCAAGCTCCAAAGCTCATCCAGCGCTGCGGCGGCAAACGTCGCTTCCGCGTCGATCTCCCCGCGGACCAGCGCAAACGCGACAAGCGCCGAACCCGTCAGTCCGGCGGCATGTGCGAGCGCGGCGAGGCGGAAGTCGTCGAGCCTCTCAGCATGGGCCGTAAGCGCGGTTAGCGCGCCGGCATCAGCCGCCGCTGGAAGCACGCCGGCCACGACTTTGAGCCGAACCCCGAGCGCTCTCACCCCCCAATCTACCAGCGGGTCCCATGTCGCGCTCTGCCGCACCACAAGCTCCGCTGGCGCCTCGGCGCGGTGGCAGCAGAGATCGGTCTCGGCAAATTTACACACGTAAGCGATACGCTCCGCACGCGCCGCCGCTCCGACGTCGAGTGCAGCGAACGCTAATTGAGTCAGCGGCATCGCCGCGGGCGCAATCGAAACGCCTTGCGCCTGCCACTCCGCGGCGACCGCGGTCGCGAGCGCCTTGTTCGGCGCACGGAACACATTTCCCGCAGGCGTCCTCAGCGTGCGTGCGTCCAGCAGAACGCCGTACCCATCTTGGGAAACTGAAGCGACCGCGTAGAATCGTTTGACGTTGCGGTGCGTGGTCACGCTGCAAAACCCATGTCGACAGCGCTGAGCGCGTACTCATCGCGTTCGCACGGTATCGCTCTCTCTCCGTCATTCCGGGGCTTCGCGCAGCGAAGAACCCGGAACCTAGGGGCTTCAAGCTGTGTGTTTGCCCCTGGGTTCCGGGTTCGGCCTAGAGCCGCCCCGGAATGACGAAGGTGGGGTGTCTGCGAGTGATGGATCACTGTCGCAGCTCAGGCCGGAAGCACGTCGAACGCGGCGCTGAGCCGCTCCGTGCCGGAGAAGGGAACAGTTCCATGCCACATGTAGGAGGGAAACAGCACGAGCATACCGGGCTTCGGCTCAATGAATTTTTCCGGCGCACACCCCGCGATCGGGCGGTTCGGTTCGCCCAGCTTCAACCAGCCCGCGTGCTCAGGCGCTTTCTCGCTTGCTGACGCCGCCACGTAATAAGCCGAACTGATCCAACCGCGGTCATGCACATGGTTCGGCTGCCAGCCTTCATGGGTGAGCCGCACCGACCAAAGCCCCGTATAACGATAATTGTCGCGTTTGCGCTGCCCGATTGCGTCGTTAGAGCTGGCGCGCAGGCGACCGATATAGTCGCGCACCGCCGCGTCGGAGGCGGCGATGAAGGCGCGCAAGTGACGCTCGTTCAATCCCAGCAAACTGCGCCCCGTTTGCGCGCCGTTGTGAATATGCTGGTCGAGCTGGTGGGCGTTGATCCTGTGCTGCCCACGCAACACCTCCGCCAACGCGGCGTTGAAGTTCTCAATGGTGAAAAAACCCTGCGGCGCAGGCAATTCATAGCATCGCACCAGGCGCTCGAAGTCGCACCAATAGCGATACTGGGGATCGCCCATGAGCCGTAACGCGGTTGTCTCGCAGGCGATCAGATATTGTTCGTGAGGTTCATCCGCCCGCAGCGCGCGTGTGGTGGCGAGCGCCTCATCGGCAAGCCCCGCGCGCAGCAACGTAGAAAGAAGATTGCGCCGGCCAGCGCGCGCCTCCGGAGCAATCGCGCAGACCCGCCGCAACGCCTTCAGCCCGTCACGCGGGCGATCGAGCTCATCGAGAACGATGCCAAGAGCGGTCAGCAGCGCGGGCGCATCGGGCGCCAGTTTCAACGCCTCGTCCAGCACCTTCAGCGCCTGAGGAAGCAATCTGGCGCGGTGCAGCGCATCCGCACAGGCCAGGCGTAACTGCAGATCGCGCGGGCGGCGCGCGATCTCGGCTTCCACGAAAGCCACACATTTATCGCCCTCGCCGCGAAGGAACCGCATGCGCGCCAAGGTCGCATGTAACGAAACCGATCCCGGCCAGAGCTTGATCGCCTCCTCGGCAGCGGTTTCGGCGTCGGGCTGGCGGCCTGCCGCATAAAGCGCGCGCACGAGATTGATAGCGAGTTCGGGGGTGTCGAGGTCCTGACGCGCCAGACGCTCGTAATATTCAAGCGCCTCCCCGCCGCGACCGACGCGATCGAGCGCGACAGCGTAATTGTAGCGTACTCCGCGCAGCTTCGGCGCGATTTTCAGCGCCGTCGCAGCCGACTCGAGCGCATCCTCGTGGCGCTCCTGCGCGCGCTGCACCTGGTGCAGCATGGTCCAGGATTCGGCACTCGGCTCGGCGGCGACATAGGCGCGCGCCTCCTGCTCGGCTTGTGCCAAGTCGCCAGCCGCCATATGACACCGGGTCAAATTGACACGCACGGGCGCGGCGTAGGGCATCAGCGCAAGCGCTGCTCGAAAGACCTTTACGGCCTCTTCAAAAGCGCCACGCGCCTGCAGCACCAAGCCGAGGTCGTTGTAGTACGTGCCCTCGCTCAGAGCATGCGAGATTGCGGCGCGATAGTGACGTTCGGCCTCATCGAGTTTGCCTTCGGCTTTGCGAATGGAGCCCATCAAATGCAGGATATCGGGATCTGATTTTGCCCGCTCAAACACCGGCCCAAGCAGCCGACCCGCACCCACAGCGTCGCCGCCGGCGAGCAATTCTCGGCTGGCGTTGACCACCGGCGAGATTTCCGATGGCGGGCGTCTCATCGCGCTGCCTCGAACGGTTTGAACGGATCGCGCGCTTCACGTTCCTCGAAGCCGAGCATCTCGAACGCGGCCTGCATGTGCGCGGGCATGGGCGCCACAATTTCCAGTTTGCCGCCGGATGGATGGGGCAGACGCAATGCACGTGCATGCAGCAGCAACATTTCATCGAGGCCGTTCGGAGTGTCCCGGTCGCAGCGGTATTTCGGATCGCCGGCAATAGCGTGACCCAGCTCGGCCATGTGGAAGCGCAATTGGTGCGTGCGCCCGGTGACGGGACGCAGCGCCACCCAGGAAGCGCTCTGCGCGGCCTCTTCCAGCACCACGTATTGCGTGATCGCATGCACGGCGCCTTCGTCGGCTTGGACGCACGATTGCATCATCTCGCGGTCGGCCTCGTGCATTCCCGGCGCCTTACGCATCCAGCTGCGCAATTCGCCAATTCTCGGCCGCGGTGCGCCCAGCACGATGGCCCAATAGATCTTGTCGGTGTCGCGGTCACGGAACGCTTCGCCGAGGAACGCCGCAGCGCGCGGATGGCGCGCCAGCACCAGGCAGCCTGAAGTATCGCGGTCGAGCCGATGCACCAGCTTCGGCTTCTTCTCAGAGTCGAATTTCAAGCCATCGAGCATGCCATCGACGTGGCGCACCGTCTTGGAGCCGCCCTGCACAGCAAGGCCCGCCGGCTTGTTCAGCACGATCACGTCGGCGTCCTTGTGGATCACCAGCGAACGCACAAAGTCAGCGTCCTTGCCGCTCATTCCGGGCGGCAATCGTTCGGCGGCGTCCGGTAGCGGCGGCACGCGTACAATCTGACCCGGCTCAACCCGATCGGATGCTTTAACACGTGCGCCATCGACCCGAACCTGCCCGGTGCGGATCAGCTTTTCGACCTGGCCTTGGGTCAAAAACGGGTAGCGGCGGCGAAACCAGCGGTCGATCCGGGTTACGCCGTCGTCTTTGTCCACCGCGACGGACTGCACCGCCTTCATAAACGCCCCAGAAACAACCCAAGCCAGCAGGCGCCCAACGAGAGCGCGACCGAACCTAGAACATACCACAGAGCCTGACTGGGCGCTTCTTCCATGAGCCGCAGCGTCTCAAGGGAAAACGCCGAAAAGGTGGTGAAACCGCCCAGCAGCCCCACGCCAAGCGCCAACCGCAGATGCTCCTGCGCCGGGCCGACACGCGCGGCAAGCACGCCCATGGCGAAGCCGCCGAGCACGTTCACGAGCAATGTGCCCCACGGAAAATCGACGCCCCAAGCCCGCGCTGCGGCGAGGCCGACTACGTAGCGTGCAGCCGAACCCAGCGCGCCGCCCAACGCGACGAGCAGGAGATTGGTCATTGCGGCGGGAGCAGCCTCGCCCGCAGATTGGCGATCAACGCATGCGCGTCATAAGCATTCGGATCGTCGGGTTTGACGCCTTCGCCGAGGCGTATCTCCAATGTCGCCGAGCGCGCCTGCACTCCCGCTGGAGTACCAATGGGAAGATTGACGCCAACGCCCACGCTTACGCCCGAGCGCCTGCCCCAATTGCCCCCGCCAACGCCGATGCCGATCGAAGGGCCGCCGCCGCGCGCAGCCTGCTCGTCCACATTGCGGCGATCGACCCAAAACCAGTCGCGTCCGTGTTGCACCGTCAGCTCCGCCGCCCGGAGCAGTGCGAAGTCCTGCAGCAGCTGCGCGTCAGCGGCGCCCTCAGCGCGATAGGTGACGAAATAGCGGTTAGATTCGATCGGCGTATCCGAATAGCCAGCAGCGCCTTGGCTCGCGGCGGGACTATAAGCGGGCGAACTGGCGCACGCGGCCAAAGCGACGATGGCGGTTATTAGAAAAGCATGGCGGAACATGGCGGGCCCTCGGTTCATTTTCCCTCAGCGCCACCATAGCAGACTTGTCCGGCCGGCGCCTCGCCGAGACCCAGGTTTTTTAGCGTGCCCCCGAAATCAGCGGGTACAGACGCTGAATATTGCCGCCTTCCACCCCCTGGATGGGGAATTTCCAGCGCCGCTGCATGCAGCATCAGGCGCGGAATCGCAGCCCCAGCCAAATTGAACAGGCCGCCATATTTATCGTCGCCGGCAATCGGGCGGCCAATCGCGGCGAGATGAACCCGCAATTGGTGCATGCGCCCCGTCTCTGGGCGCAATTCCAGCAACCCCGCCTCCGGGGTCGCCGCGAGTGTACGATAGCGGGTGAGCGCTGCTTGGCCGTTCGGGGAAACTTCCATGATATCGAGCCCATGGCGAGAAGATTTCCGCAGCGCTAACGCGATCTCTCCCGCGTCCGGCTTGGGCGCGCCGCCGCAGACGATGGCGAGATAGGTCTTCGCCGCTTCGCGTCCAGCGAACGCCGCCGATAAAGACGCTGCCGCCGGCTTGGTTCGAGCGGCTATGAGCACGCCGGAAGTATCGCGGTCGAGCCGGTGAACCAGGCGTGGGCGCTTTCCGTTTGACTTGGCGAAGGCGGCGAGCAGGTGCTCCAGGCTTTGCGAAACACCCGAGCCCCCCTGCACGGCGAGTCCGGCGGGCTTGTTGAAGACCAGGAGGTGTACATCTTCGTGGAGGAGGAAGCTGCGGGGGTCACCCACGATTGAGATGGCGTCCTGATCGCGATCACTCATCCTGCTCAGCCCTTAGCTTCGCCCAATGTTCCAGGCGTTCGCGAATAACGCCTTCTCTGCCCCGACCGTCGGGAGCATAGAAAACTCGACGCTTCATCTCATCGGGAAAATAATTCTGGCCTGAGAATCCGCCTTCAGCATCGTGGTCATATTGATAGCCCGAACCGTACCCCAGTTCCTTCATCAGCTTAGTCGGCGCGTTGCGGATGTGCATGGGCGGCCCGAGCGCACCGGTTTCCTCCGCTGCGCGTTTCGCTTGCTTCCATGCCACATAGGCAGCGTTGGATTTCGGCGCGGTGGCGAGATGAAGCACTGCTTGCGCCAGGTGCAACTCCGCTTCAGGCGGCCCGATAAAATGCACCGCGTCCTTGGCGGCGTTGGCGATCAGGAGCGCGGTGGGGTCGGCAAGGCCGATATCCTCCGCCGCCGCGCGCACCAGCCGACGAGCGATGAACAACAAATCCTCGCCCCCGGCGACCATGCGCGCCAACCAATAGAGTGCTGCATCGGGATCGGAGCCGCGTATGCTTTTGTGCAATGCCGAGATGAGATTGTAATGCTCTTCGCGGTCCTTGTCGTAAGCGGGCGCGCGCTTCTGCAAGAGTTCGCCGAGCGCCTTGGGATCGAACGCCGCCTTAGGATGCAGCGCGAAGAGTTCTTCACTGAGCGTCAGCAGATAGCGCCCGTCGCCATCGGCGAGATTGCAGAGTGCGACGCGCGCGTCACCGTCGAGCGGAAGCTTGCGGGTAAGCAACGCCTCGGCGCGCTGCAGCAATAATTCCAGCGCCGCATCGTCGAGCCGCTTCAGTACAAACACTTGCGCGCGAGAGAGCAGCGCGGCGTTGATCTCGAAGCTTGGGTTCTCCGTGGTTGCGCCGACGAGGGTCACAACACCTTGCTCCACGTAGGGCAAAAACCCGTCTTGCTGCGCACGATTGAAGCGGTGGATTTCATCGACGAACAGCAGCGTCCCCTTGCCCGAGGCGCGCCTGCCTTTGGCGATCTCAAACGCCTTCTTCAGATCGGCGACGCCGGAGAAGACCGCGCTGATTTGTTGAAACTCGAGCCCGGTTTCCTCCGCCAGCAAACGCGCGATCGTGGTCTTGCCAACCCCCGGCGGCCCCCACAGCACCATGGATGAGAGCCGTCTCTGGGCCACCATGCGCCCAATGGGCCCCTCGGGCTTGAGCAAATGATCCTGGCCGACGACCTCGCTTAATCTCCGCGGGCGCAGACGCTCCGCCAGCGGCGCGGGCGCGCCTTGATCAAGGCCGGCGGCTTGGAACAGATCCGACATAGGCGCAGCATAACAATATGGCGGGCTAGGGCGTTAACCCAAAACTGAAACTATGGCGTTTGACATGGCCAGATTGATCCTCCGGGAGGTCACATGCGCCCTTTGCCTGTGTGAGCGGGCCAGGCGGGCCATCGCGGCAGGGAGCGCCTCTTCCCCAATGGCGCCTCCACTGCGGTGACGCCGTCGCGTTACGTAGAGCCCCGCGCTTTGGTGGCGCAACCGAGAACTTGCCGACCATCCCCGCTGCCGCCATCATAGTAGGCGGAGGGACGAGCGATGAGTTTAGCAAACACCAAGGAATCTTACGGCTGGGGCGCCATCGCCCTGCATTGGATCGCGGCTTTCGGCGTGATTGCGATGTTCATTACCGGCTTCCAAGCGGGACTTGCCGAACAGGCCAACGATAAAGCTGCGCGCGGCGCCTTGATGGGGCTACACATCTCCATCGGCGCGACCTTGTTCGTGTTCTTCGCGGCGCGCATCGCGCTGCACTATTCCCAGGTCCAACCAGCCAAGCCGAAGCAAGCGCCATGGCTGAACACCCTATCCTCAGTCGTGCAAAACCTGCTCTTGCTTGGCCTGCTCATTCAGCTGATCAGCGGTCCACTCGCGGTGTGGAGCGGGGGACGCGCCATCAACGCCTTCGAGCTGTTCTCGCTGCCGAGCCCGTTTGCCGAACGCAACAACGACATCCACGAGGCTGCGGAGACAGCCCATCTGGTCGGCCGCGTCCTCATCTTCTTCACCCTGGCGCTGCACGTGCTCGGCGCGCTCAAACACCTCATGTTGGACCGAGACGGAGCGTTCCAACGCATGCTGTGGCCGGCGAAATTGACCAAATAGTTCGGTTTAGAACCTTATCTCGGCGCGTTGCCCGTTGCGCTCGATCCCGATCACCCAGGAGCGCGCCTGCATCATCGCGCGATCGAGCTGAGCGGCGTCGCGCACCGGTTGGCCGTTGATCTCGTCAATAATGTCGCCTGGCCGGAAGCCGATGCGTGCGGCGACGCCGCCGCGATCCAGCGCCTGGATGAACACGCCGTCTGCGAACGGATCGAGCCCTGCATCTTCGGCGGTGGCCGGGGTCAGCGTCACCACGCGCGCGCCCGAAAGCGGGTGGCGGCCTTCCAACTCACGCGCTTCGGGGGCGCCGCCAGGAGGCGCCTCGGCGTTGGCGTTGAGCGTGATGCGCCGCCCATTGCGCAGCACCAACACTGGAACCCGTGAGCCCGGTCGCTGGGTTGCGAATTGATAGCGAACGCCACCCTCGTCGCGAACCTCGGTGCCGCCAACCGACAAGATGATATCGCCCTCCCGCAATCCCGCGCGCTCGCCGGCCGAGCGCGGGTAGAGGCCGGTGACAAGGACGCCCTCTGGGCGGGACAAGCCGAGCGAGTTGGCAAGTTCTTGCGTCACCACCTGCACGCGCGCGCCAAGCCATGGCCGCACCACGCGGCGACCGCCGGACACCGCCGATTCCACCACCCGGCGCACCATCTCGGAAGGAATAGCGAAGCCGATGCCGTTGGAGCCTCCGCCCTCTGAAAAAATGGCGCTGTTGATGCCGACCAGCGCTCCGGACATATCAACCAGCGCGCCCCCGGAATTGCCGCGGTTCACAGCTGCGTCAGTCTGGATGAAAAAGGCATAGTCGCTGACGCCGACTTCAGTACGGGCGAGCGCGGAGATGATGCCGCTCGTGACGGTCCGCTCAAGGCCATATGGATTGCCAATCGCGAGCACCAGATCGCCGACTTGAGTGTTGTGATTGTCCGCGAACGGCAGCGTGGGCAGGCCGTCTTCACGGATGCGCAGCACTGCAAGATCGACGCGCGGGTCGGCGAGCACCAGTTCGGCGTCGAACTCGCGCCGGTCGGAGAGCACCACTTTCAACGCCTGCGCGCCCTGTATGACGTGGTTGTTTGTGACGATGATCCCGTCGGCGCGCACGATCACGCCCGAGCCGAGCGACTGCTCCACCCGCGGCGCGGAAAAGCGTCCAAAGAACGGGTCGCGCGACATCGCACGCACCACGCGCTGCGCGTAGACGTTCACTACAGCCGGCCCCGCGCGTTCGACGACAGGGGCAAACGAGAGCTGCGCGTCGCCGCGGCCGCTGGGGAGCACCCGCAGGGGAGAGGACTGCACCAGCTGCAGCGTAGGTTCATCCTCCCCAGAGCGTTGCACCGCCGGCGCAAGTCCGACGCGCTGCGCGATTGGGCCGGCGACTGCGCCTCCCGCGAACGCGGCGCTAAGCGCCGCCACAAAAGGGAGAGACTTCAAGAGATTGGCGCGCGTGATCAGCATACATCCCGCCCTGGCTTTAAAGGGCAAGATTTGGCGCCGGCTCTGGGCAGAAACATGGCGCTCGCGGCGCCGGCGCAGCGAACTCAATCGTCGGTGTAAATCGCTTCCGGGCGCGGGCCGCTGTCCTTGCCGCGCGCGTCCTCGTCGCGGTCGACGAATTCGATCACCGCAAGCGGGGCGTTATCGCCGTAGCGGAAGCCGGCCTTGAGCACCCGGGTGTAGCCGCCAGCGCGGCTCTTCATACGCGGAGCCAGCGTGTCGAACAGCTTCTTAGTTTGGGTCTCGTCGCGCATACGCGACAGGACCAAACGCCGTGCGCCGAGATCGCCCTTCTTGGCAAGCGTCACCAGACGCTCGACCACCGGACGCAGCGCCTTGGCTTTCGGCAGCGTCGTCACGATCTGCTCGTGCTTGACGAGAGCCGCCGCCATATTAGCGAACATCGCCTGCCGATGGCTGGCGGTTCGGTTGAGTTTCTTGTTGCCGGCGCCGTGACGCATTGTATTCCCCGGGATTGGAGATTGGGGATCGGGGATTGGGTTGAAGAGAACTCCACCACCCAATCCCCAGAACCCAATCCCTAGATTTGATCTTCGTACTTCTTCGCCAAGTCCTCGATATTATCCGGCGGCCAATTCTCGACCGCCATGCCGAGATGGAGCCCCATACCGGCCAGCACTTCCTTGATCTCGTTCAGCGACTTGCGCCCAAAGTTCGGCGTACGCAGCATCTCGCCTTCCGACTTCTGAATGAGATCGCCGATGTAGACGATATTGTCATTCTTCAAGCAATTGGCCGAACGCACTGAGAGTTCGAGTTCGTCGACCTTCTTGAGCAACGCCGGATTGAACGGAAGGTCGGGCTTATCCATACCCTCCTTCTTCTGCTTCGGCTCCTCGAAGGTGATGAACACCTGCAATTGGTCCTGCAGGATGCGCGCCGCATAGGCGATCGCGTCTTCCGGGCGGATGGCGCCGTTGGTCTCCACTTCGATCACGAGCTTGTCGTAATCGAGCACCTGACCTTCGCGCGTATTGTCGATCCGATAGGCGACGCGGCGGACAGGAGAGTAAATTGCGTCGATGGCGATCAATCCGATCGGCGCGTCGTCCGGGCGATTGCGTTCTGCTGGCACATAACCCTTGCCATTATTGATGGTGAGCTCCATGCGGATCGAAGCGGCGTCATCCAACGTGCAGATGACATGATCCGGATTCAGAATTTCCATGTCGGAAACCGTCTGGATCGCGCTGGCTTTCACCGGCCCTGGTCCCTCGGCCTTCAGCATCACCCGCTTCGGGCCCTCTCCGCGCATGCGGATGGCGACCTGCTTCAGGTTGAGCACGATGTCAGTGACGTCTTCACGCACGCCGTTAATGGACGAGAATTCGTGTACAACACCGTCGATCTGCACCGTTGTGATTGCTGCGCCTTGCAACGACGACAGCAGCACTCGCCGCAATGCGTTGCCAAGCGTCATGCCGAAGCCTCGCTCCAGCGGCTCGGCCACTAGCGTAGCGCGACGCGCGGGATCGAAACCCGGCTCGACGACGGGCTTTTTGGGGCGGATGAGTTCCAACCAGTTGCGTTCGATCGTAGTCGTCATGAGTTTTCCTTGCGCGCGCGAATGCCGCGCCGCGAACAACAATATTTAGACGCGCCGACGCTTCGGCGGCCTGCAGCCGTTATGTGGTATCGGGGTAACGTCACGGATCGAGGTTACCGTGAAGCCGACCGCCTGCAGCGCACGCAGCGCGCTTTCGCGGCCCGAACCTGGGCCCGATACGTTCACCTCCACCGTGCGCATGCCATGTTCCATGGCTTTTCGGCCGGCGTCCTCGGCTGCGACCTGGGCCGCGTAAGGCGTCGATTTGCGCGAGCCTTTGAACCCCATCATGCCAGCGCTCGACCAGGAAATGGCGTTGCCCTGCGCGTCGGTTATGGTGATCATCGTGTTATTGAACGACGCAGCCACATGCACGACGCCGGTGGCAATATTCTTGCGCTCGCTTTTTTTGACGCGCTTTGCTTCCTTGGCCATCGCGGCGATCTCTTCCTGTTTCTCAGCTTATTTCTTGGTTGCTTGCTTCTTGCCGGCGATCGGCTTGGACGGGCCCTTGCGGGTGCGCGCATTGGTGTGGGTGCGCTGGCCGCGAACGGGCAGCCCCTTGCGGTGGCGCAGGCCGCGATAGCAGCCGAGATCCATCAGGCGCTTGATATTGGTCGAACTCTGGCGGCGAAGATCGCCTTCAACCGTGTAATCGCGGTCGATCGCTTCGCGAATCTGGAGAACTTCGGCGTCAGTCAATTCGCTGACGCGGCGGTTGTCGGCGATGCCGACCTTGCCGCAAATTTCCTTGGCATAATGTTGGCCGATCCCGTGAATGTATTGCAGCGCGATGACGACGCGCTTCTGGGTCGGAATATTGACGCCGGCGATACGGGCCATGAGGCGGAAGCTCCAAAACGCAATAAACGCGAGCCCGCCCGGCCTTCTGGCCTGGGGGACATCGCGGGATGGGTGGTCGCGAAGGGAGGGGTTATAGCGGGGCGAAATGCCGCGTCAACCGCCGGATTCCCAGGACCGCCGCGACCGAATGGCCGTTACCCGCCTAGGACCCCCGAAATCGCGCGCGCCACGCATTCAATATCGGCCATCCCATCGACGCCGCGGACTTTGCCCTGCTCTTGGTAATACGCGACCAAAGGCGCAGTTTGCGTCAGGTAGGCGTTGAGGCGCACCTTGAAGCTCTCAGGATTGTCGTCGGCGCGGCCCTCCTCGGCGAAGCGCTTGGCGATGCGCTCCACTAGCCGCTCGGGATCGGCCTCGAGGCGGACGACCAGATCGATCCTTTTGCCATGGCGCGCCAATAGCCCGTCGAGTGCTTCGGCCTGCGCGATGGTGCGGGGAAAGCCGTCGAAGATGAACCCCGGCGCGCCTTTGTTGGCAGCCATTGCGTCCTCAATCAGCTCGATGACGATTTCGTCCGACACGAGCGAACCTGCATCCATGATCGCAGCCACTCGCTGACCAAGCTCGGAGCCGGATGCGCGCGCCGCGCGCAGCATGTCGCCGGTGGAGAGCTGGACATATCCGCGTTCGGCCACGAGGCGCTTGGCTTGCGTCCCCTTCCCCGCCGCCGGCGGGCCGAACAGCACCAAATTCATTTACGAACCGGCCCGGGCGCGCCGCTGCCACGCAACTTGGAGCGTTTGATCAGGCCTTCATACTGGTGCGCGACCAAGTGCGATTGGATCTGCGCCACGGTGTCGAGCGTGACCGAGATGACAATCAAGATCGAAGTGCCCCCCAAATAGAATGGCACCGCGAAATACGAGATCATGATCTCTGGCAGCAAGCACACCAAGGTTATGTAGGCTGCACCGATCACGGTCAGGCGGGTGAGCACGAAATCCAGATATTCGGCGGTCTTCTTCCCTGGCCGAATGCCCGGCAGGAAGCCGCCATACTTGCGTAGATTGTCTGCCGTCTCTTCCGGGTTGAACACGATCGAGGTGTAGAAGAAACAGAAGAAGACAATACCCAGCGCGTAGAGCATCAGATGCCCAGGCTTGCCGTAACCGATAAAGGCCTGCACGTCCGAGAGCCATTCCGGGGCGTTGGCGCCCATGCCAGCGAACTGGATGATCGTCGTCGGCAAGAGCAGCAGCGATGAGGCGAAAATAGGCGGGATGACGCCTGCAGTATTGATCCGCAGCGGCAGGAACGAGCTTTCGCCCATAAACATACGGTTGCCCTGCTGTCGTTTGGGATATTGCACCACCAGCCGACGCTGCGAGCGCTCGATGAAGACGATGAAAAATATCGCCGCCAGCATGACCAGCGCGACCAGCAAGAAGCCGAAGCCACGCGAGCTGTCCTGACGCACAAGCTCCAGCGCCTGCCCGATGACACGAGGCAGATCGGCGACGATGCCTGCGAAAATGATCAATGAAACACCGTTGCCGACCCCGCGCGCAGTTACCTGCTCGCCGAGCCACATCAAGAACATGGTGCCCCCGGTAAGCGTGATCACGGTGGACGCGACGAAGAAGAGACCGGGATTGGCGACGACACCCTGCCCCTGCAGCCCCATCGCCATGCCATACGACTGCATCACCGCCAGCAGCACGGTAAGATAGCGCGTGTATTGATTGAGCTGCTTGCGCCCGACTTCGCCTTCCTTCTTTAAGCGCTCCAACGAAGGGATCGAAGTCGCCATCAGCTGCACGATGATCGAGGCCGAGATGTAGGGCATCACATTCAGCGCAAACACCGCCATGCGCTCGACCGCGCCGCCGGAGAATGTGTTGAACATCCCCAGAATGGTCCCCGATTGCTGTTTGAACAGATCGGCGAACGCGACGATATCGACGCCTGGGATCGGGATGAAGGTGCCGATGCGGTAGACGATCAGCGCGATCAGAGTGAACCAGATGCGCTTTTGCAGGTCGGTCGCTTTCGCGAACGCCTGAAAGTTGATGTTGGCGGCAAGTTGTTCTGCGGCTGATGCCATGAGGGCGCGCTACTCCGATTCCATCCCCGCGTACGCGGAAAACTCCCCGACCGGAGAGTAAGCTTAGGCCGCTGCGTCGTTCGCCGCAGGCGGATTGAGCAGCTTTACCGCGCCGCCGGCTTTTTCCACCGCCGCCACGGCCGCAGCCGATGCCCCGGAAATGGTGATGCTCACCTTGGCCTTCAACTCGCCGCGCGCCAACAGGCGCACGCCGTCCCTCTTGCGCCGGATCACGCCCGCGGCCACCAGAGAATCCTCAGTGATCTCGGATTTCGCGTCGATCTTCTTGTTATCAATGGCGTTTTGCAGGACGCCCAGATTGATCCAGGCGAGGCGCTTCTGCGACGGCGGTGTAAAACCGCGCTTGGGCATGCGCATGTGCAGGGGCATTTGACCGCCCTCGAAGCCATTGATGGACACACCGCGCCGGGATTTTTGCCCCTTCACGCCGCGCCCGCCGGTCTTGCCTTTGCCCGAGCCGACGCCACGACCAACACGCATCAGCTTCTTGGTAGAGCCCGGATTATCGGCCAGTTCGTTCAGTTTCATGTCACTTCACCACTTCCACCAAGTGCGCCACCTTGCGGATCATGCCCTGCACCGAGGGGGTGTCCTCAAGTTCGACCACTTGCTGCGCACGCTTCAAGCCGAGGCCCAGTAGCGTTGCGCGCTGGGTGTTTTCGCGCCGGATCGGGCTGCCGATACGGCGCACCTTGATCCGCGCGCCGGCGGTTTTCTTTTTCGTCGTCATGCTCAGCCCTCCGAAGCCACTTCGCC
>CADEEA010000063.1 GCA_902826245.1 uncultured Alphaproteobacteria bacterium | reverse complement strand
ATCCTCAAAGAATTCATGGTGCGCAACACCTTCATCTATCCGCCGAAGCCCTCGATGCGGATCGTGTCGGACATCTTCGCTTACACCGCGCGCGAAATGCCCAAGTTCAACTCCATCTCGATCAGCGGCTATCACATGCAGGAAGCCGGCGCGACGGCGGATTTGGAGCTGGGCTACACGCTCGCCGACGGCGTTGAATATGTCCGCGCCGGGATTGCCTCCGGTCTCGACATCGACGCTTTCGCGCCGCGGCTTTCGTTCTTCTGGGCCATTGGCATGAACCCGTTCATGGAGGTCGCCAAATTACGCGCGGCGCGGCTGCTTTGGACGAAACTGATGCGTCAGTTCGCCCCCAAGGACGACAAATCGCTGGCGCTGCGAACGCACTGCCAAACCTCCGGCTGGTCGCTCACCGCGCAGGACGTGTACAACAACGCCGTGCGCACCTGCGTCGAGGCGATGGCGGCGGCCTATGGCGGCACGCAATCGCTGCACACCAATTCGCTCGACGAGGCGCTGGCGCTGCCGACGGACTTCTCCGCCCGCATCGCCCGCAACACGCAAATTCTGCTCCAGAAGGAAGCCGGCGTGACCCGCCCCGCCGATCCCTGGGGCGGCTCGTATTATGTCGAGCGTCTCACCGCCGATCTCGCGGCGAGTGCCTGGGCGCATATCGAGGAAGTGGAGAAACTCGGCGGCATGTCCGAGGCTATCGACCAAGGCCTGCCGAAAGCGCGTATCGAAGAAGCCGCCGCACGCACGCAAGCGCGCATCGACACGGGCGCGCAAACCATTGTCGGCGTCAATAAGTACACCCTCGATGAAAAAGAAGACGTGCCGGTGCTAAAGGTCGACAACGCCAAGGTGCGGGCGATGCAGCTGGAGAAGCTGGCGCGGTTGAAGGCGGGGCGGAAGCAAGCGGACGTGGATGCGGCGCTTGAAGCGTTGGAGCGCGCGGCCTCCGGCCGCGCCTGCGTCGCCGGAGGCGCCGCGCTCCACGAGCCCAACCTCTTGGAGCTCGCCGTCAACGCCGCACGCGCGAAAGCGACCGTCGGTGAAATGTCGGACGCGCTTGAGAGAGCGTTCCAGCGCCACAAGCCGCCGATCAACCTTGTGACCGGCGTCTTCGCAAAGGAAGCGGGCGACAATGTCGCGATCGAGCGCGCGCGCCAGAGCGTGGCGGCGTTCGAGGAAAGCGATGGCAAGCGGCCGAAAATCCTGATCGCCAAGATGGGCCAGGACGGCCACGATCGCGGGCAAAAAGTAGTCGCGAGCGCGTTCTCGGATTTGGGTTTCGAGGTCGAGATCGGGCCATTGTTCGCCACGCCCGAGGAGGTCGCCGCGCAGGCGATCGCCTCCGGCGTGCACATTGTCGGCGTGTCGTCACTCGCGGCCGGGCATCTGACGCTGACGCCGGCCCTGCGCGCGGCTTTAGAGGCGCAAGGCCGGGGCGACATCGTGATCGTCGTCGGCGGCGTCATTCCGCCGGAAGATGTGGCGACGCTGAAAGATATGGGCGCCGCCGCCGTGTATCCCCCTGGCGGCGTGATCGCGGAGATTGCGCAGCACTTGCTCGACGCCCTGAATGCGAAGCTGGGGTATAAGCAGAGGGAGCGGTAGTGACGGTCGCTATTGTTGCTGCCGCTGTTCCTGCGGGGTCTCCAACCGGAGCGGCCAAGGCCTTCCGCCGTTGGGCCACTCCTTCAGTGCCTTCTGGTACAGCCAGTCGAGACTACGGTATTCGTTTCCTCCCTCAGATCGTCTACGCTCCAGGAATTCATGTAGGACATCAAACGTGGCGATGATGCTTTTCCCCCAATGTCGCGCGAAGTGGCGCGTAAGCCGGCCGCCGCCGCTGTATTGTAAGATTGTTCCCACGATATCATAGTGCCCGCAGCACGTTGACGCCGCTGCTTCAAGCTCAGAATCATCCCACCACGGTGTCGCCTTCAGATTGATAATTTTGGTCAGCACAATTCGCCGCGCATCGCGAAAGTTTGGTTCCTGCAGAAACTTGGTTAGCTCAAACAATTTGAAGGCGCTCACCTGGTGAAATGCGGCGAACGCAGCGACAATCGCGACCACAACCAGCAATATTTGCGAAGCATCGACGATCATCGACAGTGGCTCCAAAGCCGGGGTTGAAATCGTCTGAATTGCCTCCTGCGGTGGTGCCGCCTGAATTGCGTCTTGAGGTGGTGCTGCCATTGGGACCCTCCGCGGTGGACCTGCGAACCTAACGTATTTGACGCTTTCAACTTTGCCCCCAAGTTCTTTTTCTGTTCTTGACACTAATTCCCGCCCCGATAGGTATCTCCGTCGAAGGGGAACCCCCATGATCGGCTATGTCACCATCGGTTCAAAGGACATCGATGCAAGCTGCGCTTTCTATGACGCCGCACTCGCCCCGCTGAACTATGCGCGCACGTTCAAGGACGGCGGCTGGGCCGGCTATGGCCCCGGCGGCAAAAAGGAAGGCCTCGAAATCTACATCGTGCAGGCCACCGCCAATGGCGAGCCTGCGAGCTTCGGCAACGGCTCGATGCTCGCGTTCAAGGCGCCGTCGCGCGCGGCGGTGGAGGCGTTTCACGCCGCGGCGTTGGCCAACGGCGGCAAGGATGAAGGCGCGCCCGGCGTGCGCGGCGAGAGCGACCCGCCCTTCTATGGCGCCTACGTGCGCGACCCCACCGGCAACAAGTTCGCGGCCTACTTCAAAGGCTGAGCAACAGACGGGGTCCTACGCGAACGGCTAAGGATTGGAGCGCGCGGCCTCCGGCCGCGCAGGCGTCGCCGGAGGCGACGCGCTCCCAACTTTGAAAGGGGCGACTCGTGTAAGCATAACACGTGAACTCGTCCCTCGCCCCCGCCCGCGATCTGCTGCAGCGCGTCTTCGGCCACACCGAATTTCGCGGGCTGCAGGCCGGCGTCATCGCCGAAATCCTCGAAGGCCGCGATGTCATGGCGGTGCTGCCGACGGGTGGCGGCAAATCCTATTGCTATCAGATTCCAGCGATGCTGCGCCCTGGCGTAGGGCTGGTGGTGTCGCCGCTGATTGCGTTGATGGCCGATCAGGTGGCGGCGTTGCGGGCGGCGGGCGTGAAGGCGGCGCGGCTGGATTCCACCATTGCCGCCGATGAGCGCCGCGCTGCGTTCGACGCCGCGCGCGCGGGCGACCTCGACCTCTTGTACCTTTCGCCCGAAGGCCTATTCGCGCCGCATTTTCTTGATGCACTACGCGAATGTCCGCTGGCGCTGATCGCCATCGACGAGGCCCATTGCGTCAGCCAATGGGGCCACGATTTCCGCCCGGACTATCGCGCCCTCGGCAAACTGGCCGACATATTTCCCGATACGCCGCGCATCGCCGTCACCGCCACCGCCGATCTGAAGACCCAAGCCGACATCCGCGCGCAATTGCGGCTCGAGCACGCGCGCGCCTTCATCGACAGTTTCGATCGCCCCAACCTGGTGCTCGCCGCCGAACGCAAATCCTCCCGCCCGGGCGAGCGCGTGCTCGAACTGGTGCGGGCGCGGCCCGGCGTCTCAGGCATCGTCTATTCAGGCACGCGCGACGGCGTGGAAACCATCGCCGACAATCTCCGCGCCGCCAATATCGATGCGCTCGCCTACCATGCCGGCCTCGACACAAGCATCCGCGCCGAGCGGCAACAGCGTTTCCAGGCGCAAGACGATGTGGTGATGGCGGCGACGATCGCGTTTGGCATGGGCGTCGACAAGCCCGATGTGCGTTTCGTCATTCACGCCGACCCGCCGAAATCGATCGAAGCCTATTGGCAGGAGGTTGGCCGCGCCGGCCGCGACGGCGAGACTGCGGAGGGCATCGCGCTTTATGGCGCCGGTGATTTACGGCGCGCTTTGATGTGGGCCAGTCAATCCAACGCGACCGAGCAGGTCAAAGCCGTGCAAGCCAAGAAGGCGCGGCAATTGTTCAACTTCCTCGATGGCCTCTCCTGCCGCCGCGCCGGCGTGCGGCGCTATTTCGGCGAAGAAAACGTACACGATTGTGGCGTCTGCGATGTCTGCGTCGAGCCCCCGGTCTCCATCGACGCCACCGAATTCGCCGGCAAGGCGATCGCGGCGGTGATGCGCATGGACCAACGCTTCGGGCGCGGCCGCGTTGTCGATCATCTGCTCGGCAAAGCCCCGCGCGATACTCTCGATGAGCAATACGCAAGCCGTAGCACTTACGGCATCGGCAAAGATCAGAGCGAGGCGTTGTGGCGGCGGGTGATCGAGCATCTGCTTTTCGAGGGCGTGCTCTCTGAGGGAGATGATGAGCGCCCGGTGCTCGGCGTCGCTGACGAAGCGGCTGCGCGCGCGATTTTCCGCAAGGAGCACGAAATTCGCGTGCGCGAGGAAGCGATGTCAACGCGCCGCTCCAAAGAAGAACGCCGCGCCGCGCGCGACGCCAAGCGCGGGGCGCAAGCCGGTTTCAGCGGCGCCGACGCTAAATTGTTCGAGGCATTACGCGTCTGGCGGCGCGAGGCGGCCGCGACACAGGGCGTGGCGCCGTACGTCATCTTCCACGATACAACGCTCGCGGCCATTGTCGCCGCCAAGCCCGCCGACCTCAAAGCGCTCGCGCGCGTGCCCGGCATCGGCGAAGCAAAACTCAAACGTCATGGCGAGGCGGTGCTGGAGCTCTTGCGGGGCTGAGCGCTCAACTTCCCCGCCGCACCATCGCCGCGACGAAGAACCCGTCGCAACCGGTGAGCAGCGGCGTCATCTGCAGCGCGGGACCGCGTTCATAGGCGGGCGCAATTTTCGTCAACGACGCCGATTGAAACTCCGCATTGGCGGCGATAAACGACGCGACTTGGTCCTCGTTTTCCTCCGGCAGCACCGAGCACGTTACGTACACGAGTCGCCCGCCAGATTTAACCAACGGCGCTGCAAGCGCGAGCGCGGCGCGTTGCTCCTCCAAGCGTTTGGCGAACGCATTGGGGCGCAGCCGCCACTTCGAGTCCGGCGAGCGCCGCCATGTGCCCGAGCCGGTGCAGGGTGCGTCCACAAGCACTACATCCATGCGTTCGCTAAGATCTGCGAGCACGGCCTTCGTGCGCTGCGGAGCGCGGATCTGCACGTTGCGCACGCCAGCGCGGTCGATCCGCTCGCGCAGCGGCGCAAGGCGCGCGCCATCGACATCGTACGCAAATATCTGACCCTTGTTCTCCATGCGCGCCGCCAGCGCGAGGGTCTTGCCGCCGCCGCCTGCGCACACGTCCGCAACCTGCATGCCCGTCTTCACGTCGCACATGAGCGCCGCGAGCTGACTGCCTTCGTCCTGCACTTCGAACCAACCCTTGAGGAAACTCTGCTCTGTCGCCCAGGGAAACGCGCCGCCCTGGCGCCAGGGAATACGTACGCCGTCGGGCGCGTGCGGCGTTGGCGGCGGCGGGCCGCTCAGTTTTGGACTCTCGCCCAGCGCCTCGATCAATCTCTCGCGCGTGGTTTTCAGCGTGTTGACGCGCAGATCGAGCGGCGCGGGCGCGGCAAGCGCTGCGCCCTCCTCCGCGCGCGCGTCGCCGAACACGCGCGCCATGCCGGCATCGAGCCATTCTGGATAATCGCCGCGCACCCAAGCCGGCGCGTCCGCGATGTTGTCAGCCGCAAGCGCGGCACGTTCGGCGTTGCTCAGCGGCTCGGGCGCGTGGGGATCGCCGTCCACACTCTGCGCAATCCATTCAGCGCCGAGCCCGAAACCCCAGCGCAACGCCCCCCACACCCAAGCCCGCGGCGTGTCCGCGCCCATCCGCCAGGCGCTTGATTGTTTCCAACGCAGCGCTCCGAACACCAGATCGCCGATCTCGGCGCGATCCTTCGAGCCGGCGAATCGGTGCGATAGCATCCAATCCTTCACCGCATCCGCGGCGGGGCGGCGCTGGTTCTCCAGCGTGGCTAGGATTTCGATGGCAGCTTGCTGGCGGGCGCCGGGGCGCATGAGCGGGTCCAAGTGATTGTGTTTGATGGATTGACCACGCAGGCGCCATCATGTCCATGGCGTTGCATGACAAGTTGCTACCTTTGCGCCAAATGTCATCCGAGAAAGCAGCCGGTATCGTAGATGACCAAGACTTCCCAAACCACCCATCCCCGGATTGCGCGCAGCGCAAGTCCGGGGCCCATGAGCACAGACTTTGGGCGGCCCGCGTCCGCACTCTCAACAGCAGTGTCTATAGGCCCCGGGCTTCGCGTTCCGCGAATCCGGGGATGGGTGGAGAGTGTGTCATGCCTCACCGAAAACGATCGCTGACATGACCGACCATACATCGCCCAGCGCCGCCAGCGGGCGAGCCTACAAATATTTCGAATTGGTGATGGCCGCGTTCGTTGCGGTGCTGCTGTGCTCGAACCTGATTGGGCCGGCGAAGGCCGCTCAATTGAGCTTGCCATTCTTCGGCGCCGTCACCTTTGGCGCAGGGGTTTTGTTCTTTCCCATCTCCTACGTCTTTGGCGACGTGCTGACGGAAGTGTACGGGTACGCGCGCGCTCGTAAAGTAATCTGGGCCGGGTTCGGCGCGCTTGTCTTTGCGGCCCTAATGTCGGCGGTGGTTGTGGCGTTGCCGCCTGCGCCGGGTTGGCCAAACCAAAGCGTCTACGAGATCGCTTTCGGCAACACCTGGCGCATCGTTCTGGCCTCCATCACTGCTTATTTTTGCGGCGAGTTCGTCAATTCGTTCGTGCTGGCCAAGATGAAAGTGTGGACCCAGGGCCGCCACATGTGGGCGCGCTTCGTCGGTTCGACTATGGCGGGCGAGGCCGTCGACAGCGCCATCTTCTATCCGCTTGCGTTTCTGGGATCCGGCATCATGCCGGACGCTTTGGTATGGCAGCTTACGGTGTCGCAGTTCGTTGCGAAAACGGCGGTGGAGATCGCGTTCCTGCCGATCACGTACCGCGTCGTCGCCTTCCTCAAGCGTGCCGAGCAGGAGGATTACTATGATCGCGACACGGACTTCAATCCGCTGAGACTGTGACCGACCGATCCACCGGCAAAGCCTCAGCGGTGTCGCGATTGCCCCGGCGACTGGAACCCAGTTGCCGCACTAGCTATGCCTCTGTGCAACGAGTTGCGGAGAACGACGTAATCGAATTTCGCTCGCCGCGAGCCCAATTACTGCAAACGCCAGAGCGACCGCGGTGGCTAAACCCCTCTCCGCTCCAGCGGTTACCAAGGTGATCGCCAAAAACAGCGCAGCCTCCAATGTCACGAGCGCCATGCTCCAAAATGAGGCGGACTTCGCAAACGGAACCCACGACAACGCTTCCGCACCCTGCCTTCGCCGAAACCTGTAGAGGGCAATCATGAACACGGACAACGAAAGCCATACCATCCCATACAATGCCGTCCAGAAGGCGGCCAGCCAGCTGAACTCACCTAGCCCTTTCGTTTCACTGGCCAAATTAACGAACAACACGTCGTTGTTGGAAAGAGAAGACGCCGCAATCGCAAACACAGCGCTCGACCACACCGGGACCTGCCAGATTAGATTGTCGAAATGACGGTACGAATCGGAATACATTGGTGGGGTGGACAACGATCCCTTGGGCTCATTTCTCGGCATACTTGCACGCGCTTTGATTTGACTTTCCAGTATTCCCTTTGTCTGCTCATTGAGAGCATTCGCCGCAGGCGTGGCGCCGTGCCAATCACCCTTAGCGGCCGGACCATGTTTGACTGTGTGAATTACAGCGCCGGCAGGCAGGTATACATTATGAACCACACCGGCTTCGGTCGAGTAGATTTCACCCTCTTTGTATAGGGTGAGCATCGCCTCGCCACCTCGCAATTCAGCGGCCGCCATCCAACCCGACTGAACAATGTAAGTTTCGGTGCAGCTATTATGGTGATGACTGTTTTGCCAGCCGCCGCTGTTTGAGGCCTCGGTGCGGATATAGGCCGTCCCATCATCCTCTTTCTGGAGACGAAAACGACGTTCTCCGTTGGCGGTCATTACGTCGTGCTTTGCAACCACGCGCGCGGCCTCGATCTCCTCGGGGGTCAGCGGCTTCATATCGCTGCTCATGGCCTAACTCCCCAGCGGATAATTCGGTGCTTCGCGCGTGATCGCGACATCGTGCACGTGGCTTTCGCGCAGGCCGGCGGCGGAGATTTTCACGAACTTCGCCTTGGCGCGCATTTCGGGTAAATCCTTCGCGCCAACATAGCCCATCGCTGCACGCAGGCCGCCGATCAGCTGGTGAATGATGTTGGCGACTGGCCCCTTGAACGGCACACGGCCTTCGATACCCTCGGGCACCAACTTCATCTGATCGGTGACTTCCTTCTGGAAATAGCGGTCCGCGCTCCCGCGCGCCATGGCGCCGAGCGACCCCATGCCGCGGTAAGTCTTGTACGAACGACCCTGATAAAGTTGGATTTCGCCCGGCGCTTCCTCGGAGCCGGCGAGCAGTGAGCCGATCATGGCAACCTCCGCCCCGCCCGCGAGCGCCTTCGCCAGATCGCCGGAAAACTTGATGCCGCCGTCGGCGATCACTGGCACATTTTGCTTCGCCGCCGCGCTCGCCGCGTCCATCACCGCCGTTAGTTGAGGCACGCCAACGCCGGCGACGATGCGTGTTGTGCAGATAGAGCCAGGCCCTATGCCGACCTTCACACCGTCTGCGCCCGCATCGATCAGCGCCTTGGCGCCGTCGGCGGTGGCGACATTGCCCGCGATGATCTGGGTTTTGTTGGAGGTGCGCTTGATGCGTGTGACCGCCTCCAGCACGCCCTTGGAATGCCCGTGCGCAGTATCGATCACCACCACGTCGGCGCCGGCCTCGATCAGCGCCAGCGAGCGCTCATAGCCCTGATCTCCAATGGTGGAGGCTGCGCCGACAAGCAGCCGCCCCTGCTCGTCCTTGGCGCGAGCCGGGAAAGCCTGCGCCTTCTCGAAATCCTTCACTGTGATGAGGCCTGTCACCCGATTGGCGTCATCGACGACGATCACCCGCTCAATGCGGTGCTTGTGCAGGAGCCTTTTGGCCTCGCCCTCGTTCACCCCATCGCGCACTGTGATGAGGTTCGTCTTCGTCATCAGGTCCGCGACGCGCTCGTTCATATCGGCAAAGCGCATGTCGCGATTGGTGAGAATGCCGACGAGCTTGCCGCTCTCGCGATCCACGACTGGAAAGCCCGATATACGCCGCGCCTCCTTGATCAGGATGATCTCGCCGACGCTCTGATCGGGATGGATCGTGATCGGATCGATCACCATGCCGCTCTCGAACTTCTTGACCATTTTCACCTGGTCGGCCTGCTCGGCGGGCGTCATGTTGCGGTGGATGACGCCCAAGCCCCCCGCCTGCGCCATAGCGATAGCCAGCCGCGCCTCGGTGACGGTGTCCATGGCCGCGGAAATGAGCGGGATGTTGAGGGAGAGTCCGCGGGTAAGCCGGGTGACGGTGACGGCGTCCGCCGGCAACACCTCGGACGCGCCCGGCTCCAAGAGCACGTCGTCAAAGGTAAGGGCTTCACGGATTTCCATGGACGGCTGGTAGAGATTCGGGCGCGCGTTGTCCAGAGGCCTATTCTGGTCTGTGGGCGAACCGCCCACTTTCGGCCGCCTCATTCTACTGCAACGTTATTGCCCCCCCGAGCCATACACAAAGCCCCACGGCGCTCCCACCTCTCCAAGTATGAATGCCGCAATGCGCGCAAACTCGCTTTCGGCGCGGACGTCGTTCGAAAGGATGACCACACAACGGCGACGCGCTTCGACGCAGACCCAGACGTTTCCCGTCCAATCGTTGTGCCCGCTGCGCATGAAGCCCCGTCCCTGCGCGCCTGCGAAAGTGAGCACGCCCAGGCCCGAGGCGAGATCGGGGCGTCGCAACGCGGGCGGAAGCTCACGCTGCAGCACCGGAAACTGACTGGCGACCGTGATCGGCAACATAGAGCGGACAATTTCGGCGCGCGCTGCGCGCGAGACGCCGTCACCGCGTACAAATCCCGCCGCGAACTGGGCGAAGTCGGCGATCGTCGTATCCATCGAACCGGCAGCGCGCACCGCGCTGCGCTCGTCATGCGGCTCGGTCGATCCGTCGAGCGCCCAGCCGTCCGCAAGATTGTCGGCAAAATCCGCCCGCCACATCATGCTGGTGTTGGCCATGCCGAACCGATCGAACACGCGTCGCTGCATTTCGCGCCCGACATCGAGGCCGAGGCCCCGCTCCAGCACAAACTGAAGCAAAATTATCCCGTCTCCCGAATAAGAATAGCGGGCGCCTGGATCGAAGTGGATGCGCAGCCGCCCATCAGGCTCCAGAAAGCCAAAATTTGCGAACCCGGATGAGTGCGTGAGCAATATTCGCGGCGTCAGTAGCCGCCAGCGTTCGTCGCCGGCAAGATCGCTCCAGCGCGCATAGAGGTCCTCGACATCAGGCGCAGTATAGTCGGGCAGTGGCCGCGGCAGGTATTGATCGATCGCGGTGTCAAGATCGATGATTCCCTCCTCGACCAATTGCATCACCATGTAGGCGAAAGCGACCTTGGTCAGCGAGGCGCCGTACATGATGGTGTCGGCTTGCAACGGCTCGCCCACGGCGTTGCGGCGGCCATAGGCATTGACATAAACGACCTGCCCGTCGTCGATGACAGCGATAGCCATGCCTTGCGCGCCGCTTGCGGCCATGGCGCGGGCCGCCTCAGCATCAATGGATGCATGGCTTGGCAGGGAGGGCGCCGCCGGGTGGGGCGTCGCGCAGGCGGAAACGGCGAGTGCGGCGATAGCGAGCAGGTGTCGGGTCATTGGCGCTCCTCAGGCGCCGGTATCGCCCGATCCGACGGCCCCCGACGCCTCAGATTCCTGCGCAACCGCAGAAATTTGCGATCTGAGACGTCGGAATTCACTGGGGCTCGCCCCATGGACGGCCCTGAACGCGCGATTGAAGGTGGCCTTGGAGCTAAAGCCGGAGTCGAGTGCGATTTGCACTAGGGTCGCGCTGGAAGCGCAGATCAGATTTGCCGCTTCCGTGGCCCTCATCCTATTGATCATTTCGTTGAAGTTGACGCCCAGGCCTTCGTTCACGGCTCTGGACAAATAAGCCGTGTTGGTCCCCAACCGCGCGGCGAGGTCAGCCAAGCTGAGGTCCGGCTCGCGCCACCAGCCTTCCGCTTGCGTCCGCGATTGCCAGCGCAGGCCAAGCTCGCCCCAGTCCGGTCCCTGGGCCGCACTTGCGGCCGCGGCCGGCCGCAACGGCGTCGCCATACTCGGGAAGAGGCGTTCCGAATAGCGCCAACCTTCCACGCCGAGCCATGTCGCCCAAACTCCCAGCCAGAGATAGAGGGGGCCGGTTTCGAGTTCACCCACGAACCATGTGTAAAGTCGCAACAAGGTCAGCGCGAGAAGCGTTGCGAGCAGCGTGATCAACGCGCCAGCGATCCAACGCGCCGCGTAGCGGTCGGCGTCGCTGCGTTCCTGCTCCAACCAGGCGCGGTAGCGGCCGTGCAGCCGCAAACCAGCGATGGCGTACAGGGTGAGCGACACGAGCGTCGCCGCCTCCAAGAGCGGCTTGATGTCGTGGTCGTGCGGGCCATCTTTCCACGCGGTGCGCGCACCCTCAGGCAGCGCCTGGAGAACGCAGAGGTAGAAGAAGTGCGCCGCTGCCGGCGCCATGTGCAGCATCAGTCGCGAGTATCCGCGTCCGGTAGCAAGCGCTCTCACATAGCCAAGCAGTAAGGGCCCTAAGGCCAACGGCAGATTGAGCGGCATAAAAGCGAGCATCGACGGCACATCCGCACGGCCAGTCCAACCCAGGCTATAGACAGACATCATGCCGGCAAGCGTCAACAACACGCAAGACAGGTAGCGGTTCGCCACAACGTTGTTGATGGGGAACCAAAGCGCGGCGGCAAGCGTCACGCTCAACGAGCCGCTTCCAAGCAGGATCGCTCCCAGGTCAGTCGTCACGCGCAGCCCCGCTCACCCCTTCCGCCCCATCGCCACCAGATACACCTCCGAACTCTCAGCCCTGCTCGCCTTCGGCTTGGCGTGTTTCACCGTTGCGAAATTCTGCTTCAGCCGCGCGAGTAAACTCGCATCCAGCCCGCCCTGAAACGCTTTCGTCACGAACGCGCCGCCGGGGGCTAGATGTTCGAGTGCGAACTCGGCGGCGGCCTCCGCGAGCGCGCCAGTGCGGATCTGATCGGTGCGGGCGTGACCGGTGGTGTTGGCGGCCATGTCGGAAAGTACAAGGTCGGGCGGTCCGCCGATGATGCGCAGCAAAGCGTCCGGCGCTTCCGCAGCGAGGAAATCCATCTCCAGAAACGTCGCGCCCGGCAGCGGATCGATGGGCAGCAGATCAATGCCCACGACTTTGCCAGCGCCGCGCTTCACAGCCACCTGCGCCCAGCTTCCGGGCGCCGCGCCGAGGTCGACCACGTCGGCGCCGCGTTTGATCAAGCCAAATTGCTCATCGAGTTCGATGAGCTTGAACGCCGAGCGCGCGCGCCAGCCCTCAGCAGCGGCGCGCGCCACGTAGGGATCGTTGATCTGGCGTTCAAGCCACTTCTTTGAGCTCTCTTTGGCGCGCTTGTTCTTGACGCGCTTGACCAGTTCGCGCTCGCCGCCGGGGCCAACGACCTCGCGGCTTCTCCAGCGGCGCTTGGGTTCGGGAGGATCGCCGCTCATAGGGGCGCGCGGTGCTTGGCCATCAGCCGCATCAGCACGCCTTCGCGCAAGCCGCGGTCGGCGACGCGCACGCGCGTAGCGGGCCACACCCGCAGCACCGCATCGAGGATTGCACCGCCGATGACCACCAGATCGGCGCGGTCCTTGCCGATGCATGCGTTCTGCGCGCGCCGCTCGCGCGTCTGCGCCAGCAGCCTTGCGATCGTGGCGCGGCAATCGCCGACATCAAACCATATGCCGTCCACCTTCGCGCGATTGTAGCGCGGCAGATCGAGGAACACGCCGGCAAGGCTCGTCACCGTGCCGGAGGTGCCGATAATGTGGCCGCGCCCCTCGGCGAACGCTGCACGCAAATGCGCGATATCGCCGACCTCGGCAAACCGTTTGGCGAGGGATTGCACCAGAGTTTCGTACCATTCGCCTTTGTCCGCGTCAGGCTCTGGCTCGTCTTCCGCCAGCGTCACCACCCCGATCGGAATGGTGCCCCACGACAGGATCGGCGGATCGAGCCCGCCGTCCATTACCGCAGCCGGGGAGAGCCACGACATCTCGGTGGAGCCTCCGCCAATATCGACGATCATGGCGTACTCGACCTCGCGCTCGAGCAGGCTGGCGCAGCCTAACACCGAGAGACGCGCCTCTTCCTCGGCGCTGATCACTTCGAATCTAAGCCCAAGGTCCTTCTCGACGCGATTAAGAAACACTTGCCCGTTGGCTGCTGCGCGGCACGCTTGCGTCGCCACGCACCCAATTGCGACCGGAGAGCGCGCCTCGATCCGTTGCGCGCAAGCCGCGAGCGCCTGGTAGGCCCGCCCCATCGCGCCTTCGCTCAACCGCCCAGTGTGCGCGAGCCCCTCGCCCAGACGCACGATGCGCGAAAAGCCATCGACGACGCGCAAACCGCCGTCATGCGCCGGCGCCGCCATCAGCAGGCGGCAATTATTGGTGCCCAGGTCGAGCGCGGCGAACAGCGGCGCGCGCGAACTCGGGCCGGAGCGTGTGTTCGGGCGCGGGCCGCCTCGCGGTCCGAGCGCCCTCCCGTCATCTGCCATGTGCAAACCGTTCCGCTGGAGGCCTGCGCCGCCATGCAATTGTCATTTCAGGACTATTCTTAAGCCCATTCCGCCCCGGGCGACACCCTCAATGGGCTGTTTTGGGGTGTGGATGACCCCATAGCGCCCTCCAGGACACAGATTTTACATGTCTCTCGCTCCGCAGGGGCGCCTCGCTTGTTGAAGCCGCGATCCTTACCTACGTTGTTGCGACGAGCGGACGGAGGTTAGAAAGAGTTCATGGAGGAGACGATGCGCGAAGCAAAATTCTCCATCGGTCAGGTGGTTAAGCACAAATTGTTCCCGTTCCGGGGCGTTGTGTTCGACGTCGATCCTGAGTTCTCCAACACCGAGGAATGGCTGACCGCCATCCCCGAGCCGATCCGCCCGCGCCGCGACCAGCCCTTCTACCATTTGTTCGCCGAGAATTCGGACAGCCATTACGTGGCCTACGTCTCCGAACAGAACCTCGCGCCCGACGAAAGCGGCGAACCGGTCGAACACCCGGAAATCGAAATGCTGTTCGATGCGACGGCCGAGGGTGGGTATAGGCTGCGGCCGGAGAGCTTGAATTAGGGGACGGGCACACCCTTCATCGGCGTTTTGGTTCGCTGAGTTCGTGCCGAAGAGTCGCAAGCCCTACGCCGCCACCAACGTCCTCACCCGCGCGAGCATTTCATCGACTACCGCAATCGGCGCGCGCTCCACCAGACGGGCTTTGCGCGCGGCGAGATCGAGCGTGCGCAGCTGATTGCAGAGAATGAAGCCCGCGGTCTTGGCGCCGGCGAGTTCGACGGCGAAGCCGGCATGGCGCGCAAATGCGCCGCCAGACGAGATCGGGGCGACCAATTGCAGGCCGAGCTTGTTGAACGCCGCCGGCGTGACCACGATAACCGGGCGCCGACCGCGTTGCTCGTGGCCGGAAACCGGATCGAGAGCAACGACATAGATGTCGCCGCGTTCGATCAGATGCGCTCGCCGCCCGCCGCCCGGTCGTTGAGCCATGCTTCATCTTCTCCCGAAAGCGCCGCCTTGGGATCGCACCGGGCGAGCAAGTCTTCCAGCTTGTAGGGTGGCCGATCGCTGCTGGCGGGATCGGCGACCAGCTTGCCATCCGCCACGCTGACGCCGATGCGGCCCCCCTCGCTGAGCCCTAGCGCGCGCGCATGCGTCTTCGGAATGGTGAGGACCAGCGATCCGCCGGCGCGGCGCAAAGTGACGAATTCCATTGTGCTATTTTTGTAGCACAAATCTGCGGGCTATTCAAGCCGCCGCCAACAGCTCCTTCACGCGCCCGACCAACTGCTCCATCGTCACCGGCTTACTCATATAATGCACCGGGTATTGCTCCAGCATGTGGGAGAAGCTCTCGGGCGCGTAGCCGGATAGGAACAGCACTTTGGCGTCGCCGATCATGCCGGGCTCGGCTTCCTGCAGCATTTCCGGGCCGGTCATGATAGGCATCGACACGTCGGAGATGATGATGTCGAAACCGCCGGGCTTTTGGCGCATGATCACCAGAGCGTCCTCGCCGTTCTCGGCCTCCTCCACTTCGTAGCCGCACTCTTTCAGATTGCGCACGATCGAGCGGCGCACGGCGGTCTGGTCCTCCACGAACAAGATTTTGCCACGGCCGGCGACATCCTTGGTTGGCGGCGCCAATAGCGCCCGTTCCTTGGCGGCGATCTCTTCCAGCTCTTCCGCAGTCGGGGTGTAGGCGGGCAGGAAAATGCGGAACGTCGTCCCCTGCCCAAGCTTGGTGGAGAAGAAGATGTAACCGCCCGATTGCTTGATGATGCCATAAGAAGTGGCGAGCCCAAGGCCTGTGCCTTTGCCGGCTTCCTTGGTCGAGTGATACGGGCGGAAGATTTTCGCCGCGTGCTCGGGCTTGATGCCGGAGCCGGAATCCTCAACCTCGATCATGGCGTAGTCGCCATCTTCGATCGGATTGTGCCCCAGCCCGCGCGCGGTTTCCGCCGAGATTGCGGAGGTGCGCACGACGAGCTTGCCCTCCTTCGGCAACGGCGCGCCCTTCGGCGTCATCGCATCGCGGGCGTTGGTGGCGAGATTGATCAACACGCGCTCGAGTTGGGTCTTGTCGACTTTCACATACGGCAAATCGCGACCGTGGCGGATTTCGTATTGGATCGAGGCGCCCATGATGCGGCGGATCAGTTCCTGGCGCGAGCCGACGAAATCGCCCACATCGAATACTTCGCGCGCGAAAGTCTGCTGGCGCGCATATGCGCGCAGCATTTCCGAGAGTTCCCGCGCAGTAGTGGCGTGATCGGAAATTTCCTTCAGCATCGGGTAGTCGGCGTCGCCCACCGGGTGGCGGCGCAGCAGGAACGAGCAGGTCTGCATCACCACGGTGAGCAGATTGTTGAAATCGTGTGCGACGCCGGCGGCAAGCTCGCCGATCTCGCGCATCTTCTCGGCCTGGGCGAGCCTCGTTTCCAGTTCCCGCTGCTCGCTGACGTTCATGACGTAGACGAGGCCCTTGCCGTCGCCGCCGCGCGAGAAATGTACATGGGCGGCCGTCGGCGGCGTGGTCGCTAAAGTGATCTCGATCGGGTCGCTGACCGCCTGGCGCAAACGCTGCGCCAAAGCCGCCGGGCCTTCGCTAGCGTCGAACAGATCCGCGAACGGCGCACCTGGGGTGGCGCGGCCCTGCGTCATCTCCATCAGAGCGGCGTTGGAATCGAGCAACGCCGCGGACGCCGGATCGGTGCCATCGAGCACGGCGACGCCGAATGGTGCGGCGGAGAACACGCCGTCCGCGCCGTCCATGCGCGATGGCGCCGCTTCCCCGTCGGGTGTTTCAGCGTCGGAGAAAAACACCAAAGCACGCGTCGAACTCTCCAAATCTTCGCTGGGCGAGAACGCCAGCACTGCGACTTGCGTCTCCGAGCCGTCGAGCCCGCGCAATGTCGCGCGCAAACGCGAAGGCCCGAAGCCGCGGCGATCGCGGCGCATCAATCGGCCCGGATCGTCGCGCACGATATCCTTTACGCGCAGCGTTGCAGCGTGGTCGCCGACGCCTAGCACCGCGCGCAAGGCGCGGTTCATGTAGCTGATCGAGCCGTCGGCCCGGGCGACAAAGAAACCGACCGGCGCATCCTCAAGGAATCCATTGCTTTCGTCATCTGCAGCAGATGCGCCCGCCTCTCCCGCCAGCGTTTCACGTAGGCGCCACAGCACCGCGCCGCTTGTGGTGGGGCCGACGCTTGCTTCGTAGCGCGCCGGGCGGCCCGCAAGCAGCGCTGTAGCGGGCAAATGCTCCCGTCGCGCTTGCCCTGCCTGCGCGGCTTTGGACAGCCGGAACATCGGCGCCGACAAAAGCGGATCGGCGCCGAACAACCGACTCATCATCGGCGGCCGGTCGCTATCCCCCAGCACGCCGGCGCCTTCGGCAAGCGCGACATAGGCGCTGTTCGCGGCCAGCGGCGAAAGCTGCCGGTCGGTGATGAGCGCCGCCTCGTCGAGCGCCTCGATCAACGCGAAATCGGAGCGCCCCGCCATCAAGGCTGACGCAGCGATCGCGCCGCGATCGGGGAACGCACCGTGAGCGCGCCCGGCGCCGCGCGACATCCAGAAAAACAGCACCATGCCGGCGGCGACCAGCAACACAAGCAGCACCGCCCCGGCGCGCCCGACGCTGGGTCCCGCAGTGATGGCGAAGCCGGCGGCGGCGACGCCGACCACCACCGCCGTCCAGAACAGGACTTGCGGAACGTCGATGCGGACGCGTTGGACCAGAGAGCGTTGTTCTGCGGTATCGGTCATGTTTGAGCCTGTGGGGCAATTGACCCCGATTCGGGTTTACGAGCACGCCAACACGCGCAGGACAGCAGATTCATTGCGGCCTCCGTGGCGGCGCGGCTTTGCCCCGGCGCCGCGCCAGGCGCATGACGAAGCCGATCACCTTGGCGACCGCCTGGTAATGTTCGGGCGGAATGGGTTCATCGAGGTCGGCGGCGGCGAACAGCGCCCGCGCCAGCGGCGGGTTTTCCACAATCGGGATATTGTGTTCGTCCGCGGCTTCGCGAATTCGTTGCGCCACCGCATCCACGCCCTTCGCCAGGCAGATAGGCGCTGCGGTCTCTCCCGGTTCGTAGCGGAGCGCGACAGCGTAGTGCGTCGGATTGGTGATCACCACGCTGGCCTTGGCCATATTTTGCAGCATGCGCCGCTTCGAGCGTTCGGCGCGAATGCGGAACAATTTCGCCTTGATCTGGGGGTCGCCAGCCTGGTCCTTGTGCTCCTCCTTCATTTCACGCGGCGTCATGCGCAGCCGCTTCATGTAGGATTGGCGGGTAAACACGTAATCGATCACAGCAAGCAGGCCCGCGGCCGCAGCCAGCGCCATCAGCATCGCCACGGCGCGATCCTGCACGTAAGGCAACAACGCGGCCGGATCGAGATAGCCAATACGTTCGAGTTGGGCGTCGCGCGGCCACAACGTCCACACCAGCACTGTTCCGACCAGCGCGAGCTTGGCCAATGACTTGAGAAATCCGGAAACGGCAGCCTTACCAAACAGGCGCTTGAAGCCTTCTACCGGGTTCAGCTTGTCAAGTTTCGGCGTCAGGCGCTCGCTGGTGAACGTCGGCTTGTCCTGCAAATAGCGCGACGCCAACCCCGCCAGCGCGAATGCAATGGCGACCATGCCGAAAATCGCCAGCACTTTGAGGCCAACGCTGCCGAGCAGCGATGTGAGCGCCGCGCCATCGGTTGAGTACTGCGCCGGCGATTCTATGAACCCAATCAGGCTACGCGCGGTTTCGCCCGCGATCGGCCCGGCCATGAAAGCCGCCATCGCCGTCAACGCCACGAGCGACAACGCCGAGCCGACTTCAGGCGAATAGATGATTTCGCCGCGTTTTCGCGCCTTGGCGAGTTTCTGTTCGGTTGGCTCGTGAATCTGCTCGTCGCTATCGGCCATGCCTCACCTCAGCCAAGTCGCGTATTGCTCGAGGCTGTCGAGCCAGATCAGCATGCCTACCGACAGGCTCAGCGCGAACACGACAAAGCCGCCCATCATCTGCAGCGGCAAAGTCACGAAAAACACCTGGATTTGCGGAATGAGCCGCGACAGCACGCCCATGCCGATGCGAAACATCAAGCCAGCCGCAATCAGTGGCATCGCCATCTGAAAACCGACGCGAAACGAACTCGCCGTGGTTTGCAGCGCCAATTGCGCGGCATCGCCGATGGGCGCGGGCGCGCCCGGCGCGATAATATCGTAGGAACCGACCACACCCTGCAGGAACATGTGATGCAGATCGGTGGCGAAGATCAAAGTCACGCCAAGCACGCTCATGAACACCGCCAGCAATTGTCCCGACTGGTTCATGGTCGGGTCGGCCGTCTGGGCGAAGGCGATGCCGATTTCCATGCCCATGATCTGACCAGCGGTGGCAACCGCCGACATCAGCATGCGCGCCGCGCCCCCGAGCAGCACGCCGATGAGGACCTCCGACATCACCTGCCCGGCCATCGCGAATGCAGTGTCTGCGGGCTCTGGCATGCGCCCGGCCGCAGCTGGAGCAATACACACTGCCAGCGCCAGCGCGAACGCGAGACGAATGCGCGGCGGCACCATGGTTTCGCCGAAGCCAGGCAAAAGCATCAGCATTGCGCCCGTCCGCGCAAACAAAAGCGCCGTCGCCCAGATCTCAACGCCGTAGAGCGTGAGCCCCATCTCAGAACGCCGCTATGCGTTCGAACACCTGGTTCATGAACCCGCCCATGAGCCCGCCCATGATCGGCAAGAACAATAGGATCGCGAGAAAGATCGACAGGATCTTCGGCACGAAAACCAGGGTCTGTTCCTGAATCTGGGTCAGCGTCTGCAGCAGCGAGACCACTAGCCCCACCACAAGGCCCACGATCATCGGCCCGGCCGCCACCAAAACCGTCACCCAAATGGCGTCGCGCCCAAGGTCCAGCACTTCTGCGCCGTTCATCACCATGCTCCCGAGCCATAGGGCCCGGCAAAATCTGCCGAGTCCCGCGCTCAAGGACGCGCTGTTTGGTTAACGAGGGGTTTCCGGGGCGGCCCGCGGCGTCTTCGCGCGGAAATCAGGGCAGGGCGACTACACCTGTGGCGCGAAAGCGTGCTGAGGTGGCAACACTCGAACCAAGTTTTGCCACACTGCCCCCAAAATCCCGAATCGCACTCATCTTGGATTCAGGCGCCAACGGCAGCATGGGCGCGGACGGCGAGAAAACGCCGCAATGCCAATAGGGGGCAAAAGATGGGTGTGCTGAGATCAATATTCGCCTTCCTCGCCGGGCTCTTCGCCCGCAAGGACGACAACTTCAAATCCCTGCTGATCTCCGATCTTGGGATTGAGCGTTAGTTAGTGCGGGCGGCGAGCGCCGCAAAGACAATTGCGGGATAAGTTTACCCCAACCCCGCGAGAAACGTCGAAAAGCGCCGCCAAAACAAAG
>CADEEA010000062.1 GCA_902826245.1 uncultured Alphaproteobacteria bacterium | reverse complement strand
CTCGAGCACGTTGCCTTTGCGCACGTCGCTGGCGATGACTTTGACCACGTAAACCTCGCTTGAGCGCCGTTACTGGCGCGCTGGCCTTTGGGAAGGGTTGGGATTTGGCGGTCCTCATAGCGGTGTTTCGGGGCGGGGCCAAGGGTTGCGCCGCCACCTTCTCCCCTGCTGAGAAGGCGGCGGACGACAGCACGCCGGATGAGGGGCGGGCCGACACGCGGGCGCCGGCTCGTTGGAACGTCCCTCATACCCCAACCTCGTCCCCGGGAGGGAGAGCTTGAGCCCCTCCTGGACCCGCGCGCGCCACGCCGACCGTGCGCCTTTCCTTGCCGCCCGCGTGGCGATCGTACGTGCGCTGCGCGACTGGTTTCACGCCGAAGGCTTCACCGAAGTCGAGCCCCAGGCGCTGGCCTTCTCACCGGGCGCGGAAGTGCATGTCGACGCCTTCGAGAGCGGCGGCCGCTACCTGCATACATCGCCGGAGTTTGCGATGAAGAAACTGCTCGCCGCCGGCGAGGAGAAGATCTTCTTCCTCGGAAAGTGCTGGCGGCGCGGCGAGACGGGTCCGCTGCACGCCGAAGAATTCACCATGCTGGAATGGTATCGCGCCGACGCGCCTTATGAGCGCGTGATGGAGGATTGCGTGAAGCTCGCGCGCGTGGCGGCGCGGGCTGCGAATGCAAGCGCGCTGCGCTGGCGGGAACGGAGCTGCGATCCGTTCGTGGAGGCGGAGCGGCTGACCGTGCGCGAGGCGCTTGTGCGCTACTTCCCCCTCCCCGAGAGGGGAGGGGGAGCGCTCTCACACGACGCGTTCGGCGCCGCCATCACGCGTATAGAACCCCACCTGGGTCACCCGACCCTCACTCTCTTGTACGAATATCCGATCAGCGAAGCGGCCCTCGCCCGTCGTTGTGCGCACGATTCCGGCGTAGCCGAGCGGTTTGAGCTCTACGCGTGCGGAGTCGAGCTCGCGAACGGCTTCGGCGAACTTGTCGATCCGGTTGAGCAGCGGGCGAGGCTTGTCGAAGCGATGGAGGAAAAACAGAAGCGATACGGCTATCGCTGGCCGATCGACGAGGATTTCCTTGCAGCTCTCGCGCATATGCCGCCCGCGAGCGGGGTGGCGCTGGGGTTGGATCGCCTCGTCATGCTGGCCAGCGGCGCCCGCCACATCCACGACGTGCTCTGGACACAGCCATGATCAGAAGCGCCGAGACCCGAGATCATGCAGCGATCCGCGCAATCGTTACCCACGCTTTCGGCCGCGCGGACGAGGCCAATCTGGTGGAGCAGTTACGCGCCGACAGCGACGTGCTGTTGGAGCTTGTTTCAGGCGACCATGCCGCGTTGCGCGGACACGCGCTTTATTCCCGGCTGACAATCGAGCGCGGCGACGAACGCGTCGCCGCTGCCGCATTGGCGCCAGTTTCGGTGCTGCCTGCGTTTCAGCGCCAGGGGCTCGGCTCGGCACTGATCCGGGCAGGCAATGAACGCTGCGCCGCGCTTGGCGTTTCCGCCATTATCGTGCTCGGCCACATTGAGTATTATCCTCGGTTTGGATTTTCCGCCGCGAAGACGGCGCGCCTTCAAGCGCCGTTCAACGGCCCCAGTTTCATGGGGCTAGAACTTCGCCCCGACGCATTGTCGGGAGGCGGGAAGGTGCGCTATGCGAGAGCGTTTGGAGTTTAGATCGGCGTTGGCCGCCTCGCCTGTCGCGTGAACCGGATTTACGCCACGCGTGCGCGACTGCAGACGTGGTACGGGGGGCTATTGGAGTGCACGCGCTTCTTTTTCTCGGCGACTCACGGATCCGATGGCAGACGGCCCTTGGGCTGCCTTCCCCCCGGGAGTTTCAGCCATGATGCGTTCTGACGCCGCCTGGCTCGGCGAAACCCTGGCGGGCCTCGATCCGAGCCAGATTTCGCCCCTGCTCAACCTCGGCAGCTCGAGCAGCAAACATCGAGAGGTCGACCAGCCCTACATCCATGAATTGGTGTTCGCCCCACTCGCGGCGCGCGGCGTTGAAGTGGTCCACTCCGATATCAAGGCTGCCGGCGGCGTCGACATCGTCGCCGACATATTCAGCGATGAAGGCGTAGCGGCGATGCGCGCGCGCGCGCCGAAGGCGGTGCTATGTTCGCACATGTTCGAGCATGTGACCGACCGTGAAGAACTTTCGCGCCGCATCCTCTCGCTGCTGCCGCAGGGCGGCCTGTTTTTTATTACGGTTCCTTCTAGTTATCACCAACACAACGACCCGATCGACACCATGTTCCGGCCGAACCCCGAGGAATTGGCGGCACTGTTTCCCGGGCAGACAATTCTAGAACAACGCGAGCTTGTCGGCGGCTCCTACTGGATGCATGTGAAGAAACGCCCGGTAACGCTGTTCTTCCGTCACTTTCTACGCTTCTGGTTTCCCTTCCTAGGTTGGAATGGGTGGAAACGTTCGATGAGCAAGCTCTACTGGCTCTTCAATCCCTACAAAGTGGCCGCACTCGTGGGCCGAAAGGCACACTAGGCATCGACCTCAAAACGTCAGCACTTCTCTGGCGGTTGGGGTGCCCCTGCGCTATGCCGCGCGCATGGTGCGTGAAATGACGGCGGCGAGCCCCTCTAATCCGGCAGCTTCGCCGACCGTCATCGAGACGCCGGCCCGGGAGAGTGCGCTTGCCCAGGTCGCGGCGCGCTATGCTGTGGCCATCACGCCGACGATGGAGGCGCTGATCGATGATGACGATCCCGCCGACCCGATCGCGGCGCAATTTCGTCCGAGTGTGGCGGAGCTGATCCTCGCGCCCGACGAACTCGCGGACCCCATAGGCGACGAAGCGCACACGCCCGTCACCGGAATCGTGCATCGCTATCCTGATCGTGTGCTGCTGAAACCCTTGCACGTTTGCCCGGTCTATTGCCGCTTCTGTTTCCGACGCGAGACCGTGGGACCCGAGGGCGCGGGCGCCCTGGCGCCGGCCGAGCTTGACGCCGCCCTCGCCTACATCCGCACGCACCCGGAAATCTGGGAAGTGATCCTTACCGGCGGCGATCCGTTCGTGCTCTCAGCGCGTCGTGCGCGGGAGGTCACGCAACGTCTAGCCGCAATCGAGCACGTGAAGATTATCCGTTGGCACACGCGGGTTCCGGTCGTCGACCCTGGGCGAGTAACGCTTGATTTCATCGACGCAATCAAGGCGAGCGAGGCGACGACCTATGTCGTGCTGCACGCCAACCACGCGCGCGAACTCACGCTCGAAGCGCGCGCCGCCATCGCGCGCATCGTCGATGCAGGCATGCCGATGCTGTCGCAGAGCGTCCTGCTCAAGGGCGTCAACGACGACGCGGCTACGCTTGAGGCGCTCATGCGCGCGCTGGTTGAAGCACGCGTGAAGCCCTATTATTTGCACCATTTGGACAAAGCCCCCGGCACGTCACACTTCAGCTGCACGATCGAAACCGGCCAGACAATCACGCGCGACCTGCACGCCCGAGCCTCTGGTCTGTGCCAACCACGCTACGTGCTCGATATTCCGGGCGGCCACGGCAAAGCAATAATCGCCGACACCGATGCGCGCGCGACCACAAGCGGTCACGAAGTGCGCGACCGCAATGGCCGATGGCGCTCCTACCGCGACTGATCGCGGTTCACCACAAAGAGCGCGAGCACGATTACCAAAGCGCCGCCAACAAAGGGCGCTGACGATCCCTGGTGCTCGAACAACGGCCCTGCTGCAAGCGGCCCCACGACGCGCCCAAATGCGCCAGCCGATTGCGAAAGGCCCATAACCGCACCGCGTTCCTCCTCGCCCGCTTCCGCCGCGATCAGCGAATTGAGCGCGGGCGTCGCCAAGCCAATTCCGGCGACCAGCGCAAGCAGCGCCGCGATCATGGTGGGCGCCTCGTTCGCAGCTGCCAATCCGCCAAAGCCAGCCGCCATCAGCACAAGGCCGATCAGCAAGGTGAGCGGCTCGCCCAGCATGCGCGAAGCCGCGCCCGCGCCGCCGCCCTGCAGCAGCACCGCCCCCGCGCCGAGGCCTGCGAGCGTCCAGCCCACCTCGCGTGGCCCCCAGGCGAGGCGTGCGTCCGCCCAAAGCCCGAATGTGGTTTCCATCATCGCCTGCGCTGCGATCATCAGCAGCATCACCATGGCGAAACGCGCGAGCGAGGGTCGCGAAGCGAGCAGCCGCCAGCGCTGCGGCGCAGGCGATCCCGCCGGGGCTGCTTTGGCGACATGGGTTTCGCGAAACAACATCAAAGCCGCAAACGCCGCCAGCGCGGCCAGCGCCGCCGACGCCATGCACACGTTCGCGAAGTCGGCGCGACTTGGCGCGTCGCCGATCAAACTCGCGCCGAGCCCCGGGCCGGCGATGAAGCCGAAACCAACTGCGGCGCCCAGCAATCCCATGTTCCGCGCCCGCGTCTTGGCGTCAGCGAGATCGGCGGCGGCGGCGAAGGCCGCACCCACATTGCCAGCCATAAGCCCACCAAATAGTCGCGCGGCGCCAAGCTCTTCGACGCTGCTCGCGCGCGCGATCCAGAGATAGGAGGCCACTCCCCCGAGCAAGCCTGCAATCAGGATCGGCTTCCTGCCCACGCGATCGCTCAGACGACCCCAGAACGGCGAGGCGATCAATTGCCCGAGCGAATAGGCGCCCATTGCAATTGTGGTTGCGCTCGGGCTCGCGCCAAGTTCGAGCGACAGGAACGGGAAGATCGGCAAGAACACGCCAAAGCCGGTCATGCCGATGAGCACGACGCCGACCAAAGCCGCAAGCGAGGCGGTGTGGGATTTCATGTGATCGGATTAGACCAGGCGGCGCGCGATTACCTCGACCCAATCGCCGCAGCTACCCAGCCGCCGCCGGCCCAATCGGCGCTGGCGCGTTGGGATTGAGATATGGCCCCAGATCCGCCCAGGGAATCAGCACTTCGGTGGCGCCGTCCACGTGGCTGCCGCCAAACGAGAGCGGTGGAAACAGCAAGGTCAGGCCGCGTTCATTCACCAGCCAAAGGTGCGGCTTGGTGGCGGTTTCATAGACATCCCGCGGCGGGGGAAAATCGCGATAATCGCTGAACTGCCGCGAAATTTCCCGCACCGCGCGATCGGTGATGAAACGCTGCCAGCCGGAATCGGCGCGAAACACGTCGTTCTCACCAAGCGGTCGGCGCTCGCGCATCATGACATTGACGGCGCGGAGGGTGCTTGAGGGCGTCGCGGCGCGGAGCTGATCGTGATTGTAGACAAAGCGCACTGAGATGATGTCGGGCCCCGCATAGGCGATGACGTAATCGACGGTTTCGTTGGTGGCGTCCTGAAGCCGGAATTGCGGCTGCTGGGCGACCATGTCGTTGAAGGCGCGCACTTCCGGAGTTTGCGGCCCGTCGATGCGCGGAAAGCGTATATCGCGCATGATCGCAGGCTCTGGGCGGCCAGCCGCCGCCGCGATTGCTGCGGGCACAGGCGCTGCATCCACCAATTCCATACGTTGGAAAACATAACCGCCGACCTCCTGCACAGAGGTTTGCGCCTCGCTGGCGCGCGCTCGCATCCGGCTTTCCAAACATTGCGTTTGGGTCTCATCGAATGCGGCGGCTGAATCGGCGACGCCGCAAGCAACGCGCTGCGCTTCGCGCCAACGCTGCTGGTTCTGCACCAGCATTTGTGCGCCCGCCTCCGAGATGTTCGCCGATTCCGCCACCAAGACATCGCGAACCGCATTATCCAAGGTGACCAGTTCACGGCGCTCGCACACATGAGCGGCGAACTCACCCCGTCCCTGGCCGCATACGTCCAGCGCCGAGGAGACATCCCCGCTCACACCCTGCGCAGAGGGGCTGTCGCACGCAACCAGCAGCGCCGAGACGAGGCCCGCGCCGGCAATCAAGCAACGATGGCGCAATTTCATGTCGGCAAGTCCCTCCCCCGTCCCCGGGCGCACTTCTGCCACAAGCGGGCGGCCGCGTCACGACCTGACAGCGCTCCAAGGTGAGGCTACATAAGCCTGATGCCAGCAAGCGCTCAATACCGGCCCGACGCCCGTTTTGCGCGCCTCGGACCCAACTTTGCCGATCCAGTGGCCCCGGCGCGCTTCCCAGCCGAAACCCTGCGCTGGCGCAATCAAGATTGGGCCGCACGGATCGGGCTTGGGACCCTCAGCGATACGGATTGGGCGACCCACTTCGCGCGTTTTGAGCCTCTCCCCGGCAACATGACCGAGCCATTGGCGATGCGCTATCACGGCCACCAATTCCGCAATTATAACCCCGACATCGGCGATGGGCGCGGCTTCCTCTACGCCCAGTTGCGCGACGATGCGGGCCGGCTCCTCGATCTTGGAACCAAGGGCTCCGGCCAGACCCCCTATTCACGCTCTGGCGATGGGCGGCTGACTTTGAAGGGCGGCGTGCGCGAGGTGTTGGCGGCCGCGATGCTGGAGGCGCGCGGTGTCAATACTTCGAAAGCGTTCTCGCTGTTCGAGACCGGCGAGGCGTTGTCCCGTGGCGATGAACCTTCGCCGACACGCTCCTCGGTGCTGGTGCGGCTCTCGCACAGTCATATCCGCTTCGGCACGTTTCAGCGGCTGGCCTTCTTTCAACAGCGCGACGAGATGTGGGTGCTGATCGAACACGTGGTGGAGAATTATTATCCCGAATTTCAGGGACTCTCTGGCGAAGCCAAGATCGCCGCATTGTTCGGCGCCATCGTCGAGGCAAACGCCCGGCTCGCCGCCAGTTGGATGGCGGCGGGTTTCGTGCACGGCGTGCTGAATACCGACAACCTCAACATCACCGGCGAGAGCTTCGATTATGGCCCCTGGCGCTTCCTGCCGACGAGCGACCCCAACTTCACCGCCGCCTATTTCGACGAAACCGGGCTCTACGCCTTCGGTCGCCAGCCGGAAGCCGTGAGCTGGGCGCTGGCGCAGTTGGGCGGGGCGCTGACGCTCGTGTGCCCGGCGCCAGTCCTGGAGCGCGAACTTGCCCGCTTCGCACCCGCCTACCAGGTCGGGCTTCGTGAGCATTTGTTCGCGAGACTGAAGCTGCGCACTGGCGAAATCGAATCCGACATGGCGTTTCTCGGAGCATTGTTCGACTGGCTCACCGAAAGCCAAGCCGGCTGGGATCAGTTTTTCCATGACTGGATCGGCGGCGGCGCCAGCGCGTCGCGCGCGGCGGAGAGCCCACAGGCGGCGCTCTATTCGCTGCCCGCCTTCGCAGAGATCCGCGCGGGCCTCGACAAGCGTGCAAGCGCTGTGCCTGCGCACCCCTCTTTCCAGCGCCCGCGCCCCACAAGCCTTTTGATTGAAGACGTCGAGGGGCTGTGGTCGCCGATCGCCGAGCGCGACGACTGGAGCTTGTTCGAGGCGAAGTTGGCCGAGATTGATCAAGCGCGGCAAGCGCTTGCGGCGTGACGTCGCGAGCTCAGCCGCGATCACCTTGGCGCTCCAGGCCGGGCAGGTTAGATTCTACCCCCGCCCTGTGCCAGCGCCTCGCACTCGCCTGCAGGGGCGCACGAACGATTCGATAGGCGTTGTTCGAGGGCTAACGCACTGACATAGATGAAAGCGACCAGGATTGGGGACGCAGAAATGAGAATGACGGCTTTTGCAATCGCGCTTCTGGCTGGATGCGTCACCGCGACGCCCGTACAACGCCCAGCGCCGGCGCCGCCCCAGGCCAATGACGCCACCTTCCGGTCCGCGGCGCAGCGCATTGCCGCGATCCCCACGTCGCCACGCGCGCGCAACGTGATCATCTTCATCGGCGATGGAATGGGGGTGGCGACAGTCACCGCCGCACGCATCTATGCCGGCCAACGGCAAGGGCGCGACGGCGAGAGTTACAGCCTCACGCTTGACACCTTTCCGCACACCGCGCTCTCGCGCACCTACGGCGCGGACGCGCAAATCTCGGATTCGGCGCCGACTGCCACCGCCCTGGTCAGCGGCGTGAAAACAGACGCGGGCGTGGTGGGGCTGACGGCCGCGGCTACGCCCGGCGATTGCACCAGCGCCGCCGGCGCGATCTCGCGCTCATTGTTCGAGATCGCCGAAGCTCAAGGCATGGGGACTGGCGTCGTGTCCACCGCACGCCTGACCCATGCGACCCCAGCCGCGGCTTACGCCCACGTCGCCGATCGCGACTGGGAAAACGACGTTTCCGTTGCACGCAGCGGCGGCGCTGCATGCACCGATATCGCGCGTCAATTGATCGAATGGCCTGAAGGCGACGGCTTTGAGATCGCGCTTGGCGGCGGGCGCGCAAATTTCCTACCAAATACCGCCGCCGATCCAGAAACGCCGGCCTTGCGCGGCGCCCGCGGCGACGGGCGCGATCTCATCGCGGCCTGGACGGCGCGCGCGGGCCATGTGTTCGTATGGAACGCCGCCCAGCTCGAAGCGGCGCCCGCGGACGCTCGCGTCCTTGGCCTCTTCTCGCCATCGCACATGGCTTACGAAAGCGCGCGTGCGAACGATGTCGGCGGCGAGCCGTCGCTTGCGCAGATGACGCAAGCCGCCATCCGCCGGCTGCAACGCGAAGCCAAAGGCTATGTGCTTCTGATCGAAGGTGGGCGCATCGATCACGCCCACCACGAAGGCCGCGCCGGGGAAGCGCTGTCCGAGACCGTCGCCTTTGACGACGCCATTCGCGCGGCGCTGGCGATAACCAGCCGCGACGACACGCTCATCATTGCAACCGCCGATCACAGCCATACGCTGACCATGTCGGGCTATTCCCCGCGCGGCGCGCCGATCCTGGGCTTGTCGCTCGGTCCCGATGGCCGCCCGGCGCTGGGCGCGGACGGACGGCCCTACACCACACTCGGCTACGCCAACGGGCCCGGCTCGGTGTTCGCCACGCCGCAGCGCAACGGCGAGCAACAAGCCACCACCCGCCCCGATCTGACCGGCGCAGACACCCAGACGCTGGGTTTCCGCCAACCGTCGCTGACGCCGCTGGAGAGCGAAACCCATGGCGGCGAAGACGTGGCGCTCTACGCCTGGGGGCCAGGCGATGCCATGGTTGCGGGTACGCTGGAGGAAAATGCCGTGTTCCACATCATGGCGCGAGCATTGGGGCTGAGCTGGGGTCCGGCCGCTGAATTCCGCTAGTCTTGTGTGTTACTTAAGTGTTAACCCCAAGATATAGCCGTGAACGGACAAGAAACGAATCAAATGAGTGATTCGTCGGCGATTCGTTCTTGTTCTTTTCTGTTCTTGAAATCCCCCGCCCCGCCTCCCAACCTCCCCTTATGAGCACGCGCGACCGCCCTGCCCTCAAGGCCGTGCTTGGCCCGACCAATACCGGCAAGACCCACCTCGCTATCGAGCGCATGCTTGGCCATGCCTCCGGAATGATCGGGCTGCCGCTGCGGCTGCTGGCGCGCGAGGTGTACGATCGCGTGGTCGCGGCCAAGGGCGAAGCGGCCGCCGCTCTGATCACCGGCGAAGAGAAGATCGCGCCGGAAACCGCGCGTTATTTCGTCTGTACGGTCGAAGCCATGCCGCTCGACCGCGCCGTGGAATTCCTCGCCGTCGATGAAATCCAGGTCGCCCGCGATCTCGACCGCGGCCACGTGTTCACCGATCGCATGCTGCACGCGCGCGGCTTCGGCGAAACCATGCTGCTCGGTTCCGACACGATGCGGCCGATGGTGCGTAAATTGTTGCCGGAAGCCGAGATCGTGCGACGCGAGCGCATGTCGACGCTCGCCTATGCGGGCGCGCGCAAGATCACCAAACTGCCGAAACGCTCCGCCGTGGTCGCGTTCTCGGCGGAGGAAGTTTACGCCATCGCCGAATTGTTGCGCCGTCATCGCGGCGGCGCGGCGGTGGTGATGGGCGCGCTGTCCCCGCGCACCCGCAACGCCCAAGTGAAGCTTTATCAGGACGGCGAAGTGGATTTCCTGGTCGCCACCGACGCCATCGGCATGGGGCTCAACATGGATGTCGACCATGTCGCTTTCGCCTCGCGCCGCAAATTCGACGGCCATCATTGGCGCGATCTGCGCGCCGATGAGATCGCACAAATCGCCGGACGCGCCGGGCGTTTTACGCGCGACGGACAATTCGGCGAAACCGGCGAATGCGCGCCGTTCGACGAGGATCTGATCGAGCGCGTCGAGAGCCACGAATTTGAGCCGGTGGAGGCGATCCAATGGCGCAACGCGGAGCTGCGCTTCGACAGCATCGCGGCGCTGGTGCAATCCCTGGAGATGGCGCCGAACCGCCCGGGCCTTGCCCGCGTGCGCGGGGCCGACGATGAGATTGCGCTGAAGCGCCTCACTGAGGACAGCGACATCAACGCCGCGGTGCGTGATCCCCAGGCCGTGCGTCGCTTGTGGGAAGCCTGCCAATTGCCGGACTTTCGAAAGACCACGCCGGAAGAGCATGTCCGCCTCGCCGGACGCATCGCCGGCTACATCCTGGCGCCGAAAGGCCGCGTGCCGAACGAATGGGTCGGCGCCGAACTGGAGAAGCTCGACCGCGCCGAAGGCGATCTCGACGCGCTGCAATCGCGCCTCGCGCATGTGCGCACCTGGACCTACGCCGCGAGCCGGCCAGACTGGCTCCAGGACGCCGAAAGCTGGCGTCAACGCACCCGCGCTTTGGAAGACAAGCTCTCCGACGCCTTGCACGAAGCGTTGACGCTGCGTTTTATCGACCGGCGCACCTCCGCCCTGCTCAGGGGTTTGAAGCGAGAGGAGGCTCTGCTCGCGGGGATTTCCGAGGACGGGGAGGTTACGGTCGAAGGCCATTTCGTTGGCCGTCTCGATGGCCTTGAGTTCAAGCCCGATCCACGCGCCTCCTCCGACATCGAAGGCCGCGCGGTCCGCAACGCCGCCTGGCGGGCGCTGCGGCCGGAAGTCTCGCGCCGCCTCGCGGGCATCGCGGCGGCCGGAGACGATGAAATCGTTCTGGTGCGCGAGGGACGCTTGCGCGTTCACGGCGCGGCAGTGGCGCGGCTGGCGCCGGGGGCGCCTATCCTGAAGCCGCGCGTCGCGTTGATCGGCGCAGAGCAGGCAGCGGAGCTGGAACGCACCGCCGCGCGCGAACGGCTGGAGCTTTGGCTGGCGCGCACGTTGGAGAAGGAACTGCGTCCGCTTGTGACGCTGGAGAAAGCTTGGCGCGACGGACGCTTGCCGCCGGATGCGCGCGGGCTGGCGTTTCGCATGTTGGAGCAATCCGGCGCGCTCGACCTCAATTCCGGGCCGCCGCCTGAACTCAGCGCACAAGCGCGTGCGGCGTTGCAGCGGCTGGGCGTACGGATCGGCCAGCACACGGCGTTCATGCCGGCGCTGATCAAGCCGCGTGCCGCCGCCATGCTGGCGGAGCTCTCGCATGCGGCGCATCCCTCGCCTCACGGGCGGTTCCTGCCGCGCCCCGGCGCCGTCTCGGTTCCGGTCGCGAACGCCTTGAGCTGGCGCGAAACGGCTGCGGCAGGCTATCGCGTCTGCGGTCGTTTCGCGGTGCGTTTCGACGCCGTTGAACGCCTCAGCGAAGCAATCGGCGCTGCTTCGGTGCAAACGCCGGCGGCGTTGACGTCCGATATGGCGCGGTTGATCGCACGCCCGCTTGCCGATCTGCCAGAGGTGTTGCGAGCGCTGGGCTTCCGCCATTTGGCCGCCTCAACGGCGACGCCGGCCGGATGGGTGCCAGCGCGCCCGACGAGAACAGCGCGCCGCGAGCGGCCAAGTGACGGCCCCTTTGCACCGCTAGCGGAATTGTTGCCGACCAAGCCCGCGCGGCGGCGGAGAAAGCGGAGCGCACTTTGAACGATCGCCAGCGTGTGGACGTCTGGATGTGGCGGGCGCGGCTGACCAAGACCCGCACCGCTGCAAGCCAATTGGTCGCCGCCGGCAATGTGCGCCTCATGCGGGGAAACCTGAGCCGCAGATTGGAAAAGGCGGCGACGGAAGTGGAGATCGGCGACGACATCGTGTTCGCGGGGGCGTCGCCGTTGAAAGCGGTGCGCATCCTCGCGCTGCCCTCGCGGCGCGGCCCGCCAGCCGAAGCGCGCGCGCTCTATCGCGAGCTTGACGCGGATGAGTAGCGGCGGGGTTTGCGCGCGGGAGATTCCGACCGGAAACCGTACCAACGCCGCCGTTTGAACTCGGGCATCTATGGGGCAATTGATCGCCGACAACCGCCGCCCAACTCGGTTCGAATTCACGGCGACCAGCGAGAACCGGCGCCCGTCATCGGCGCTTCTTTTTTCGGGCGGGCCGAATTTGGGGCTGGACAACAGGGTCTGCCGCGCGGACCCGCCCCACAGAATCGATGAATGCGGAGATGTGGGCCGATCTCACAGCATCGGCGCGCGTGACAGCGCATATTGTGAATCGCGCCTTGCCCAGGAGCGGTGCGCTCACAAGCGCCCGACCCGCCATTAACGCGGAGGCGGCGGACGCCGGCGCGACCGTAAGCAAGTCACTGCGCTCGGCAACATCGGCGCAAGCGCTGAGGCTGGGGATGCGATACTTCGGAAATCCGCGACGTAGCAGCATGTCGCGCTGCGTTGCCGGCAATGCTTCCTGAAACAGGCTGTCGAAACCGGCGATTACCCAGTCAAAGCCAAGCATGGTATCAAGAGAACGTGCGACGCCATCAAGCGGATGCCCTCTTCGAAACAGGACAGTATAGGGCTCGGAGATGAGCCGCGTTACGACCAACGCTTTTTTATCCGCAAGCTCTCGAACCACATTCTGATGAAACAAGAGCAAGTCGGCGCGTTGCCGCACGAGGTGCTCGATAGCCTGCGCCGGCGCCATGACTTGCATAGCGACGTAAACCTCCGGACGCTTGGTTCGAAACTCAAGCAGCGCGCGATATCCTAACGCGTCAAGAATGACAGGCCCGCAGATGACGTTGAGATGCGCTGCGTCCGTGGAAATCGCGACCTTCACGTCCTCCGAGTGGGCGAGAAGGTCCGGCGCGCGTTTGAGCAGACGCTGACCCGCTTCGGTTGGCGCCAGTGAGCGCGTGGTCCGCTCGATCAGGCGAACGTTGAGGCCCTCTTCCAGGGTGCGAATGCTTTTCGTCATCGCCGAATGGGAAAGGCCCAGTTCGTCGGCGGCCCGCGAAAAGCTGCGCAGCCGGCACACCGCTTCAAACCTGCGGACCAGGACAAGATCAAACGACATGTTCCATATGGTGCATAATAAGCGGCTCTAATTCAATTGTCCTCCGCTGTGGCGCGTTGCACGCTGACGCGACGGCGAGGAGCGAGCCCATGAGCGTGCAACAGGCCATGGACCTTCCCATCGAGCTGATTTCGATTGGGTTGTTCTTTTCAATGATGGCGATCGAGCTGGCCGCCATTTTCGTGTTCCGAGCCAAAGGCACGTACGTGGCCAAGGACAGCGCGCTGGGGATTTTTCTTGGGCTCGCCAGCTTGCCTGCGAATGCGCTGACGGCGTTCATCACCTTCGGGCTTCTATCGTTGGCGACGCCGTTTCAGATTGCGAGCCTGCCGCTCAACTGGGCGATGTTCGCGCTCTGCTTCGTGCTCGACGACCTACGCTTCTACGTCCACCACCGGATCGCTCATCGCTGCCGTTGGGTCTGGGCCATGCACGTGGTGCATCACTCAAGCCGGCAATACAATCTGTCGGTGGCGCTTCGCCAATCCTGGACCAAACACTTTACCGGAACGATGTTGCTGAAGATTCCTTTGGTCCTCATTGGCTTCGATCCCCTGCTGGTGACTTTCTGCGGCGTCGTCAACGCGACCTATCAATTCTTCCTGCACACTGAATCTGTCGGCAAGATGCCGGTTTGGTTTGAAGCCATCTTCAACACGCCTTCGCACCATCGCGTACACCACGGCGCCAATCCTCGGTATCTTGACGCCAATTACGCCGGCACGCTGATCGTCTGGGACCGCTTGTTCGGCACGTTCGTCGCGGAGGAAGCTTCCGACCCACCAGCCTATGGGTTGGTCAAGAACATCGAGAGCTACAATCCGATCACGATACTTTTTCATGAGTATGCGGGGATCGCTCGCGATGCATGCCAGCGTGGTCTGACACTCGGGCAGCGGCTGCTTTACGTGTTCGCGCCGCCCGGATGGAGCCATGACAATTCGCGCCAGACCAGTGCATCAATCATGCGCAACGCAGGCATTATCCGTCATCGCGGTCCCAACCGCGTGCGATCTGAACCGGCGGGGTAAAAATTATGCCGTTCCACTACGTGTTCTCAGAAGTCGCGATCTGCCTTGCGTCGGGTTGGGGCGCCAGTCGCTTGTTTCGGGATCAGCAGGCGATTGGCGCATTTGGCGTGGCGCTGTTCGCGGTCGCCGCCATCATAGGCATTGTTCGAATTGCTACAGGCGCCGATGAACTGCTCGCGCCGGCTCACCGATTTGCCTCGCAGGCAGGCGGCACATTCGCACTCGCCCTCATAGTCTCGCAAATCGCTAAACACCGCGGGTGGACGCCATCGCTCTTGGCGATCTTGGCCTGCGCAGGCGGCGGCGCGCTGACGGCACTCGCCGGCGGCGCATTGGGCGGCCTTGTCTTCTTGGCCTTGCTAGCGTTTGGCGTGCTCCTAGTGGCCACTCATCCCGACAGCAAACGTCGCGCGTTTTCGGCGATAGGCTTCGCATCGATGGGGCCAAACATCCTATTCGTGCGCCAGTCGTCGATTCTGGATCCTGCGGTGAGCTGGCACGCCTACCATCTCATCACCGCGCTCTGGCTCATCGCTGTGGTAGCGAGCCTGCGCCCAACTCCCGGCCACTCCGCAAACCTTGCATCGTCAAGTGGCTGATTGGGGCCAGTCCGACTCGGATTGCGGTCGCCTCACCCGGCCGCCAGTTCGAGAAATCAGACCTCGAGAAAGCGCAAAACATCGTCCGAGAGTTCGGCGCTTCCTTTGCCGAAGCAGAAGAACCCGTGATCGGCGCCGTCGTAGACTTTGTATTGAACCTGCGTGAAGCGCTGGCGCAGGTGATCGACCCAAGCCTTCGAGGAGCGCGCGAGCTTGTCCTTCGAGCCCGCGACGACAAAGGTGCGGGGCAGAGCCGCGAAGTCGCCAAGATCCATCGGCGTGAAGGGGATCGCCGGAGGTCGATGCGCATCAAGCGCGGCCGCCCCGGCGTAAGCGGTCAGGAACAACCGTGCGCTTGGAAAGCCATCTTCGATCGCTGTGAAGCGATCCATCACGCCATAGAGCGAGGTGATGCTGTGTATGGTCGGCAGCGTTGAGGGATCGATCGCGTCGAAGCGCGGCAACAGTTCCCGGTTCGCAAGCATCAACCCCAACATCGTCGCCAGACTGCCGCCGGCCGAATCGCCGATCAGATGCACCTCGCGCATGCCGTGAGTCCGCGCGATCCAGGTCAAGCCGGCCAGCAATGAGCGCAGCATGTAGGGATGCGGCCGCTCGGGCGCCAAAGGGTAGTTCAGGCTGAACACGGGATGCCCGGCGTCGGCGAGACGGAGCAGTGGCCGATTGTAGAAGTAACCCTTCGAACCCGAGATGAACCCGCCGCCGTGAATGAAAACGACGGGTGTACGAGGCGCAACGCCGGGCGCCGGCGCAATTACATCGAGCACTTCGTCAGGTTGGGTGCCATATCGCTGCTCGTGCACGCGCCCGCGCGGCGCCGATGAGCCGCCGATCAGCGTGATGAACGGCATGAGCAGGCGCCGCCAACCGAACACGGTCAACCGGTCGCCGAACGACAATGGCGTGGCCGCTGAAAGCTCGCGCTTGTTCAAGACGCGGCTCCCCGCAGCGCGGGAGCGAACACCTCACGCGCGAAGTCCGCGACGCTGCGTGCCGTCCGGCCAGTGATTTTTTCGACGAAGGATGTCGTGAAGTCACCCCAACCTTTGGCGTACGCCACCGAGTAGTCCGCGATGATTCCCGCGAACCACTCGTTTCCGGTTTGCTGCAGAATCGCCGCGCTGGCCTGATCCGGCGTGACGTCCGCACAGGTCACCTCGCGGCCGAGCGCGCTGCTCAGCTCGCGTGCCACATCGTGAAATGACAACGACGCAGGCCCGGTCAGGTCGTAGCTCCCGCGGTCCCAGCCACGGTCGAGAAGCACTGCGGTCGCGACGTCAGCGATGTCGCGCACGTCGATGAAGCCGACCCGTCCATCTCCCGTCGAATTGAATATCGTGCCGCTATTCTTGATCGAGTCGATCGAACCCAAGATGTTTTGCATGAAGTAATTGGGGCGCAAAATCGCGTAGGGCAGCCCCGATTCCAGAATCGCGCAGTCCACGCGTCCATGGCTGCGTAAACTCTCCGACGGGCCACCTTCGGTCGCCTTGATTGCGCTGAGGCGAATGATGCGCGGCTTCGACCCGCTTTTCACCGCGGCGTCGAGAAAGCGCTCGACCATGGCAACATCGTTCGGATGCGGCGGGGTCAAGAGGAACACGGCGCTCACGCCGTCGAGAGCCCGAACGAGAGTCTCCGGCTGATCGAAGTCGCCTTTGACGACCTTGGCGCCGGGCAAATTGGCTTTGTCCGGCGAGCGCGCCAGTGCGCGAACACTGGCGTTGGCGGCGACGAGCCCAGCCACGACGCGCGATCCGATCGCGCCGGTGCTTCCTGTAACGAGAATGGTCATGGAACTCTCTTCCTCGATTGGTGATCGGTGGTTTTAGACCGTGAAATCGACGATGATCTTGCCGGGCGCATGTCCGGTGCGGCTGCGCTCGGACGCGGCGGGATAGTCCGACAGTGCGACGACCTCAGCGATTTTGGACTTGATCTGTCCCGCAACGACGGAATCGGCGATTTGACGCAACCGCTTGAGGTCCGTCTTCATCGAACAAAACAGGCCGCGACGACCTGCCGGTGTGTGCGCAACGATATCCGGGGACGCGATGCTGACAAGCGCGCCGCCGGGCGCCAACACTTGCCAAGAGCGAGCGGGCAAATCGCCTCCCACCAGATCAAGCACAAGATCCATCGCGTCGACCACTTGCTCGAACTGCTCGCTGTGACGGTCGATCACCCGGTCGGCGCCGAGGCCCAGCACATAGTCGCGGCTGCTCGCCGAAGCGGTCGCGACGACAGTGGCGCCCGCGGCCTTGGCGAATTGCACCGCGAAGCCGCCAACGCCGCCCGCCGCGCCGTGAATTAGAATTTTTTGGCCCGGGCGCAATTCGCCCGCGGCATGCAACGCGGTCCACGCCGTCTGCGATGCCACCGGCAAGGAAGCGGCATCGACGCCGCTCAGGGCGTCGGGTATTTGACAAAGACTTTGTTGATCGACGGCGATCAGCTCGGCATAAGCCCCTCTCCCCACCGCGCCCATGATCCGATCGCCCGGCTTGAACTGCGTCGCCTCGGCGCCGAGCGCGATCACTGTCCCCGCCATTTCCGCACCCAGCCCCGCGGGCAACTGCACGGGATAGATTTTTTGCATCAAGCCGGATCGATATTTCCAGTCGATGCCGTTGACGCCGGCCGCGGCCACCTTGATCAGCACCTGCCCCGCGCCGGGCGCGGGCGCCGGAATCTGGTCGAGCTGCAAGACGTCCGGACCTCCAAAGCGATGGATGCGCCACGCTCTGTTCGTCTGCATCGGACTTGCTCCTCGTTTCTTGCCTTCGCTTGCCTGACAGATAACAGTTCCAAAAATGGGCGAAAGACGCCAACTTGGGACAACATGTTCCAGATATGGGCCGCACCTTGGACCTCATTGCTCTGACGAATTTCAATCTGGTCGCCGCGCACGGCGGCTTCGGACGTGCGAGCCGCGCCACCGGCCGGCCCAAGACCACCATGTCGCGCCATGTCGCCGATCTTGAAGAGCGCCTCGGCGTTCGCTTGATCGAGCGCGCCGGCCGGGCCTTCAAATTGACCGAAGAAGGCAGAGCCCTTCACGCCCGCACGGAAGGCTTGCTGCTCGAAATCATCGAAGTCGGCCGCGAAGTTGCCGAGGGTCAAAGCACGCCGCGCGGCAAGCTACGCGTAAGTTCGCCCGTGACCTTCGGTCAAATGAAGATGGGACGCATCGCTGCCAACTTTTCCCGCCGTTATCCCGAAGTTCAGGTCGAGGTGACCATCGAGGATCGGCCCGTCGACCTGATCGAAGAAGGCTATGACATCGTCATTCGCGTCAACCCGCAACCGAGCAGCGATCTTGTCGGACGATGCTTCCACCGCGACGATCTGCTGGTGGTCGCAGCACCTTCGCTGCCGCGCCCGTCGATCACGGCGAAACTGAAAGACACGACGCCGGTTCCGGCGATTGTGGGCCTGGCCGCGCGCGACGAGGATCGCTGGACGGTGCGCAACGGCACATCCGAAGTGAGTTTCGCGCGCAAGGCTGTCCTGAGACTACCGGTCCCCCTCATGATGCGCGATGCGGCTCTGACGGGTGTGGGCGCGGCGATCTTAGCGCGAGACTTTGTCCAGGACGACATAGCGGCCGGACGACTGACATGCTGGGGCGTCGTGCCCGACATGTCGGTGGCCATCTGGGTCATGCACACCTCGCGCCGTCTGGTCAGCAGCAAGGTATCGGCCTTCGTACAGTTTCTTTGCGACGCCGACCCCTTCGCTGCCGATATCTGAGCACAAGCGGCTCTTGCTGTAGGCCACCCGCTCAAGGGGTGACGGCAGTTCCGATCGCACGCGCTGACGGTAGCGACGACTATCTCTTCCAACTTTCCGATGAACGCGGTGCTGAGCTCATCTCACTTTGGCGAACCGTCCTGAACGGCCGCGTTGGCTTTTTCGGCCCATTAAGTTCGAGTGGTCTGTTCGGCGCAGATCAGAAGAGAAGCGCTTGCGCTGAGCGGCTCGTCCAGCAAAGCGCAATGGTGGGGGGCGGCGCCTTTGCGTTGATCCCGCCGAAAATGGCGGCAGGAGTGACAAGCGCCGAAGGCGCGGCCGCCGCGCTCAGCGATGGCCTCGCGCAAGGCAGCTTCCAGATGTTCCGCCAGCCGTGCATCCGCGCCACTCGCGTCGATCGCCGCCGCGAGCGTGCGCACAGGGTCTGAACGCAGAAACTCCGTGCCGGCTTTGGTCAGCTCCAACGTCACGGAACGGCCGTCACGAGCATTGGCCTGCCGCTCGATCAACCCCTTCGCCTCAAGCGCCAAAAGGGTTTGCGACACGGTCCCCCGTGTGGAGCCGAGAAAATCGGCCAGAGCCGCTGGCGTGCGCGAGAAGCGATTGGCGCGGGCCAAATAGCGGAGCCCCTCAGCCTGGGCGGGATTGAGTCCAGTGGCGTGGTCGCCAGCGCGCAGAACCCGTCCTATCCGCTCGATCAGATGAGCCGCGCGGAGCGCAGCGGACGTTGGTAGCGAGTCGCTCTTTTTCATTGACGGGCCGCGTATCACTTGTGATATCGAGTCGATGCTATCCGAATCTTCCATGGTTCACAAGGAGACCTCCATGATCAATATCCCTGGCTATCGCCTCGGCGATCCCATGCTCGCGCCATCGCCGGTCTCGCCGGCACAATTCGAAGAACTCAAAGCATCGCTTTTGTTTGGGCCAGACGATGTCGCGGCGTTGAAGCGGGCGCATGACCTGCTAAAGCCGCAAGTCGAGGCGATCTTGGATGTCTGGTACGGCTTTGTTGGCGGCAATCCGCATCTGCTGCGCTACTTCTCTGATCCCGCGACCGGCGCGCCAGTGGGGCCCTATCTCGACGGCGTGCGCAAGCGCTTCGGGCAATGGATTCTCGACACCTGCCGCGCGGACTATGACGGCGCCTGGCTCGCCTATCAGGACGAAATCGGCAAGCGCCACCACCGGATCGGCAAGAACAAGACCGATGCTGTCGTTGCGGCGGCGCATATCCCGATGAGCCAGCTGTTGGCGCTCGCCATCCCGATCTCAGTGACGATGAAGCCGTTCCTCGCTAAATCCGATGCAAGCGCTGACACCTTAGATGCGATGCACGCGGCGTGGACAAAGTCCGTTTGGCTGCAAGCGATTCTGTGGGCGCGTCCCTACGCGAAAGACGGCGATTTCTGATGGCCGCACCTTTTACTGCGCCCGATTGGCCAATTTTTCGCGTTGGCTCCATAGGAAACCACAGCCACCGCCGCCATCAAGAGAGAGGAAGGCCATGAATATTGATGTGTACGACACCTACGCCACGTCCAAAGCGGGAAAGACCATTCATTTTGACGTGTTCCTGCCCAGCGGCGGCAACAAAGAAACGGCACTTCGCTATGCGCACGCTTTCCTGGAATCGATCGGCGAAACAGCGGAGGCGCTGAAATCGGAGCGCTGCACTTTCTGTCACAGCGAACGGGCCAACCCTGTTGTAGAAGCGGAGATTGCAAAATCTGGGCATTATATCTTGCAAATGGAAGGCTGTCCCAAGCCCTATCGGTGAGACTCGACGGGTTCAA
>CADEEA010000061.1 GCA_902826245.1 uncultured Alphaproteobacteria bacterium | reverse complement strand
CACTTACGAGGGCTGGCCGCTGGAGAGCGGCTTCGGGGGCGTCATCGGCGACGGCGTAGCGGGGATTTTCGGCGCGTTAATGAGCGCGCCGGGTTTGCCATTTCCCCAGGTCTTAACTGGATTTCTCTGCGCCATCGGCGGATTGCTGGCGATTGGCTGGTCGTTCCAGGTGCGCCCAGAAGACGTGCGCCAAGCCGCCGCCATTGCTCGCCGCGCCGCGGTCGGCGGCGCTGGCGCAGCACAACGCGCGATCGGTTACGTCGCTGAAAAAACCCGGCGCGAGGATGCGCCTGCGCCGCGCGAGCAGATCCAGGAGCGCGGCGAGGAGCGCCGCGCCGAAGCACGGCCGCGCCCGATGGTTCCGCGCGAGCGAGCGCCCGCGCGTTCGGAGGAAGCAGCGCCCGCCGCCCAGCGCAAGCCGCGCGCGGAGAAGCGCAAACCCGAACCGCAGAGCGCGTTCCGTTTTGGGCGTCCGTTCGAATTGCCGGAAGCTGACCTGCTCACCACGCCGAAAGCGCGGGTGACGCAAACCGACGCGCAGACACTGCACGCAATGAGCCGGCAGCTCGAAGGTGTGCTCGCAGATTTCGGCGTGCAAGGCGAGGTGTTGAGCGCGCGCCCCGGCCCGGTGGTGACCTTGTTCGAGTTCGAGCCGGCGGCGGGCGTGAAATCCTCGCGCGTGATCGGCCTTAGCGACGACATCGCCCGTTCCATGAGCGCCACCGCCGCGCGCGTCGCCGTCATCCCCGGCCGCAACGCCATCGGCATCGAGCTTCCGAACGGCAAGCGCGAAACCGTGTTCCTGCGCTCGCTGTTGAACAGCGCCAGCTTCGTTGGCACGCAGGGCGATCTGCCGCTGGCTTTGGGCGAGACCATCGAAGGCGATCCCTTCGCCGCCGATCTCACCAAGATGCCCCACCTGCTGATCGCCGGCACTACCGGCTCGGGCAAATCGGTCGGCATCAACGCGATGATCCTGTCGCTCTTGTACAAGCACACCCCGGATGAGTGCCGCTTCATCATGATCGATCCCAAGATGCTGGAGCTCAGCGTCTATGAGGGCATCCCGCACCTGTTGCATCCGGTGGTCACGGATCCGAAGAAAGCCGTGGTGGCGCTGAAATGGACCGTGCGCGAGATGGAGGGCCGTTATCGCTCCATGTCCAAGCTCGGTGTGCGCAACATCACCGGCTACAATGAGCGCGTGCGCGAAGCTCTGGAACGCGGCGAGCGGCTGGAGCGCACCGTACACGCCGGCTTCGACCCCACCAGCGGCGAGCCGATCTACGAAACCCGCGAACTGCCGCTCGAGCCGATGCCGTACATCGTCGTCGTCATCGACGAAATGGCCGATCTGATGATCACCGCGGGCAAGGAGATCGAAGCCGCGGTGCAGCGTCTGGCGCAAATGGCGCGCGCGGCCGGCATTCATGTGATCATGGCCACGCAACGGCCTTCGGTCGACGTCATCACTGGCACGATCAAGGCGAACTTTCCGACCCGGATTTCCTACCAGGTCACGTCCAAGATCGACTCACGCACCATCCTTGGCGAACAAGGCGCGGAACAACTCCTCGGCATGGGCGATCTTCTGTTCATGGCCGGCGGCGGGCGCATTCGCCGCCTGCACGGCCCGTTCGTGACCGACGGCGAAGTCGAGCGCGTGGTTGACATGCTGAAAGCCCAAGGCGCGCCGCAATACCGCACCGACGTCACAGAGGAGCCGCGCGAGAACACGGGCGGCGAAGAGCAGGAATTGTTCGAAGGCGACGGCAGCGACGCCGACCTTTTCGATCGCGCCGTCGAGATCGTCCGGCGCGACCGCAAAGCGTCCACCAGCTACCTGCAACGCCGCCTCTCCATCGGCTACAACCGCGCCGCAACGCTCATGGAGCGCATGGAGAAAGAAGGCGTCATCTCAGCGGCGAACGGGGCCGGGAAGCGCGAAGTGTTGCTGGATCTGGTGGATGAGGATTGATTGTCTCTCGCCCCCGATCATGGCTCGGCAATCTGAGCAACCCCAGCCACACCCGGCTCCACATCCAGCAAATCGGCCGGCCTGCACTGCAGCGCTTCGCAAATCTTCGCGAGCGTGTCGAAGCGCACGCCTTTTACCTTGCCTGTCCTCAGGAGCGAGAGGTTGGCTTCGGTGATGCCCACGCGCTCGGCGAGGTCCTTCGCCTTCACCTTGCGCCGCGCAAGCATCACATCGAGAGTAACGACAATCCGCATCAAACGATCTGATCGTTCTCGGCTTTGAGCGCGGCGGCGGCGGCCTCAAGCGTACTTCCGATCATCATCACCGAGGAAGCAAAGACCATCAGAGTAATATCGAGGGGATCGAAGCGCCAGGAGAACGCGGCGCCGCCGAGCAGCGAAATCGCCAGTGGCGCTACCAGCAATTTCAACATGAACGCCGCGAGCGCCAACAAACCCGCCCACAGGAACGCACCGCTCGCCTTCTTAGAGACAAAGCGGCCCTCATGGTACTCGACGAGCACCGGGCCGAGCATAATGACTGCGCCCACCGCGGCGATCGCCGGCGCGTAGCTCAGCAGTTTGATCACAATCGCTAGCGGCGCGCCGAGTTCCGCCGCCCACGGCGCTGGTTCGAACGTGACTAGGTAAAGTTCACCGATGAGGGGCAGCCCGACCGCCGCAACCAGGAGCGGGATAAGAAATGAATTCATGACGTGGGTTCGGCCGGCTAGCGCGCGAACTTTATCGATATCAACTTTGCTCATTACACAATCTCGTCGTTTTCAGCTTTTATTTTCGCGGCGGCTTCAAGCACCCGACCAAGAACCATCACGGCTGCGGCGAAGGCGAAGAGTCCGAGATCGAACGGCTCAGTATGCCAGATGAAGCCGCGGCCTTCGTGCGTGATCCAACTCACGATCGTCGGCGACGCCACGATCTTGAACACCAGCGCCCAAATCGCCCCTTCGCCCGCTTTACGGACGTTGGCGCTGGCGCGCAGTGTGAAGAACCGGCCTTTGCCGTACTCGTCGAGCACTTTGCTCAAATCGAGCATCGCGCCCGCCAGTAGAAAACTTGGCAGCGCCATCAGCCAGAACACACCGACCGCGCGGATCAATGCAGCAGCGCCTGGGAGATCAGGCGTCACTTCGCGATTGCGCGCTGCCATGATGACCGGATCGACCTCGCCGGCGACCGCAGCCAGAGCGATCAGCACCGCCCCAACGACCGCCACAGTCGAGGCGCCGCCGGCCAGTTGCTGCGCCCGCTCCAGCGGAACTACGGCTGCCTGGGTCATCACGGATCTCCATCAAGCAATACGATAATATGTTATCGTCTGACGATAATATCGTCAAGCCCTGGCAGTTGAAGTATTCCGCGACGCGTCCATCCAGCCGCGCGCTGAGTTTGAAGGGCGATATGCGCCGAATTCGCGCGGACCGTTTCTGGCTTTAGGCGCACTGAATATTCACCGCTGCGGCGGAAATCGGGATCTGGCCGTGGCTCTTGTGCCAGTTGTCAGCGGGTTCGTGCTCGCAGGTCTGAGGGAGCGGCGCGAACGGCGCGAACGGGCCAATCCGGCTCGGAGCGCCTCATTATTACCAAAGGCTGTTTCGACCCGATCCTGGCGCGACCGCTCCCCTACCGCCACCGCGCCTGCATCGCCTGACGCTCGGCCACCGCATCAAGCGGATCGCCCGCGCGCCTTTGATTGGCGGCGTTCAGTATGGCGTCGGGCAAATCACCGGCGGCGGTGGCGTAACCCGACGCATCCGTAGCGCTGTCGCTCGCGGCCAGCGCGTCGATGCGCCATTCGCCGCCTTCGCCGCACGCTAGTCCAGCGGAGGCGTCGAGCTTAAAGACGCGGCAATAGCCGCCGCCATCTTCGGGAATGCTCATGGCGATTTGGATTCGCGCGCCCGCGTTCGCGCCGGCGGCTTGGGCGTCCAGCGCTTTGTCCAAATCCCCCCGTGCGACGATGCCGCCATCGGCGCGCGCGAACATCGTCGCATCAGCGCCAACGCTTGCTCGTCCCACCAGAAACACCAAAGCCACGCACGCCGCCGCCGCCAGCATGTAAAGCGGCCGTCGCGCCGCCTGCGGAAAAGCGATGATGCTCGCGCCGCGGCGAGGCGGGCTTGCAAATGGCGCCAGCAAGCGCGCTGGCGTTTCAAGTTCCAATTGACCCGAGAAAGCGCCCTTAAGCGCCGCTTTCGCCCGCCGCATGCGATCGAGCTTCAGTGCAAGCGCTGGATCAGCCTCCAGCGCGGCGACCACGCGTCGGGCTTCCCCGGCGGACAATTCATCGTCCGCGAAAGCCATGAGCGTTTCATCGCTGATCATCATGTCCTGTCCTCGCCCAACACTTGCGCTTCAATCGCGGCGCGCGCGCGCACCAGGCGGCTGGTCACCGTGCCTTCGGGAATGCCGATAATTTCGGCGGCCTCGCGATAGGTGAAGCCTTCGATCTGCACGAGCGTAATCACTATCCTTTGCTCCTCCGGCAGCGTCGCCAGCACCTGGAGCGCTTTCGATAAGGTCAGCGCCGCATCCATCGCGGCGCGGCCGTCAAGTCCTGCAGCATCCGCATCGGGATCGCTTACAACCACCCGCTCGCGCGCGCGTTTTGACCGGATCTGGTCGATCCACAAATTCTTCGCGATGCGAAACACCCAAGCGTCCAATCTGGTGTCGGGCCGCCATTGATCGAGCCGCAGCAAGGCGCGCTCCAGCGTGTCCTGCACCAAATCGTCCCCATCGGCCCGCGACCCCGTCATCGCCAGCGCGAAGCGCCGCAGGCGGGGTATCAGGCCCATCAATTCCGTCCGGACGTCACCGCTTGGCCGGATTCCGCCGCTTGGATGTTGCATCGTCTGCTTTCACAACGAAACCGGGCGGGAAATCCATCCACGCTTAATGCTGAATTTGCCTGTGGGTCAGGGGATGAGTCCACGCCCGGCGTACGTTATTCTCGAAACAAGCCGAGGCGGACCGGTGTCGCGTATGAAACAAAAGCTGAAACTGCTCCGAACCGTCTTGCTGTCGGCCTTGGTTCTTGTCGGCGGCGATTTTGCCGGCGCCCCGTTGTCCTGGACGTCTGGCGGCGGCGAGGCGCAGGCGCAGACCGCCGCCCAGCAGCGCCAGGCGCGACGCGAACAGCAGCGGCGGCGGCAAGTCAGGCGGGCGCGGGCGCACCATCGCTTGGCGCTGTGGCGCGAGCTCGTGCAGGAGCGCCGTCGCGCCAATGCCGACAGGTTCGACCGCGGCCGCCGCGGCGAGAACGTGCTGCGCGCGCGCATCTTGGCGATCAACCCAACTGAAGCCGCCCTGGCGCATGCGCGCGGCCTGCGCTTCGTGCAGATGCGGACAGCGCGCACCGAGGACCTCGGCTTGCGCATCGTGGTGCTGCGCGCCCCGCCTGGACTCTCGACGCAGGAAGCGCTCGACATCCTGCAGGCCGCCGATCCGGACGGCGTTTACGATTTCGACCACGTCTATGATCCCTCCGGCGCGCAAGCCAACGCCAGCGGAAGCCGCGCGGCAACCTCCTCCGCCAACGGCGCCGGCGCGCGCATCGGCATGATTGACGCAGGCGTCGCGCTCGACCACCCCGCGCTGCGCGGCGCGCGCATAGAATCGCGCTCCTTCACTGGCGAAGCCAACGTCGCGCCTAGCGCGCACGGCACGGCGGTCGCGTCGCTGCTGATCGGCAATGACGGCGCCTTTCATGGCGCGGCGCCCGGCGCGCAGCTCTACGCCGCCGACGTATTCGGTGAGAGCATCGAGGGCGGCTCGGCCGAGGCCATCGCCAACGCCTTGGCGTGGATGGCGCGCGAGCGCGTCGTGGTGGTGAACATCAGCCTCACCGGGCCGCAAAACCGCGCCCTCGACGCGATTTGCCGCGCCATGATCGCGCGCGGGCTGATCCTGGTCGCCGCCGCCGGCAATGACGGCCCGACCTATCCGGTCGCCTTCCCCGCCGCCACCCAAGGCGTGATCGCCGTCACCGCGGTCGACGCGGCAAATCGGGTCTATCTGTCAGCCAATCGCGGGCCGCAGATTGCGTTTTCCGCTTATGGCGTCGAAGTAGAAGCGGCGATGGACGATGGCGATTACGATGTCGTCTCGGGCACATCGTTTGCGGCCCCCATCGTCGCGGCGGCCTTGGCGCTGCGGGTGCGCAGCGCCTCCACCCCCGAGCAAGCGATCGCGGCGCTGTCGCCCAGCGTCGTCGATCTTGGCGCGCCGGGACGCGATCCGATCTACGGCCTTGGCCTGGTGAGCGAGCCTTAAGCGCCCGCGAACCTGTACAAAATAATTCCGCGGCCATGGATGGAAACGACGCGGACTTCCGTTGTGTGAGTGTAGGGACTTTCACAAAGGAAATTCAGATGTCGTTCACCAAAACGCTCTTGGCCACAGCGGCTGTGGCTTTGACTCTGGGATTAGCCGTTGCCGAGGCTCACCCCGGCCATCACCGCCATCGCGGCAACCCCCCAGGCCCCGCAGGCGGTCCGGGCACAAATTGGCGCAATCCTCCCGGCCCCGTTGGCGGCCCCGGCGCTTCGCCCTTCTATCGCGGCTGGCATTACCAGGCCTGGCGCGGGCACAATTATTATTGGCATCCGCGCCGGCTCTGCTGGTACCTGCCCGACAACGATTCCAACCCGCCCGGCCCCGCCGGCGGCCCCGGCACCAACTGGGAAAACCCCCCAGGCCCGGCAGGCGGAGCGGGCGCATCGCCCGATCGCAATCGCTGCAGGTGATTGCTCGATGAGCATCGCGAACCCTCGCCCCCGAAAGGGGGGAGAGGGTGACTAACATTCCCGCTCCGTCGTCCCTCTCCCGCATTTGCGGGAGAGGCTAGGGTGAGGGTGCGGCGCTGAACTCTGAATGCGTCGCGCCACCACGCGCCACCGGCGCTCCACCCTCACCCTACCCTCTCCCTCCCAAAGGAGGGAGAGGGTGGCGGTCAGTGCGCCTGCTCGATGGAGGCGATCACTTGGGTGCAGCCGATCGAGCGTCCGTTCGCCGCCCTATTACGGGCACTCCGCTCGCGCCGGCATATGGGTTATTCTCGCCGGCTGCTGCCGTTCGACCTGACCAGTTGTCTCGATCATTTGCAGCTTGGATTTGCGCGTTTTGCGCGGCGCACTCTCTAGCACCGGCGGCCCGACGCGGCGCACCGGCGACGCATTGTTTGTGGGACCCGCTCTGGAGGCGCTTGACAAAAGTCGAGCGCGTACGGGAACGTCCGCCACAGGAACAGCGGTGGGGGGTGCGTGGGATGAAGGCGACACATAGTGTAGCACTGCTTACTTTATTGCTTCTGACGGCGTGCGGGGAAACAGGTGTCGGAATTGGCGCGGGGCAACACCGTCTCGTAGGCGTGACCTATCAGGACCCATCCTACCATCAAACTCTACAGATTGCGTTCACCGGACCGCAGGTGCTTGAGGTGCGCAGAGAGACGGACGTAATGGAGTGCGCGTGGGAAGACCAAACCGCAGCTGCGCAAGCGCGCGGCGAAAATACCATGCTGACTATAGTCGATCTCGGAAGAGACCCGCGCGTAGAGGTAACCGACGAGCCCGCCGGTTTCTCCATCCAAGCCAACTGCCCACGCCCGATGGGCCAGGCGCAACTCCGCTTCCACATGGTAATCGCTCAAGATCTAAGTTCTGCGACACGACGTGAACTCGTTGAGGACATCGGCCTAGATCTTTTCATGAGCAGTTCGGGTGATTTTGACATAGGTCGCGTCATGCGTCGCGTCGATGCCACGTCGACGCGGGTGAATGAGCAGATCGTCCCAACTGAGGCAGACGGGTCATCAAACACGGATCAAGTGCAGGCATCGAATCAAACTCGTTCCCAGCGGGCCGCGACCTTAGTTGCGGACACGGCGTGGAGTGAAACCGATATCAACGAATACATTCGCCTCGTGAGCACCACCGAAGGTCGCGACGTACTTCTGCCGGCCACCACTCAGCGCGATGAATGTGGACGACAGGTGGCTGCGCTCGACAGCTACTGGCAGCGCCTTCAAGCGTATCCTGAGATGGGTGATATTATGACAGAAGACCGCTTCGCGAGGATGCGGGCACAAGCGGTCGAAGTCGGCGCTTGCAGTGGTGTCGTCGCGCAAATCGACAGACTAATCACTGCCCGGAGCGCGCTCGCAGAAACCACCACGGCGCGCTGATCACTACGCTTCACACGGTTAGGTGGTGGCCCTGGGGCCTCAACCCGGAAATCTTTCGCCGAACACCCTATCGATCAGTAGGATTGTCGTGCGCGTCGTTTCTTCTTCTGTTTTCAGTCTCTTCTTCGTCGCTTTTTTGCTGGCGCAGTTCCTTTGCGTGTTTTTCTTTGGCACGAGCGTCAGCCGCCGCGTCATCATTTAAGCGCTTGTAGTATTTTTCTTGTTCGCTGCTCATTCAGCATTTCCTCCGGGCTGGCTTAAACGCGTCGCAACCGTCTGCGAGGTCGCAAATGGAGTCAATTGCGACGTGAGTTGGACGAATCCGCGCTATGTCCACTCTGGGCAAATCTGACCCGGAGCGCCACATTGTTACCAACGGCTGTTCCGATCAAATCCCCCCCCCAAAAAAAATCTCCCAAAATCTACCCCCACCCCCTCGCCCCCATGAGACACTCCCTTCATCTCCTGCTGGGAGGCGTTTGGTCGACCGATGCCGAGCAGCGCAGGAGACGCGGTTTGAGCGCGATGCGGCCGAGGGCTTTCTTCCCATGGCCGCCCGTTTCGTGGAAACCCGGAGCGGTTCGGGACTGGTTTCGGCCCAGCCCGCGCGTCGGCCGGGAACGGGGCGCTAATGCGCGTTGATGGAGAACCCCAAAGTCGCGCGAATGCGTCGCGGGGATCGGCCGCCAGCCAGTGCTGGCGAGAGAGTGAGGCAGGCTCGCCGATCGATCCCGTCACTGAAGCGTATGGCCGCTCCAGCGCGCCCCCGAACGCCGACGGCGTCCGCCGGCTGAGTAAACGAACCGCGCGGGGCGCGCTCCGGCGCCACCCCTTTATTTTTGAGCGCTCCGCCAGGGGCGCGCCCCGCGCTCCCGCTTTTCGCCGGGTTTTCCGGCGAGTGCGTAGACGCGCGCCTATATTCCTTCGCTTCGGCGCGTTTTTTCGGAGGACCGCGTCACGCGGCTGAATCTCCGCTGAACCAAAAATGGCGAACCCCGCCCGGCTCTGCTCTTTATTTCGCCATTCCGATCAGCCACATGAGCGCAATGAACCGACGCCTCCTCCTTCTCGGCCTGCTCGCCGCCAGCGCAACGCCCGCTCTCGCGCGCCAAGGCTCGCCCGACCTGCGCCCGCGCACAATTGTGGCGCCGGTGACGCCAACGCCGGTGACGCTCGAGGGCGCGCAGCGCAATGCAGCGCTCGCGCGCGCCAATGCCGCGCTCAATGGCGTGCAGCGTTTGCAGGGTCGCTTCGTGCAAAGTTCGCCCGATGGCGGCAACGCCCGCGGCCGCTTTTTTCTGGAGCGGCCAGGCCGGCTGCGCTTCCAATACGATCCGCCCTCGACATTGCTGATTGTGTCGGACGGGCGCGTGGTCGCCATGCGCGATACAGCGTTGCGCACCACCGAGCGCACGCCGCTGCGCTCAACGCCGCTGCACCTTATTCTCGACGCCAGTGTCGATCTCGCACGCGATGCGCGGGTGACGCGCGTGGCGCAAGCGGGCGAACGGCTGATGATCACCGCGCGCGATCGCACAGGGGAAATGGACGGTTCGATCACGTTGAATTTCGGGCCAAATGCGGCGCTGGAATCGTGGGACGTCATCGACGGCGCAGGCGCAACAACGCGCGTGGTGCTCTCCGAACTGACGCGGCCCGCGAGCTTTGACCGCGCTCTCTTCCGCTTGGACGATATCGTCGTCACCCGCCCCGGCCCCCGTCGTCGGTAGTTGGCGGCGCGCCAAGTCCGAAAACTGGTTCGGCGCAACAAGTTTCTCCGTTCCGCTCCTTGATTGTTTCGCCTCTGTGGCGTACATACAACGCAGCGGTCGCCGTACATCCCCCTGGATGGCGTCGTCCCCCCCGCTGACGGATCCAGCGCGGCGCCCGCCTGCCGGACTTTATCCCCTGCCGGCGAATATGCGCTTCCCTCAAAGCGCATCCGAGGGCCCGGACGCGAAGCGCGTTCGGGCCCTCCTTTGTTTCTGGCCCTCCTTTGTTTCTGGCGCCGGCTGTGGTGCATGGGCCGCATGCTTCGAATCGCCAGCTGGAACATCAACTCGGTCAGACTCCGCATCGCCATGGTCTGCCGCTTCCTGGCGGAGGCCAAGCCGGACGTGCTGTGCCTGCAGGAGATCAAGTGCCGCGAAGGCGAGTTCCCGGCCAAGGCCTTCAAGGAGGCCGGCTACAAGCACCTCCATGTCGTCGGCCAGAAAGGCTGGCACGGCGTCGCCATCGTCTCCAAGCGCAAGCTCGAGCCGATTGAAGGGCCTGCGCTATGCCCCAAGAAAGAAGCGCGCGTGGCTGCTGCGCTTATCGACGGCGTGGAGGTGCACAATCTCTACGTCCCGGCCGGCGCCGACGTGCCCGATCCGATCGGCAATCCTAAATTCAAGCACAAGCTCGATGTGCTCGACCGGATGAAACGCGCCTACAAAAAACGCACCGCGCCGACGATCCTGGTCGGCGATCTCAATGTCGCGCCGGGAGAGTTCGACGTCTGGAGCCACAAGCAATTGCTGGATGTGGTCAGCCACACGCCAGGAGAAACTGAGCGCCTGGAAGCAGCGCTTGAAGCCGGCCGCTTCGTCGATCTGGCGCGGCTGCACAAACCTGCGCCGGAGAAGCTGTTCACCTGGTGGAGCTATCGCAGCCCCGACTGGACCAAGAACAACCGAGGCCGCAGGCTGGACCACATCTGGGCCAGCGAAGACCTCGCTCCCGCATCGCAAGCCGAGGCATTCCGGATCGAAGCCCACTGTCGCTCCTGGGAGCGGCCGAGCGATCATGTTCCGGTTATCGCCGGCTTCCAGTTGTGAAGCCTCTGTGCTTTTGTGCGAGTAAGATGGGTGAGCAATGGACATAACCGCACAACTCAAGCAAGCGAGGGGGCGCGGCGCGGCGGCTTTAGGCGCCTTGGCCAAGAGCCTCCTTTCGGCGGACGCGCCCAGCCGGGACATTACTTTGGGGCTGGCGTGCCTGAACGAGGCGGCCGAAGCGGGCGACGGCGCGTCCCTGTTGCTTCGGGCAACGATGACAGCAGGCGGCGTGCTGGGGGAGCCAAACTGGGAAGCCTCGTTCGACATGGTGCGAACCGCCGCAGAGCGCGGCGACAAAACGGCGCAGAGCATGATGCGTTTGTTGTCTGGGGGCGACGGTGGCAATTGGGGCGCTATGCGCACCAAGATCGATGTGCGCCCCTGGCTGCAGCCGCCGCAAATGCTCCGGCTTAATAAGGAGCCCCAGATCGGGCTAGCGCGCAATTTCCTGACGCCCGCACAATGCGCCTGGTTCATTGAACAGGGCCGGCCGCGTCTTACCCCCGCGCTGGTTTATCGCGCCGAAGCAGCCGCTGGCGCGCCCGCAAGCGAACGCACCAATCGAGAAGCGCCATTTGGCTTGTTCAACGCAGACGTCGTCACCTGCCTGCTTCAGGCGCGGCTGCAGATCGCGATTGGGATTTCGGCGGTGCAATTTGAGCCCCTTACATTGCTTCACTACAAGCCAGGGCAAGAATTCAAGCCGCACGTCGATTTTCTAGACGGTGCGAAGCCTGGGCATGCCGAGGATCTCCGTTTACGTGGCCAACGCGTGGTGACGGCGCTAGTTTACTTGAACGACGATTTCGACGGCGGCGAGACTGACTTCCCCGAGCTCCAGCTTCGTCACAAGCCCTCGCGCGGCGATGCGCTGGTGTTCACCAATGTAACGCTGCAAGGCAGTCCCGACCCAAAAACACGCCACGCCGGCCTCGCGCCAACACGGGGCGAAAAGTGGGTGCTCTCCCAGTGGGTGCGCGACAGACTGCAGGGCTGGTAAATTAATCAGAGAAATGGCGGCAAGCTGAACATGCACGAAGTCTCCCGACGCGCCCTCATGACCACTGGCGCCGCGAGCGCTCTCCTTGCCGGCTGCGCCACTGCGCCGGCTGCAGCTCCCGCCGCACCCGCGCCGGCGCCGACAACCAGCCCCAGCCAAGCGCTCGCGCAGCGGCTGGATTTACTGGTGACCGAAATTCTGCGCGAATCGCCGGAGCGCTGCACTTCGCTGGGGGTCAGCGAGGAGCACGCGGGCGGGCGTTACATTGATCGATTGAGCGATTCCTCGCTTGAGGGCTCGCGCCGTATGCGCGCGATCCTGCAACGGGCCTTGGCCGACCTCGCCGCATTCGACCGCGGCGCGCTGCCGCCGTCAGATTTGATCACCTTGGATATTGTCAGCACCGCCTATCAAAACAGCCTCGCCAATTCCGCCTTCGAAATCGGCGGCGGCGCCGGGGCGCCATACGTGGTCAGCCAGCTTACCGGCGCCTATCGCAGCTTGCCCGACTTCATGGATTCTCAGCACCCGCTGCGTACCCGCGACGAGGCGGATGGCTACATGGCGCGGCTCGGCGAGTTTGTTCGCCAGCTCGATCAGGAAACCGCGATGATCGCCGAGGACGCCGGCAAAGGGGTAATTGCTCCTGATTTCGCGATCGATCGCGGGCTCGAGCAGCTCAACGCGCTCCTGCGCCAGAGCCCCGCACAGACGGTGTTGGTGCAAACGCTGTCCAGACGCTTGCCGAATGTAGCTGAGATCACCGAGGCCGAGCGCGGACGCTACCTCGCGGGAGCGGAATCCGCCGTGCGCGATGCGATCTTTCCAGCCCTACGCCGGCAGGTCGCGGCGCTGCAGGTGGTGCGCGCTGGCGCGGTGCACGACGCCGGCGTTTGGCGCTTGCCGCGCGGCGAGGAGATGTACGCTGCTGCACTTCGCAGCCGAACCACCACCGCCATGTCACCCGACGAAATTCACGACATGGGCGTCTCACTTGTCGCCGAGTTCAGCGCCGAGATGGATTCGATCCTGCGTGCGCAAGGCATGACGCGCGGCGCCATCGCCGAGCGCATTCAGGCGCTGTCGCGCCGCTCCGATCAGCTCTATCCAAATAACGATGTGGGCCGGGCGCAGATTCTCTCCGACCTCAATGCGCAGACCCGAGCCATCGAGGCGATGATGCCGCGCGCGTTCAACACGCTGGCGCGCGCACCGCTGGAGATCCGCCGCGTTCCGCCGACCACCGAAGCAGGCGCGCCGGGCGGCTATTACCAACGCGCCGCTATCGACGGCTCACGGCCCGGCGCTTATTACATAAACTTGCGCGACACCCGCGAATGGCCGCGGTTCACGCTGCCGACGCTGAATTACCATGAAGGCGTGCCAGGGCATCATTGGCAAATCTCGATCCAGCAGGAATCCGGATCGATCCCCTTCATCCGCAGCGCCATGCTTGGCTTTTCGGCGTTCAGCGAGGGCTGGGGGCTTTATGCAGAACAGCTCGCGGATGAACTCGGCGCCTATGCCGACAATCCGCTCGGCCGGCTCGGGTACCTGCAATCGGCCAGCTTCCGCGCCTCGCGGCTGGTGGTCGACACCGGCATCCACCACAAGCGCTGGAGCCGCGAGCAGGCGATCCAGTCCATGGTGCAGGCCACCGGCGACCAGGAGAGTTCCATTAGCACAGAAGTCGAGCGCTATTGCGTATGGCCGGGCCAGGCTTGCAGTTACATGGTCGGCAGGCAGGCCATCAACCGCATGCGCCAGCAAGCGATGGCAGCGCTTGGGGCCCGATTCGAGCTCAAATCTTTCCACGACATGCTGCTCGCCAACGGCGCGGCGCCGCTATCCGTGTCGGAGCGGCTCACACAGGATTGGATCGCCGCACAGGGCTGAAGCAGGCGCAAAACCAGCGCCCCAGCAATGCGTTCTTTCACTGGTGCTCACGGCCCCTTCTGCGCTATGGGGCTAGAAAAACGTCGCCGCCCCCCCCTCGGGGGCGCGGTGGGAGGAATATTACTTGACCGCCAAGACCCCGGGCATTGCGCCTGCCCCCACTAAACATTCCGAACTGCTGCGCTGGGTGGAGCAGATCGCCGCCCTGACCAAACCGGACCGGGTCCATTGGTGCGACGGGTCCGAGCTGGAATGGGAGCGGCTGACACGCGAGCTGGTCGCCGCTGGCACGCTGAAGCGGCTGAACGAGAAAAAGCGCCCCAATTCCTTCTACGCCGCCTCCGACCCCAAGGACGTCGCCCGCGTCGAGAGCCGCACTTTCGTCTGCTCCAAAGAGCGTGAGGACGCCGGTCCCACCAACAATTGGATCGCGCCCGCGGAAATGCGCGCCAAGCTCAACGGCCTGTTCGACGGCTGCATGCGCGGGCGCACGATGTATGTGGTTCCCTTCTGCATGGGCCCGCTCGGCTCGAACATCAGCCAGCTCGGCGTCGAGATCACCGATTCCGGCTACGTCGTCGCGTCGATGCGAATCATGACGCGCATGGGCCAGCAAGCGCTGGATCAATTGGGTAATGATGGATTCTTCGTGCCGTGCGTACACACGCTCGGAGCACCGCTCGCGCCGGGCCAGAAGGACGTGGCTTGGCCATGTAACGACGAAAAATGGATCGTCCATTTTCCCGAAACACGCGAGATTTGGAGCTACGGTTCCGGGTATGGCGGCAACGCGCTGCTCGGCAAGAAGTGCTTCGCCCTGCGCATTGCCAGCGTGATGGCGCGCGACGAGGGTTGGCTCGCCGAGCACATGCTGATCCTCAAGCTCACCTCACCCGAGGGCGCAGCGAAATACATCGCCGCCGCCTTCCCCAGCGCCTGCGGCAAAACCAATCTGGCGATGCTGCAGCCGACGATCCCCGGTTGGAAAGCCGAGACCATCGGCGACGACATCGCTTGGATGCGCTTCGGTGAAGACGGCCGCCTTTATGCAATCAATCCCGAGGCGGGGTTCTTCGGCGTTGCGCCCGGCACCGGCTCGAAAACCAACAAGAGCGCGCTCGAAACGCTCTACGCCAACACCGTCTTCACCAACGTCGCGCTCACCGCCGATAACGACGTCTGGTGGGAGGGGCTGACCAAAGAGCCCCCGCCCGGCCTCACCGATTGGCAAGGCAATCCCTGGATCGCCGCCGACACCAAATTCCCCGCCGCGCACCCCAATTCTCGCTTCGCTGCGCCCGCCGGGCAATGCCCGGTTATCGCGCCGGAGTGGGAAGACCCGCGCGGCGTGCCGATCGATGCGATCCTGTTCGGCGGCCGTCGCGCGAGCGCAGTGCCGCTGGTGACGCAAGCGCGCAATTGGGCGCACGGCGTGTTCCTCGCTTCGAACGTAGCCAGCGAAGGCACCGCGGCGGCGGAAAACAAGGTCGGCGAATTGCGCCGCGACCCGTTCGCGATGCTGCCGTTTTGCGGCTACCATATGGGCGATTATTTCGCCCACTGGCTCAAAATGGGCGAGCGTGACAACGCGCAGCTTCCGGGCATTTTCTTCGTCAATTGGTTCCGCAAGGACGATGACGGCAAGTTCTTATGGCCAGGGTTCGGCGAAAACTCTCGCGTGCTGAAGTGGATCTTCCAGAGACTTGAAGGCCGCGCCGATGCGAACGAAACGCCGATCGGCTTCGTGCCGACAAGAGACGCGCTTGATACTGCCGGGCTCACCCTAAGCGACCACGCGCTTGACACTCTGCTTGGCGTCGATCTGGACGTGTGGGCAGAGGAGGCCTCGCTGGTACCGTCGCACTATGAAAAGTTCGGCGCGAAACTGCCCAAGCGATTGTGGGACGAGCACGAGGCTCTTGTGCAACGCATCGAAGCTGCGCGTGGTGTCGTCGCGGCGGCGGAGTAGGGGCGGCGTTAGCCCTGCAGCCGATACCCACCCGTTTCCGTGATCAGCAGTCGTGGCGATTGCGCGTCGGGTTCTATCTTCTGGCGCAGGCGATAGATGTGCGTCTCCAGTGTGTGGGTGGTGACGTTGGAATTGTAGCCCCACACTTCGCGCAGCAGCTCCTCGCGTCCCACCGGCTTTTCGCCTGAACGATAAAGGTAGCGCAGTATGGCGGCTTCCTTATCGGTAAGCCTGATCTTCTTCTGTGCTGCATCCACCAGTGCGCGGATCCCGGGTCGAAAATCGTAGCTGCCGATCTTGTAGACCACCTCATCGCTCGCTTCGTGGCTGCGCAAATGAGCGCGTATGCGCGCCAGCAACACCGAGAATTTGAACGGTTTCAGAACATAGTCGTTGGCGCCGGCGTCGAGCCCCTGCACCTGGTCCTGCTCCTCGCGCGCCGCGCCAGTGAGCAGGATGATCGGCGCTTTCACGCCCGCTTCGCGCATGCGCCGGCAGGCTTCGATGCCATCCATGTCGGGGAGACTCACGTCCAACACGATCGCGGCGGGCTTATGCTCGAGCGCCGCCGCGAAGCCCGCTTCGGCGTCCGCCGCGCCCAATCCTGCGAACCCCTCCTCCAAGTCGAACTGCTCAACCAGCGCTTGCCGGAAGTCGGGGTCGTCATCGATGATAAGGACGCTTGCTTCGCGCATTTTCCTCGCCTGACCCTACTCATGCCACTTCCTGCAAATCTGGCAATGATTCTCGCTTCGCCCGGACATCACGAGCGCGCGATCAGGGCCGCTCGCCAAACAAAGATGAGCCGATCCGCACATGGGTGGCGCCGAAGCGAATTGCGGTCGCAAAGTCCCCGCTCATCCCCATGCTAAGCATGGACAGGCCATTGCGCGCGGCGATCTTGGCCAGCAGTGCGAAATGCATCGCGGGTGGTTCGTCCGCTGGCGGGATGCACATCAGGCCCGCGACCGGCAGCCTGAACTCCTCACGCACGGCGTGGATTAAGGCGTCGGCTTGATCGGGAATCACCCCGGATTTTTGCGGCTCCTCACCGGTATTCACCTGCACCAATAACTCAGGACAGCGCCCAAGCTTTTGCGCCGCGTCCGCCAGCGCCGCGGCGAGCTTGGGACGATCAACACTTTCGATGGCGTCGAAAAACGCCGCTGCCTCCCACGCCTTATTCGATTGCAGAGGGCCGATCAGACGGAGCTTCAGATCGGCGAACCGCCCGCGCCGCTCCCGCCAGCGGACAAGCGCCTCCTGCACGCGGTTTTCTCCAAACAGCCTCTGGCCGCAGGCGAGCATCGCCTCGATCCGCTCGTCGGGTTGCTGTTTTGAGACTGCTACGAGATTAATGTCGCTAAGTGGACGTGCGACCGTCTCCGCCGCGGCGGCGATCCGAGCGAGCACGTCGCTGCGCCTGGCGGCGAGATCGGAAGCAAGATCATGCACGAGGCCCGTGTGCTAACCGCAATCGCCCGCCGCCTCAACCGCGACGCAGGCGCCCCAAATCTGCCGGCGCTGTTTTTCCTGACCGACCCAGAGCGCACGCCCGATCCGGAGGCGGCCATCGGCCGGCTGCCGGCGGGGACGGGCGTGATCTACCGGCACTTTGGCGTTTCAAATCGCCGAGCGATCGCGCGGCGTCTTTCGGCGCTGTGCGGTCAACGCCGCCTCACGTTCCTCGTCGCCGCCGACCCAGACCTTGCTGCGTGCGTGGGCGCGCATGGCGTACATTGGCCGGAGCGGATGCTGCGCGCCGCGCGCACAGGGCCGGGATTGATGACGGGCGCCGCACATTCCGCTGAGGCTGTGGCGCGCTGGCGCGATGCGGGGGCGAATGCTTGCGTGCTGGGTCCGATCTTCGCCACCAAAAGCAATTCCGGCCGAGAGCCTCTCGGGTTGTTCAGGGCGAGCCAGATCGCTTGCAGCACAGCGTTTCCAGTAATCGCGCTTGGCGGTATCAATGCATGCAACGCGCGAGCGCTTGTTGGACGCGGATTCTCAGGTCTCGCTGCCGTCAGTGCGCTAAGTTAGAAGCGGAACGCGGATTCTACCCGTACGCCCGCGCGCGTTTCTTCGCTGGCATTTTCCTCGGCTTCGCCGGGACGTTCCGCGGATTCGAGGCTGACTTGCCCGCCTACCCTCAAGTTCGGCGTAAATTGGTAGAACGCGCCGACTGAAGTCTGACCGCGCCGGCCGCCTTCGGGCAAACGCTCAACGCGCTGCGCTTCGCGGACATCTACAGTGACGCCCCAGTGCTGATTGACGTTCCAAGCCGGTGCGGGAAGGCGATCGTCTTCTGCCTGGCCAGTGATGGATCCGGTTACGCCAGAGGATGTGGTGAATCGCTCGTACCAAGGCACGGCCGCTCCAGTCGCCTCGGCGCCCACAGAGCTGGCGACGCTTTCCTGAGCCTGCGCAGCCCCAGCCGACGCCAATACGGCGGCGCCCGCGACGACCCATGTTGAAGGCCTAAACACCTAAACTCACCCCTTCGGCGACTCTCAGCGGATCACTATACCTGAATCGTCCCGCGTCCGCAGTGAATTTGAGCCACAGGTTGCACAAATATTTCGTTACCTTAGCGTAACATAATACCACATCCAGCGCCGCGTCACAAGAAAGCCGTAGCGCAGCAGCCCACTGGCCCACTAGCGGGCGCATGCTATATGGGCGCCTGCGCTGGGCCCTCGCGTGATTTGAGTAGGGCCGCGGCTGGAACTGGCGGAGGAATTTGAATGTCGCAGGCTGGGCGGAATTTTTGGCGCGGCGCGCTCGGCGTGGCGGCGGCGTTGGCGCTTTCGGCTTGCTCCATGTTCCAACCTGACTCGAGCCGCGCGCCGGGTCAGTCGCGTGCGGACGATAACCCCCGCGGCGGTGTTTCAGTGTTCGGCGGCGGTGGTGGTGGTAATCGCGGCGGCGACGCCGGCATCGGCGTCAACTCCTTCCTCTGGCGCGCCTCGCTGGACACGCTGAACTTCATGCCGCTTTCGTCAGCCGATCCTTTCGGAGGCGTCATTATCACCGATTGGTTCTCCGACGCGACCACGCCGACCGAGCGGTTCAAGGCGACGGTGTATATCCTCGACACCCGCTTGCGCGCGGATGCGCTCAACGTTTCGATCTTCCGTCAGCAGCAGGTCAACGGCGCGTGGGTGGACGCGGCGACAAACCCCGACACCGAAATCCAGATCGAGAACCAAATCCTTCGTCGCGCGCGCGAACTCCGCCTGAGCGCGGCTGGGAACTAGACTTCGGAATTATCATTTGCGTGCGGCATTCCATCCACCCATTCCCGGATGAATGCGCAGCATTCGGTCCGGGACCCATACTCACGAATGGTCGGTGATCTTGGGCCCCGGACTTCGCGTTCCGCGAATCCGGGGATGGGTGTTATCGTGCCGCCGATAACCACACCAAGATGGCGCTGAGTAATCATGTCTCGCTACAACCACCGTGAAGTCGAACCGAAATGGCGCGAGCGCTGGGCCGCGGCCAAGATTGATCGCGCGCTTGCGCCCGACGAAGCCAAAGACAAGCCCAAGGCGTACATCTTGGAGATGTTCCCCTACCCGTCGGGGCGCATCCATGTTGGGCACTCGCGCAATTACACCATGGGCGATGTGATCGCGCGCTTCCGCCGCGCGAACGGTTACAACGTGCTGCATCCGATGGGCTGGGATGCGTTTGGGCTGCCGGCGGAAAACGCGGCGATGGAGCGCGGCATCCATCCCAAGGGCTGGACCTACGACAATATCGCGGCGATGCGCGAGCAGCTGAAATTGCTCGGCCTCGCCGTGGATTGGTCGCGCGAATTCGCCACCTGCGATGCGAGTTATTACAAGCATCAACAGGCGATGTTCCTGGCGTTCTGGAACAAAGGCCTAGTCTATCGCAAGAAGCAGAAAGTGAACTGGGACCCGGTCGATAACACCGTGCTCGCCAACGAGCAGGTGGTCGACGGCAAGGGCTGGCGCTCCGGCGCGTCGGTGGAAACGCGTGAGTTGGAACAATGGATGTTCCGCGTCACGGCGTATGCCGACGATTTGCTCGCGGCCATCGGCGGGCTCGACAAATGGCCCGACAAGGTGCGGCTGATGCAGTCGAACTGGATCGGCAAAAGCCAGGGCGCGAAGATCTGGTGGGATATCGCGAGCGTTCCGGAGGAATTGCGCGCTATGTCGCCGGCCGCTGGCCAGAGCCATGCGCGCGATCCGATCGAAGTGTTCACCACGCGGCCGGACACCCTGTTCGGCGCGAGTTTCCTGGCCTTGGCGCCAGACCATCCGTTGACGAAAACAATCGCTGGCTTCCGCCCTGACGTGGCGAAATTCATCGCCAATTGCGCAACGCTGGGCACCAGCGAGGCCGACATCGAGAAGGCTGAGAAAGTCGGCGTGGATCTTGGCATTCGCGTGAAACACCCGTTCGACGAGAGCTGGGAATTGCCCGTCTACGCGGCCAATTTCGTGCTTTCAACTTATGGCTCGGGCGCGATTTTCGGCTCGCCCGCTGGCGACCAGCGCGATCTCGATTTCGCCAACAAGTACAAATTGCCGTTCAAGCCTGTGGTGCTGCCGCCGGGCGCGGACACGGCCACGCACACGATCACCGACGAAGCCTTCACCGGCGAAGGCGTGATCTACAATTCGCTCTTTCTCGACGGCCTTTCGACCAAGGACGCGATCGCGCGCGCGATCGAAGAATTGGTGAAGCGCGAAGCCGGCGAAACGACGACGCAATGGCGGCTGCGCGATTGGGGCGTGTCGCGGCAACGTTATTGGGG
>CADEEA010000060.1 GCA_902826245.1 uncultured Alphaproteobacteria bacterium | reverse complement strand
CCGGCGTCGATTCAATCGGCGGCTATGAAAAGCAATATGTGGTCGAGCCCGATGCCGGCGCCTTGGCGGCCTACGGCATTTCCTTCTCAGAGCTGGCTGACGCGCTGGAGCGCGCCAATCTGTCGGTCGGCGCCAACTTCATCCAGCAAGGCGGCGAATCCTTCCTGATCCGCGCCGATGCGCGCATCCGCACGTTGGCGGAAATCTCCGAGGCGGTGGTGGCGACGCGCGACGGGGTGCCAATCACGGTGCGCGATGTGGCCAATGTCGCCGTCGGCGGCGATCTTCGCACGGGCGCTGCGACCTCGGGTGGGCGGGAAGTCGTGGTCGGCACGGTGCTGATGCTGACCGGCGGCAACAGCCGCACGGTCGCGGCCGCCTCGGCTGCGCGCCTTGCAGAAATCTCGCGCACGCTGCCCCCCGGCATCGTCGCTGAAGTTGTCTATGACCGCTCGATGCTGGTGAACGCCACCATCGCCACGGTGGAACGCAACCTGGCTGAAGGCGCGCTCTTGGTTGCTGTCGTGCTCTTCTTGATGCTCGGCAATGTGCGCGCGGCGGTCATCGCTACGCTCATTATCCCGCTTTCCATGCTGATGACGTCGATCGGCATGAATGTCTTTGGCGTCTCTGGCAATCTGATGAGCCTGGGCGCGCTCGATTTCGGCCTCATCGTCGATGGGTCGGTGATCATTATCGAGAATTGTTTACGGCGATTGTCCGAGCGGCAGCACCACGAAGGAAGGCTGCTCTCGCTACAGGAACGTCTCTACGAGACGATGGAAGCAAGCCGGGAAATGATCAAGCCGACCATCTTCGGTCAGATGATCATCTTCCTGGTGTTTGCGCCGCTGCTCACCTTCTCCGGCGTCGAAGGCAAGATGTTCTCGCCGATGGCGATCACATTGATGTTGGCGCTCGCGGCCGCGTTCGTTCTGTCCTTGACCTTCGTGCCGGCCATGGTCGCGCTCCTTATCCGCGGCAAGGTCGCCGAGAAGGAGGTCAAGGCCGTCGAGGTCGCGCGCAACCGCTACATGCCTGGTCTCGACTTTTCTCTGCGCAAGCCAAAGACGGTAATCGCCGGCGGCGTCGCGGTCTTCCTGGCGGCGGTGTTGCTCTTCTTCACCCTTGGCCAAGAATTCATTCCACAGCTCGACGAGCAAGACATCGCCATCCAGGCCGTGCGCATCCCATCGACATCGCTACAACAATCGACCGCGATGCAGGCCCGCGTCGAGGAAGCGATCGCCGAATTCCCCGAAGTGGCGTTCGTTTTCTCAAAGACGGGCACGGCGGAGGTCGCGTCCGACCCGATGCCGGTCAACATTTCGGACTCGTTCGTCATCCTGCGGCCGCGCTCGGAATGGCCAAACCCGAATGAGCCCAAGGCCGAGCTGATCGCCCGCATCGAGGCTCGCCTCGCCCAGCTCATCGGCAATTCCTATGAGTTCACGCAGCCGATCCAAATGCGCTTCAACGAACTCATCGCCGGCGTACGCGGCGATGTGGCGATCAAGCTCTATGGCGACGACCTGACCGAACTGAGCGCAGCGGCGGGACGCATCGCCGCGGTGCTGCAATCGATCGACGGCGCCGCCGACGTGAAAGTCGAACAGACCGGGGGCTTCCCGACCCTCGACGTCGCCTTCGACCGCGACGCCATCGCCCGTTACGGGCTCTCGCTGCAAGAGGTCACCGATACGGTGGCGACCGCGATGGGCGGGCGCGAAGCCGGTCTCGTGTTTGAAGGCGACCGGCGCTTCGACGTCGTCGTGCGTTTGCCCGACGCTGTGCGCGACGATCTCGACGCGGTCGGCGCGCTTCCGGTGATGCTGCCGGAAACGAGCGAAGGACCACGCCAATCGATTCCACTGCGCGAGGTTGCGACCTTCACCTTCTCTGAAGGGCTAAACCAGGTCAGCCGCGAAAACGGCAGCCGGCGTGTGGTCGTGCAAGCCAATGTGCGCGGGCGCGATTTGGGCTCTTTCGTTGGCGAGGCGCAGCGGCGTGTAAACGAAGAAGTCGAATTGCCCACCGGCGCATTCCTGGAATGGGGCGGTCAGTTCGAGAATTTGCGCTCGGCTTCGCAACGCATGTCGCTGATCGTGCCGGCCTGTTTCGTCTTGATCTTCGGCATCCTTTATATGGCGCTGGGGTCGTTCCGCGCTGCCGGGGCAGTGTTCACAGCTGTACCGCTGGCGCTCGCGGGCGGGGTCTACACGCTCTTCCTCACCGGCATGCCATTTTCGATCTCGGCCGCGGTCGGCTTCATCTGTCTTGCCGGCGTCGCCGTCCTCAACGGCCTGATCGTCATGACCAGTATAAACAGCCGGCTCGATTTGGGCATGCCTGTCGAAGACGCCATCCGCGAAGGTCTCATCGAAAAGTTTCGCGCGGTGTTGATGACGGGCATCGTGCCGGCGATCGGCTTTGTGCCAATGGCGATTGCGCACGGCACCGGCGCGGAGGTGCAAAAACCTTTGGCGACCGTCGTGATCGGCGGCCTCATCACCGCGACCTTGCTCACGCTCTTTGTGTTGCCGGCGATCTGCCGGCTCATGCTGAAGAGCGGTCACGTCGCGCGCGCGGGCGAAATGCCCACCGCTTATTCGGGCGACGCATCACCGGCTCAGGCCGAGTAAGGGAGATGGTTCATGTCAATTGACGCTCTGCGCGACGCCCTTCCCGATTATGCGTGGGATCAAAAGCGCAACCTCGACACCCTCGTTGGCGAAAAGCTGCTGAGCGATCAGCAAAAATGGGGATGCTTCTTGGCGTGCGCCTATGCCACCGACAATCCGACCTTGATCCGTCACATGGAGAGCGCGGCAGCGCCTGCGCTCTCGGAAAAAGCCAAGCTCGCAGCCAAGATGGCTGCAACTCTGATGGCTATGAACACCGTCTATTACGGCGCGATCAATTTGCTCAGCAATCACGATTATCGCGCCGCCAACGCCAATCTCAGCATGACTGCGCTTTCGCAAACCGACGTCGACAAGATCGATTTCGAACTCTGGGCCTTCGCCATCTCGGCGATGGCCAATTGCGCGGCCTGCCTCAACGTCCACGAAGCTGAGTTACACAAACGTGGTGTGACGCTCGAGCGCGTGCAGGCCGCCTTGCGCATTGCCGCCACGGTCAACGGCGCCAACACCGCGCTGCGCATCAAACAAGCGACCGCCGGGTCGGCGTGATGCGGGCGCCAAATCTAGCGGTGCGCCGCCCATCACGCACCAGCGCGGCCGCGCGCTTGCCGGACGGGCAAGGCTCATGACAATCGCCAAGCTCAAACTGGAGCTGCCCAATGTGCTTCGAACTGAAGCCGCGGGCGCTTGCCGCGCCTGCGGTGTGGAACTCGCGCGCAAACTTCAGCGCATAGCGGCGGTGAGCCAGGCGCACGTCGAAGGCAGTCCAGATTCTGGCCTGCGCATTTGCGTCCATTTCGATGCCTCGAAGGAGGACAAAAAGCGCATTCACATCCTCGCTGCGCAGGCTGCATCGCAAGTGCTGCGGCGGCGTGAGCATGTCGTGCTCAATGTGAGGGACGCGAAAGCGGCGGCCAAGCGTGTGCGCGGCTGCAACGGCGTCCTCCTCGCTGCCGAGCTCACGTCGGACCGCGTGCTCGTCGATTACGACCCGAACCTGATCCTGGCCGAGACTTTGGTGCAAACCTTCTCGGAGGCGCCCGGCGCGCCAAAAGCGCCGCTCTCGCGCGCGCCCGCGGCGCACAGCCATGAGCACGCAGGTCCCTTCGGCGAGCGATCGGAACTCATCTTCGCGCTCGGATCGGGCGTCGCCCTTGCGCTCGGCTGGCTCGCTGAATTGGGCGGCCTAGAGAGCGTGCCCTTGCTCTTCTACATCGCCGCCTACGCGTTGGGCGGCTACTTCACGGTGTTGGAGGGGATCGACAATGTGCGCCATCGCCGGTTGCGCATCGATAGTTTGATGATCGTCGCCGCGATCGGCGCCGCAGCACTTGGCGCGTGGGCCGAAGGCGCCCTCCTCCTCTTTCTTTTCAGCCTCGGACACGCGCTCGAAAACTGGGCGATGGGGCGGGCCAAGCGCGCAATCGAGGCGCTCGGGGAATTGGCGCCGGAGCGCGCGCAATTGCGCCGCGGCGACGCCGTCGAAGAGGTTCAAGTCATCGATCTCAAGGTTGGCGACATCATCTTGGTCTGGCCCAATGAAAGACTGCCGGCCGACGGGATCGTCATCGCCGGCGAGAGCGCGGTGAACCAGGCGCCGATCACCGGCGAAAGCGCGCCTGTCGAAAAGCAAGCCGCCGCCAATGCCGACGCATATCCAGACTTTTCGAAAGCGCCGGACCAGCACCGCGTCTTCGCGGGCACGATCAACGGCGCGAGCGCGCTCGACGTGCGCGTCGCCCGGCTCGCCACCGAGAGCACGTTGGCGCGCATCGTCACGCTGGTGGCCGAAGCGGAATCGCAACGCTCGCCGACACAAGCCTTCACCGACCGCTTCGAGCGCATTTTCGTCCCCTGCGTGCTCGCTCTTGTCGGGCTTTTGCTGTTCGCCTGGGTCGTTGTCGACGAACCTTTCTCCGCGAGCTTTTACCGCGCCATGGCCGTGCTGGTGGCGGCGAGCCCCTGCGCGCTCGCCATTTCGGTGCCGAGCGCGGTCTTAAGCGGGGTCGCGCGCGCCGCGCGCGGCGGCGTGCTGATCAAAGGCGGCGCACCTCTTGAAGCGCTGGGACGCGTCACCGCGATTGCATTCGACAAGACCGGCACGCTGACCGAAGGCAAACCACGCCTCACCGATGTCGTGCCGGCAACCGGCGTCAGCGAAGCCGAGCTCCTGGCCGTCGCCATCGCCATCGAGCAAGGCAGCGACCATCCACTGGCGGGCGCGGTCGTGCGCGATGGGCGGGCACGCATGGGCGACGCGCCGATCCCGGCGGCGGAAGCGGTCGAGAGCATCACCGGCAAGGGCGTGCAGGGCCGCATCGGCGGCGCGCTCGTCCAGATCGGCAAGCCCGGCCTTTTCCAGGAGACCGCCTCCCCCTTGAGCGAGGAGATGAAAAGCACGGCCGACCGGCTCGAAAGCGAGGGGCGCACGGTGATGATCGTGCGCCGCGGCGCGCACTATCTTGGTGCAATCGGCGTTATGGATACCGAACGCGAGGCGGCCAAAGGCGTGCTGCAGCGTTTGCGCGGTCTCGGCATGCAGAAGATGATCATGCTGACCGGCGACAATCAGCGTGTCGCCGAGGCGATCGCGCTTAAGGTCGGTTTGACCGAAGCGCGCGGCGCGCTGATGCCGGAAGACAAAGTCGCCGCCATCAAGGAACTGGCCTCACACAAAGGCGGCGTCGCCATGGTCGGCGACGGCGTCAACGATGCGCCAGCGCTCGCCAATGCCAGCGTCGGCATTGCGATGGGTGCGGCCGGTTCCGATGTCGCGCTCGAAACCGCCGACATCGCGCTGATGGCCGATGATCTCAATCATTTGCCCTTCGCGGTGGGCTTGAGCCGGCGCACCACGCATGTGATCCGGCAAAATCTTTGGGTGAGCCTCGGTGTCGTCGCGGTCCTAATCCCCTCGACCATTCTGGGTCTCGGAATCGGCTCGGCGATCATCTTTCACGAAGGCTCGACGCTGCTCGTCGTCGTCAACGCGCTCAGATTGCTGGGCTATCGGGAACCCGCCGCATGAGCGCATTTCCTCATGCCAAGCGGCGCGGCCGCGTCATTATCCCCGCCCCCCGGGGCGCGGCCGCAATATCCATCGCCGCCTTCGCCTTGGCGGGTTGCGTCGGCGCCAGCATGGCCGCGACCGCCCTCGATACTGCGGCGCCCGAACCGCCCACGAAGGTTGAACGCGAGCCGCCGCCTGCGCCCGATCTCGTGAACCCCACGGGCCACGACGTGCGCGGCGAGGACGTCTATGGCGCTGGCGCATTCGGCGCATCGCGCGGCGGCGGCGTCCGCCGCCATCGCGGCGCCGATTACATCGCCGAGCCCGGCGAAATCGTACGCGCGCCAATTCCCGGTATCGTGCAGCGCATCGGCTTCGCCTATCGCGGCGATGAGCGATACCGGTATGTCGAACTTAGCGACGCCGTCGCCCAGCGCGCGGTGCGGGTGCTCTATGTCGGACCTCTGGTTGAAGTGGGCGCCGTGGTGCGCGCCGGCGATCCGATCGGGCGCGCCCAGGATCTGAGCGTGCGCTATCCGCGCGGCATCACCAATCACGTCCACGTCGAATTGAAGCAGGGCGGCGTCCTCGGAGACCCCGCATCGCTGTTGCCGGCCCCTGCGGACGATGACGCAAACCTCTCGCACGCACGGAGCACGATATGAGACGACTTCTCATTGGCGCCTCAGCGCTCGCTTTCGCCGGCGCGGCCGCGGCCCAGGACGCGCGCGCCATCACAGTCGAAGCGGTTGATGGACGCCGGGTCAGTCTGCATGGCGCCGATGTGGAAGTGCGCGAAGACGGCGCCACGGATGTTCATGGCTGGGCCCGGCGTGCGCGCGCACAGGCGGGTCTCATCAATGCCCACCTCCATGCCGAAGCGTTCAACGCAGAGGGACGAAGTCTGGGCGTGGTCGATGGCGGCTGGAACGGCGCGCTTTCAAGCCGCGACCGCTCGGCGGAGCCATTTCACATCCGTCTCCCCGCCGACATGGCAAACGCCGCCGTCCGCGTACGCGTCACCGTCGAGCCGGGCCAGCGGCACGATTAGGGCGCGACGATGAACCAGCCGATCGAACTGCAGCGTGACTATTGGGACGCGTGGAACACCGCCTTCCGCGAGCGAAGGATTTCCGATGTTTCGCTCGATCAAAAACGCTGGGTTTTGCGCTGGCTCGATGGCTTGGGGCGCACTGATCTCAACATCCTTGAAGTCGGGTGCGGTGCGGGCTGGCTCTGCCCAAGTCTAAAAACATTCGGGCGTGTGACCGCGACCGATCTGTCGACCGAAGTGCTGACGCGGGCCTCCGTGCGGGTGCCGGACGTCCGGTTCATCGCCGGCGACTTCATGGCGCTCGATTTTACCGAGGGCGGATACGACGCCGTCGTGTCGCTCGAAGTGCTCTCGCACGTTAGCGACCATGCCGCCTTCGTCGCCAAGATAGCGCGCCTCCTCCGACCCGGCGGACTACTGATCCTGGCCACGCAAAACCGTCCGGTTCTCGAACGGTACAACACCGTCGCGCCGACTGAGCCTGGGCAACTTCGCCGCTGGTTTGATCGCGGCGAACTCGCTGAATTGCTGGCGCCATATTTCGCCGTGCGCGAACTCCGCACCATGACGCCAATGGCCAACAAAGGACCGATGCGACTTGTCGCCGGCCACCAAGCCCGCCGCGCCATGCGCCTCATCTCAGGGCGCGCCGTCGAGCGCGCCCTGGGCGCGGCAGGCTTCGGCTGGACCTTGATGGCGCTCGCGGAAAAACGGTGATGATGGGCCAAGAATACTGAGGCGACAGCATTTGGGACTGGTGGGCAGAATGCGCGATCCCACGCGGACGCGCAACGACGTAGAGTTCAACCAAGGAGAAGATCTATGAAACGTTTGATCGTAGCGCTTGCACTGGCGTTCGCACCAGCCACTGCAGCGTTTGCGCAGGACGCACATGGCGACAACGCAGAAGTGGTCTCGGTTCCGGCCGACGATGCGGTGCTGGCGCAAGCGCCAGGTAATGTCTCGCTCACATTTGAGCATGCGGTCGTGCTGACGCGCGTGGAGGTCCATGCCGTGGGCGAGGTTGTCGTGCCGATCAGTTTCACGGCGGCGACCGCCGCATCAACGACGTACTCCATCCCGCTGCCGGCGCTGGCGTCCGGCGCTTATGAAGTTCATTGGAACGCGACCGGCGACGGCCACGCCATGGAAGGAACGCTGCACTTTACGGTGCAGTAACGGCGAAGGCGCTGCGCCGGTCTCCCGCCGGCGCAGCGTTCGCCGTCGGCCAAAGCGTAATGTGAAGAAAACCGATCGACCATGAGCACCGAGATCCCGCCCCAAGACGCCAAGATTTCCAGCCAGCCGCGAACCTGGTGGCTGCTGCTGGGCGCTTGGCTTGTGGCGCTGTCGGCCACGCTTGGCGCGCTGTTCATCGGCGAGGTCATGGGCCAAACGCCGTGCCTGCTCTGCTGGTATCAGCGCATCTTCATGTTTCCGCTGGCGCTCATGTTGCTCATCGCCTGCGGGAAAGAGGACGCCGGCATCTGGCGCTACGCGCTGCCCCTGGCGCTGCTCGGCTTTGGCTTTGCGCTCTATCACAGCCTTCTTTACGGCGGGATCATTACAGAGCCGATCGTGCAATGCGGCGCCGGGCCATCGTGTTCGAGCGCCAGCATGAGCCTCTTCGGATGGCTTCCAATCCCATTTCTTTCGCTGATCGCGTTCGGCGCGATCAGTATCCTTCTCTTTCTCGCACGCAGGAGATCATCATGAACCGACGCGGAATCGTCATCGTCATCGCCGCAGCAGCCATTGCGCTGTTTGCAGGCGGCGCCCTCTTCTACTTGAACCGTCCCGCTGACCCGCCCGTTGCAACGATTGAAACGCCAGGCAGCGCCCCAACCGGCGACGTCGCCGACGCGCCGGTGAGCGGAGAAACGACGGAAGCCACGGCGCCCGCCGTCAATGCTGAAGCGGAGAGCGCGCCGGCGCCCGCGCCGCGCTGGAACCAGTATGTGCGCGAGCACTCTCCTGTAATCGGTCCTCAAAATGCGCGCGTGACCATTGTCGAGTTCTTCGACCCGGCATGCGAGGCTTGCCGCGCGTTCTATCCCGTCGTGCACGAGATCATGCGCCGCCATCCGCGCGACGTTCGTCTCGTCTTACGCTACACGCCGCTTCACGGACCGCCTTCCGAAGAGGCCGTGCGCATCATCGAGACCGCGCGCATGCAGAACAAGTTCGAGCCGGTGTTGAGCGCGATGTTCCAGGCTCAACCGCAATGGGCCGCGCATGAGGGACCGCGCATGGAAGCGGCCTGGGACGCGGCGGCGGGCGCGGGACTGGACGTCGACGCAGCCCGCGCCGCAATGAATTCGCGGCGCATCAATGCGGCGATCAGTCAGGATGTAGCTGACGCCACAGCGCTCAACATCCGCGGCACGCCCACATTCTTCGTCAACGAACAGCCGCTGACCAATTTCGGTCCACAGCAGCTGTATGACCTCGTTCTGTCGGAACTCGCCGCCACGGAATGATGGGATCGAGGCATAGACCGGTCTTCTACCGCCGCGATCATGCGATCCGGTTCACGATGGAGGCGGTTGAATGACATGGATGGACATCTGACACCGCAGCGATGCCGTTCATGCTATGCTTGACGCATGCTCTCCCCGCTCAAAAACCAGCCCTACAGACACCTCTTTCTCGCCCAGATCGCCGCCCTGCTCGGCACGGGGCTCGCAACGATTGCGCTGGGTCTGCTCGCCCATGACATAGCCGGCGCGCAAGCCGGCCAGATTCTGGGCGCGATCCTGTCGATCAAGATGGTCTGCTATGTCGCCGTCGCGCCGATCGCCAGCGCGCTCGCCTCGAGGCTTCCGCGCAAGAGCTTGCTTGTATCGCTCGACCTGGTGCGCGCGGGCGTTGCCGCTTGCCTGCCGTTCGTCGCCGAAATCTGGCAGGTCTATGCGCTGATGACGGTGCTCTACGTCGCCTCGGCGGCGTTCACGCCGGCATTTCAATCCATGATCCCCGACATCCTGCCGGCGGAGGAAGATTATACGAAGGCGCTGTCGCTCTCACGGCTAGCCGCAGACCTTGAAAGCGTGGCGAGCCCGATTCTCGCGGCTGCGCTGCTCGCCTTCATGAGCTTCAACGACCTCTTTGCGGGCACTGCTTTTGGTTTTGTGCTGTCCGCGGCGCTCGTCGTTTCGGCGATGCTTCCAAAAACGGCCGCGCCGACTCAGCGACCGTTCTTGGACCGCCTCACCGCGGGCATCCGTCTCTTTGCGCTTACGCCCCGACTGCGCGGTGTTTTCGCGCTGTCGCTTGCGACGGCCGCAGGCGGCGCGATGGCGTTCGTCAACACGGTCGTCCTCGTCCAGTCAGAGTTCGGTCTTGGCGAACGAGAAACGGCCTTTGCACTCGCGGCGTTCGGCGCGGGGTCGATCGTCGCTGCGTTCTCGCTGCCGCCATTGCTGTCGCGCGTCAACGACCGCAGCGTCGTCCTCGCGGGCGCGTTGGTGATGGCGCTCACACTGACATCAGCGGCGATGGCGGCCTCGTCCTACTTCGTCTTGCTCGCGCATTGGATTGTCCTGGGCGCCGGGTACTCTCTCACCATGACGCCGATCGGGCGCGTGCTGCGACGATCGTCCAATGCCGAAGATCGCCCGGCGCTTTTCGCCGCCCAATTTGCGCTGTCGCACGCCTGTTGGCTGATCGCCTATCCTGTCGCGGGGTTTGTGAGCGCTGCGTTCGGAACGAACGCCGCCTTTGTCGCCTTGGCGCTCATCGCCGCGCTTGGCGCCGCCGTTGCCGCAGCACTTTGGCCCGCGACCGACCACGCGCAGCTGCGCCACCGGCACCAAGGCATCGCGGCTGGACACGAACATCTGGAGGGCGCCGAAGCGGATGCCGATGGCTTCGTGCACACGCACCCATTCGTTATCGACCCCCTACATCGAACTTGGCCAAGGGAGGATTCGCATTGACGAACGTGCTTGAGACACGCCCCGGCTAAGTCAGAGTCACCCGCTCACCTGGGCTTCTGCGCCAGCACCATGATCGTCCAACGCCATCCTCGCTTTTCTTACCAACGCGTGAGACCGGGGGATAATCTTCCGCACACACCCCGTTGTGTTCTGAAGCCTGGCAATCCTCTGCGGCGCCATCGTCACCGCACGTGAGAGGGGATGTGACGGCGGAACGCTCGCATGACGATCTCCCCGCTGACCATCCTCACGTGGCGCCAAACACCAGCACGCACTCGCACGAATACATCATCGACGATCGGCATCGTCGCTGGGCTTAGGCGGCACGCCGTATGCTGGCGTACTCGCCAGAGGTTCGCAGCGTGACGGTTACATCGTTCGTACCGCGATTGCGCCAGAACCAGCCATGGTTGCCATCGAACGCTGCTTCCAGTTCACCACGGTGACCCGGCGCGGCGCGGCCCTGCAGGTAGCTCGTCGAATTGCCGCCGCCGTCGCCGTGCAGATCGTAGTTCACGACGCCTCCGCTGACCGTCCATTCGAACTGTGCGCGAGCACCGGCAATCATCGACAGCTTTATCTCGGCGCCTTCGCCTGGACGGAGCGTCACCGACATTTCGTCCGTACGAGTTTCGGTCGCAACCGTCGGGGCGTCGGCGGGCGGACCGAGATTAAGTTCGACTACTTCTGCATCGCGTGCCGCCTCTTCGGCTAGCTGCTGCTTGATTTCGCCCATCTGCGTCAGGCCAAACACACGGCCAACACCCGTCGGGTCGATCGCATACTCCGCTGGCAGAACCGCCGTGACCAGGATCACGACCGCCGCCCCGAGCGCGATCAAGGTTGAGCGAAAGAGTTGCTTCGCTGTCGGCAACTCTGCACGTGTCGGAAGATCAGCGTTGTACATTGTGAATTCCTCAGGAAACGAAATAGCCGACGGCTTGGTAGCCGATCAGGACAAAACCGGCGCACATGATGACGGCGTTGGCGGAGTAGGCGTGACGATAAAATCCGTCGGTACGGCGCCAGTAACCCATCACGATCAGGATCGCGGCGAGCGCCAACAACTGACCGATCTCAACGCCGACATTGAACGCCAGCAGGTTCGGCACGAGGCCGTCCGGAGAGATCTCGTACTCGATGATCTTGGTCGAGAGTCCGAAGCCGTGGAAGAAGCCGAAGATAAGCGTCGCCGCCTTCGTGTCGGGCTGGAAGCCGAACCACCTTTGGTACGCACCCATGTTGTCGAGCGCCTTGTAGACGACCGACAGACCGATGATCGCGTCGATGATGTAGCTGCTGATGCCCACGTTGAAGAGGACGCCCAGCAACATCGTGGTGGAATGGCCGATAGCAAAAAGGCTGACGTACACGCCGATGTGCTTCAGCCGATACAAGAAGAAAATCACGCCGAGCAGAAACAGGATGTGATCATACCCCGTCACCATGTGCTTGGCGCCGAGATAGATGAACGGGAGAAGGTTCATCCCGCTGATTTCCTGGATATACCCTTTATCCCCTTCGGCGACCGCATGAGCAAACGCGGAGCCAACAGACACGAATGACGCCAGGACCGCTACGACTGCGAAGAGCGCCAGCCTCCGATTTTCGTTAGAAGCATTCGACATTATTCATGTCCCCCTGCTTCTCGCTTGTGGGCGAGCGTCATGATTGTCCAGCCCCATCCCAGTCGTTCCTTCAGGCGCTTCGGCCCGTTGCCGAACAATGCACGAAGCACAGGGTCCACCTTGTTGTTTGAAACGAGGCGCCATGGAAAACGGTTCGCTTTGGGCGTGATAGTCACCAGTTCATCGATGTCAAAGTGCGGGCGTAGCAATTGCCTAAGCTCCGCCTCGTCCACCCATTTTCTTATCGATCCTGGTGCTGGAAGCGGTACGCTATTCAGCTTCTCCAGCACCGGGCGGTTCTGCGTCGCAAAAATCAGCAAACCGCCTGGGCGCAAGAGACGAGCAATCTTGGCGATGAACGCAGACTGATCGGCCACGTGCGCCAACATCTCCAGGCTCACCACGACGTCAAAGCCTTCGTTGTCGAACTGAAGGTTCATAAAGTCGCCAGCAACAAAGCTCACATCCGGCATACGGGCCTGCGCCCGTGACAGGACCGAGGCCGACAAGTCGGTCGCTGTAACTGTCCCGAAACGCTGAAGCTCAGGACACAACCATCCAGCCCCGCATCCGACGTCGATGATCCGTAGCCCTGGTCTGTTCAGCGTTTTCAGCCAGCCGACAACGCGATCGCGTTGATCCTCGCTTATCTCACCAAGTCGTTGCTCTCGCGTTTCTGCGTTCCACTTCTCCCAGGCGTCGCGTTGCGCCGAGAGCGAAGGTGTATCTTGTGCCGACGACGACGTATCACGCCCAGCACGTTCTGCGGGGTCGCCCGAAGCGCCCCCTTCCTGATTACTCATGGTGATCTCCTTGAAGTCCGTTGGGGGGGGTTCTTTGGAGATCAGGATCGTGGAGGTCGCTCGATGCCCCAGGACAGCTTGCTTACGGCGGCCTCACTGCAATTAATTTCCACCACCTCGAATGGCTGCGCGATCGAAGCCACCCGGTGATTGGCGACGTGCACAGCATCGACGTTTAAGTCAGCGTGATGATGTCCGACGCCGCCAGCACGGCTCGCATCGCCTCCGTCCTGCTCGCCGTCGGCGTGATGTTCATTGCCCGGCTGATGATCATCAGCCTCATGATGATCGTAAGGAGCCGTGCCAGCGAAGGCGCTCGGCGAATGCGACATCGCATTGGCATGCAGATAATTCTCAGCCATCGCGCGCGCCGCGTACGTGCTGTTGGCCAACGCCAGCACCGCACACATCAGAGCGATCCGTTGAGCGAGAGGAAAGCGGAAGATCATGTGCGAACTGAGCTTTCCGTTGATCCCTGCTCCCAGGACTCTTCATCTCGCTCAACAGAGCGATGCACCATTCGGTAGAGCGCCGGAAGAACCAAGAGCGTCAGTAGTGTCGAAGAGATGATGCCGCCGATCACCACGGTCGCGAGCGGGCGCTGCACTTCGGCGCCGGCGCCGACATTGAACGCCATCGGGATGAAGCCGAGACTGGCGACGAGTGCCGTCATCAGCACCGGCCGCAATCGCGTCAGCGCGCCTTCGCGGATCGCCTCATCGAGCGGCATGCCCTCAGCGCGCAATGCGCGGATGAAGGTCACCATCACAAGCCCGTTCAACACGGCGACGCCAGACAGCGCGATGAAGCCGACGCCGGCCGAGATCGAGAGCGGCAGGCCTCGAAGCACGAGTGCGAGCACACCGCCGGTCAATGCGAGCGGAACGCCTGAGAAGACGACCGCGGAATCGCGGACCGATCGGAAGAGCATGTAGAGCAGGCCGAAGATCATCAGCAGCGCCGCCGGCACCACCAAGGCCAGACGCTGCGCCGCTGAAATCAGTTGCTCGAAGGTGCCGCCATAAGCGACCCAATAGCCTGTCGGCAGTTCGACTTCCGCCCGAACCCGCCGCTGCGCCTCGGCGACAAACGAGCCGAGATCGCGACCGCGCACGTTGGCGGTGATGACGACACGCCTTTTGCCGTTCTCACGACTGACTTGGTTGGGGCCGATGGTGAGTTCGACACTCGCTACCTCCTGCAGCGGCACAAAGCCGCGCGCGCCCTGCCCCGACTGAGGCAACGGAATGCGCAGCCGGCCGATCTCATTGACGTCCTGGCGCAATTGCTCAGGCAGACGAACGACGATGTCGAAGCGGCGATCGCCCTCGAACAATTGCCCGGCGACCGCGCCGCCGAGCGAGGCTTGCACCACCTCCTGCACATCGGCGACGCTCAAGCCGAGGCGCGCGAGCGCGTCGCGATTGGGCGTGATCTGCAGCACCGGAAGGCCGGTAATCTGTTCGACCTTCACATCCTGCGCGCCTGGGATCGAGGCAAGGATGCGCTCGATCGAACCGCCCGCTTCCAGCAATTGATCGAGATCATCGCCGAACACCTTGACGGCGACATCGGCGCGCACGCCCGAGATGAGTTCGTTGAACCGCATCTGGATCGGCTGCGTGAATTCGTAATTGTTGCCTGGGATCTGCCACACCGCCGCTTCCATCTCGGCGAGAAGATCGGCGCGTGATCGCCATGAATTGGGCCATTCGCTGCGTGGCCGCAGAAAGATGAATGTGTCGGCGACGCTTGGCGGCACCGGGTCTGTCGCCACCTCGGCGGTGCCGATCTTGGAGACGACCCGTTCGACTTCCGGAAACTCACGCAGCCGGTTTTCGAGCAGCGTCTGCATCTCGATCGCCTGACTTAGGCTCGTGCCTGGGATGCGCAGCGCGTGGAGTGCGATATCGCCTTCGTCGAGATTTGGAATGAATTCCGATCCCATTCGCGACGCGACAAGACCGCTGACCAGAACAAGACCGACGGCGCCGGCCACGATTGCAGTGCGTGTCCGCAGCGCCCAATCGAGCGCTGGCGCATACCAGCGCCGCGACACGCGCATCAACGGGCTTTCCTTTTCATCTACTTTGCCGGTGACGAAGAGGGCGACGGCCGCGGGCACGAAGGTCAACGACAAGATCAGCGCGGCGGTCAGGGCGAAGATGACCGTGAACGCCATCGGGTGGAACATCTTCCCCTCGATGCCGGTCAGCGCGAAAATCGGTACATAGACGAGCGTGATAATGAGGACGCCAAACAGCGACGGCTTGATCACCTCAATCGTCGCAGCCTCGGTGAGGCGGAAACGCTCATCACGGGTCAGCAATCGCCCGAGGCGATGTTGCTCCAGTCCGAAACGGCGCAGACAATTTTCGACAATGATGACGGCGCCATCGATGATGAGGCCAAAATCAAGCGCGCCGAGGCTCATGAGATTGCCGGAGACCCGGTTCTGCACCATGCCGGTGATGGTCAGCAGCATCGACAATGGGATGATCGCGGCCGTGATCAGGGCTGCGCGAATGTTTCCGAGCAGCAAGAACAAGACCACGATGACGAGGAGCGCGCCCTCGACGAGATTGGTCTCCACGGTTCTGATCGTACGATCGACGAGTTCGGTGCGATCATAGACCGGCGTAACGATCACGCCTTCAGGAAGCGATCGCGACGCTTCCTCCAGACGAGCGGCGACCGCGCGCGCAACCGTTCGGCTATTTTCGCCCATCAGCATGAACGCGGTGCCGAGCACGATCTCGCGGCCATTCTCGGTGGCGGCGCCGGTTCGGAGTTCTTCGCCGATAATGACATCGGCGACATCGACGATGCGGATCGGCGTGCCGTTTCTGGTCTCGACCACGATGCGTTGAAGATCGGCGATGCCGCTGGCCTGGCCCGTGGTTCGCACCAGCAATTGCTCGCCGTAGCGTTCGACGTAGCCTGCGCCGACATTTGCGTTGTTGCGGGCAAGCGCTTCGATCACGTCGTTGAAGGTGAGCCCCACCGCCGCCAGCCGATCGGGCCATGGGGTGACATGATATTGGCGGACGTGCCCGCCGATGGTGTTGACTTCAGTGACGCCCGGCGTGTTGCGCAGCTGCGGTCGAATGACCCAATCTTGCAAGGTGCGAAGATCTTCGGGCGTCCACTCGGCGCCATCGGGCCTGCGCGCGCCCTCCTCGGCTTCGACCGTGTACATGAAAATCTCGCCGAGGCCGGTGGCGATTGGGCCGAGTTCGGGCTGCACGCCGGGCGGCAGCTGGCTGCGCACGGCTTGGAGGCGCTCGTTGACGAGTTGGCGGGCAAAATAGATGTCGGTCCCGTCTTCGAACACGACCGTCACTTGACTGAGGCCGTAGCGCGAAACCGAACGGGTGAAGGTCAGCCCCGGCAGACCTGCAATCGCGGTCTCGATCGGATACGTGAGACGCTGTTCAACTTCGAGCGGCGAATAGCCTTCCGCTTCAGAATTGATCTGCACCTGCACATTGGTGATGTCAGGCGTTGCGTCGATGGGCAGACGCTGAAAACTCCAGACGCCGACGCCAGACAATAAGAGCACCAGCGCCAGAACGATCCAGCGATGGCGTATGGAAAGATGGATGATGCGGTCGAGCATGATGTTTGCCCTCAATGATCATGGCTCGCGCCGGACTTTTCGACGTCGGCGCGGATAACGAAGGCATTGTCGGAGACGTACTCGGTTCCGGGCGCGAGCCCGCCCAAGACTTCGGTCCATTCCGGCGTTTGCCGGCCGAGTTCGAGCATGCGGACCTCGTAGGTTTCGCCGACACGGGCGAACACCACGGTAAAATCGCGAAAGCGCTGCAGCGCCCGGGTGCGCACCGCGAGCGGCGCGTCGGTGCTTGCCACCACGGCCGCGCCTTCAACCGCCTGCCCTGGCCGCCAAGCCCCGTCCGCATTGGGCAATTCGACATGCGCCAGAATCGTCTGCGTCATCATGTCGGCCGAAGGCAGAATGGCCTCAATGGTCGAGCGTACGCTCTGGTCGCCGGCAAGATTGCGCACGGTCACGGCCTGACCTTGTCGAAGCCGTTCCGCGTCGCGCGGATAGACGGAAAATTCGGCATAGACCTGGGTTGCGTCGGCGATGACGTAGATCGACTCCGCGCCGGCGACATCGCCAACATTGGCGCTGCGCGTCATCACCACGCCCGAGATCGGCGAGGTGATCGAATAGGTCTGAAGGCTTTCACTCGACGTGACGCGGGCCAAGGTTTCGCCGCGGCGCACACGCTCGCCAACCGCCCTGGTCATGGCGACGATGCGGCCCGGATACCAAGCGCGAATTTCGGCGCGACCTTGGGGATGCAGTCCCACGCGCCCGGAGAGCGCCACGATTTCCTCAATCGCGGCCGGGCCTGCCACCTCAACACGAACGCCCGCCGCCTCGGCTTGCGCCGCGCCAATCGTGGTGCGCCCTTCGTAGGATTCATAAGCCCAATCGTGGGCGGCGCCGTCATGGGTCGCGCGCACTGCAACGTCGAACGAATGCGGCTCGGTCACCACGCCGGCGCCAAGCAGAAAGTCTTCCTGTGCCTGGAACGCGAATTGATCGACTTGTCCGCCGAGCCTGGTCAGCGACATCGCCAATTGCACTTGCCGGGGATCGAGCGGGCGATCGTTCAGATAGGGATAGACGCGAAATTGCGGATCGACGCCGTCTTCAAAGATGGTGATCTCGACGGCAAAATCGCCGTCGCGCAGCATGCGGCCGCGATGGGGCCCGCGCTCATACTCGCCGGCCTCCGCTTCTTGATTTGCTTGCGGCGATCCCGCGCCGCATGAAGCGGCCAAGGCAAGGCATGCGCACGCCAAAGCGGCGGCTAACCAATTGTGACGAACCGCATTCATCGGGAATTCTCCTCAGAGGGCGCGCGCTCGGCGCGTGCGCCTGCAATGCGCGCAAGCGCCGCATCGGCGCGGTGATAGGAACGCAAGGCTGAAATCCGGCGCATCCGCGCATCGGTTAGCGCACGCTGCGCTTCGAGCACGTCGAGATAGGCAAAGGCGCCCATCGCATAACCTTCGCGCGCGCTTTGAAGTGCCGCTTCGACATTGGGCAGGACGCTCGCATCCAAGGCTTCGACTTCGGCCCGCGCGGTCTCGACCTGCACGGCGAGCATTGCGCGTTCGCGAGCGATGGCGCGCGCGCGCGCAGACGCCTCAAAACCGGCGCGCGCGCTTTCGGCCCGCGCTTGGGCGACGCCGTCAGTGTTGCGGTCCCAAAGCTGGAGCGGCACCGAGAACCCAAACACAAACGCTGTCTCGTCGCTCTCATTGAACGAGCGCCAGCCAAGCTGAACGTCTGGATCAGGAATGGACCGGGCGCGCTCGACGGCGACGCCGGCGTCGGCGCGGGCGCGATCGAGGTCCGCGAGGGCGAGATCTGGCGACGGACCTTGGTGAAGCGTCGCCGCATCTGCGAGCCTGCCGCGCAAGCCCGCGTCTTCATCCAATCGCGGCGTCGCGCCGCCGATGCGTTCAAACGAGGCGATGTCGATGCTGAAATCATCGCCGCCGCCCCAATAACTGGCGAGGCGCGCACGCGCGGCGAGTGCGGCGAGGCGGGCGGCGTCGGCATCGATCTGCGCTTCGGCGAGGCGCGCTTGGGCTCTCGATCCGGCCATCAACGGATCGCGCGCGGCAGCGACACGCCGTCTGGCCGCGTCGGCCAATTCCTGCGCTACAGCCAGCCGTTCCTCAGCGACAAGGCGCGCCGCTTCGGCCGCCTGCGCATCGATGTAGCTCGCTTCGACCTCTTCGATGAGATCGAGCCGCTCAATGTCGGCGCCAAGACGCGCGGCATCGAGATCGCGCTCTGCAAGGCGCCGGCGGGCGCTGCGGTCGCCGCCCAGTTCGAGCCGCTGCGTCAGCGAATAGGTTGCTTCACCGCGCTCCCAGGCTTGGTAGGGTCCAGAGCCCTCGACGTTCTCGACCACGATATCGAGCGCTGGGTTTGGCAGGCGTCCAGCCTGACGGACACGCGCTTCGGCCGCGCGGCGCGCCGCGTCGGCGGCGCCGAGGCGCGGATCATCGCCTAGAGCGCGCGCAATCGCGTCCGCGCGCGTCAATGGCGGAGACTGCGCCTGCGCGCTCGCCTCGGCGACAATGCCGGCGGCGCATGCGACCCCGATGAGGGCCGCGACTGAATAAGCTGACAAGGAAACCCCTCCTCTGTCGCAAACGAAATCAACCCGCCCTTGTTGGCGAGCCTCAGCGTTTCGATCAGAGGATGGTGCGTGGAGGCCTGAGCGGCGGCGCGGACGAATGCGAGATCAGCGAGAAATCACCGATCGGAGGGACCAAGACCGTCAGCGCAAACGCCGGACAACTGAATGCGGCGGCGTCCGCTGCAGCAAATTGCGCGCATCCGTGCACGTGCGTTACGGACTCGGAACCATTTGTGTCGCCGCGCCCGTCGGGGGCTGGCGGCTGTCCCGGCGCCGCCACCTCAAGACTGACGGCGGCTAAATCGGCTTGGTCCGAATGATCATGGCCATGCCCATGGCCAGACTCTACGGCGCCAAGCGGCGACGTCCGAGATGAGTCGAGAACGACGACAGGAACACCGTGGGGCGCATCGCCTTCGTGAGCGTGCGCCGGCGCCGTCGCCACGATGCCAAACTGCATCAAGGCGACCGCGAGAAGCACCGTCAGGAGGCGGCGAAGCAACACCATTGCGGCCCATGATTAACGGCGAATTGTTACCGCCGCTTGAAGACCGATTGCCGCAACCGCCCGCCGGGTCGAGCGCAAACGCCTCAAAGCCGAAACGATCCCAGGTGGCGTGAAGCCACGATCAGCAACCCATAGAAGCGTCGCGGCGGGGGCCGCGATGCGCGCAGATAGAATGACGCCGCCATTCGGCGGGCGCGCAAGCGCCCGCCAGCGCGTCATTGCTTTGCGATCGCCGTAATCACTTGGGTCTCGCTCGCGTTTTTGAGTTCGAACGAGACCCGGTCGCCCACGGCAATACCTTGCAGGATTGTCGGGTCTTCGGTTGTGAACTGCATCGACATCGCCGGCCAATTGATCGCGGCGATCGCTTCGTGATCGAGCGATACCGTGCCAGCGGCGGCATCGATTGCGGTGACGGTCCCCATGGATGTGATTGGTCCCGCAGGCGTTTCAGCGGGCGCTTCCATGGCGGCCATGTCCGATGTGGTGGCCGGTTCAGAGGCCGGCGGCGAACAGGCCGCTCCAAGTAATGCGATCGGAAGCACAAGCGCCTTCATTGTCAGTCTCCAGTCTCATGGGCGACCCGCCCTTCGGTGTGCTGAAGCGGTTTACGCTCCAACCCGCGGCGGCGGATCATAAGATAGACCGCGGGGATAACGAACAAAGAGAGCAACGGCGCAGTCACCATGCCGCCGACGAGAGGCGCCGCAATCCGGCGCATGACTTCCGCACCGGCGCCGCCTGTCCAAAGGATCGGCAAAAGGCCGGCAAGAATGACCGCGACTGTCATGGCCTTTGGTCTAAGGCGCAGCAGCGCGCCTTCGCGCACGGCTTCCATCAACATTTGCGGGGTGATCGCCTCGCCACGCTCGACGCGTTCGCCGAGCGCATTCTTCAGATAGATCAACATGACCACGCCGAACTCGGCGGCGAGACCAGCGAGCGCGATGAAGCCAACCGCGACGGCGACGGAAAAATCGTAGCCGAGCAGATAGACCAGCCAAATGCCGCCGGTCAGAGCAAAAGGCAGACTGGCCATCACGATCGCGGCTTCGTCGAAGCGCCGGAAGGTGAGATAGAGCAAGAGGAAGATGATCGCGAGCGTGGCGGGCCCGACAAGCATCAGCCGCTCGCTCGCGCGGGCGAGATATTCGAACTGTCCCGAATAGGCGACGCTGACGCCGGAAGGCAATTGCTCGCTTGCCACCGCTTGCCGCAAATCTCCCACCACCGAGGCGAGGTCGCGCCCGCGCACATCGACATAGACGAACGCCGAAAGCCTGCCGTTCTCACTGCGGATCA
>CADEEA010000059.1 GCA_902826245.1 uncultured Alphaproteobacteria bacterium | reverse complement strand
CGGCGCATGCCCTCCGGCACGCAGCCCCCGCTGTCCTGGCGCCTGAGAGATTCACGGATTTGTTCCGCTTACTCCGTCGGCGGCTTAGCTTCTCGGTTTGACCGAGACCCCGGATCGCCGCTTTCGCGTCGTCCGGGGCGCTTCGCGCTTTCCAGCGTGTTCATCCCCTCGCGGTCCGGTTCCCTGAGAGTTTCCGGGGCGGTTGCTCCTTCGGGGTTGGCCTTATTCGCCAAATCTCTCCCGCGAGGTTCGTGTGTCTGGCCGGGCCGGGGCGACTCAAAGTCGGCCCGGCCCGTTGCCGGCGAAACTGGGCGCGGGCGGGGAAAGAGTCAATTCGGGGCCAGCGTTCGGCGCAGCGGCGGCGCGCCGAACGGCCAAATTGGCGCGACCCCGCCGTTTGTAATATTGTGGCTACGGGAGCTGGATTGGCCCAATTGAGACATGACCAATTGTGGTCTTAGATGGAATGCATGCGTGTCCTCTCCATCCTAAGTTCGGCCCTTCTCGCAGCGTGTGCGACCGCATCGGCGACAGAGGATCAGGCATCCGATCCTGCGATCGTTTGTCCTCACACTGACGGTCTGATCGACGGCCCCTATGTGACTGAGGAGGCGACCGCCCGTGCAATTGCGCTCGCAATTATCGAGCAAATGCAAAGTCGCGAGCGTCAGGCGGAGTACGACCTGAACGTCGAGGACGATGGGGCGTTTTGGACTATCTTCCAGTCCGTTCGCGGCTATCCGAGGCGCGACGGCGACTCTATCACGGTGATGATGGGCGGCGGCGGACTCACCATGCGCATCGCGAAGTGTGACGGAGCCCTCTCGTCTATGCACTGGCAACGCTGAACGTCCGCTCCCGGCGAAAAATCCCCATTGCCCGCTATTCTTACGAGCGGCCGCGCTCCCGCCCATTCCGGCCAGCATCACATTGCACTGCCCCAAACCACCTCCCCCTCCCCGCGCAAAATCGCCTCCACTTCCGGCGCATACTTCGCCCCGGACGCATCGTGCAGCGTCAAGCCCGGCAACAAACGCAACGACGCGCGCGAGCCTTTGCGGGCGCGGGCGAGGATTCGTTTTGCGGGCTCGCCCGCACGCGGATAGACCGGGATCAGTTCGGCGCCGCCGAGGCGGCCCTCGAACGCAGCCAATACCTCTCCCGCCTTGTCGGCGCGGTGGATCAGGGTCAGCGCCGCGCCGCCGCGCAGCCGGTCAGCGAGGCTCGCGACCCACGCATCGATCGGCGCGTCGGCGATGTGGGCGTGGCGGCGCGCGGGCGCGGGGTCACGGCCCTCTCCTTCCATGGCGTAAGGCGGGTTGAAGAACACGCCGTCGTAGACGGCCCTATTCGCACTTCGTTCCAAAGCGTCGCCTGTGACGATTTCCACGCGCGCGTCCATCGCGTTCAAGGCGACATTTTCGCGTGCGAGCGCGGCCATGTTCGCATCGCGTTCGATTCCAACCAGAAAAATGTTCGCGCTGCGCTTGGCGACAGCCAGGAGCGCCGCGCCCACCCCGCTGCCCGCCTCCATCAGCCGCGCGCCCGGCGGCGCCTCGACCGCCGCCGCCAGCAGCAATGTGTCCATATTGACCCGATACCCGCTCGCCGGCTGACGGATACGCAACGTTCCGCCCAGGATAGCGTCCTCGGTGATTTCGTCTTCCCTCACATGCGACCCATTCGCGCGCTCGGCGGGCGCCAACTTGACCCAAACGCGCGCCATCACCATCGTTTGCCACACGCAGAGGTCAAGCGGAGGCCCCATTGGGACCGGCGGTCGGATCAGTCTTGAAGGCCGGCGCGCCAAACGCGGTCGAGCGCCTCGCCAATCTGTTGGCGGGCGACCTCGAAGCCGTGGACGCGATCATTCATGAGCGGATGGCGAGCCCGGTCGGGGTGATACCGAACTTGGCGACCCACTTGATCGACGCTGGCGGCAAACGCATCCGCCCTTTGATTACGCTCGCCTCTGCCCGGCTGCTCGGCGGCGGCGGCGACGGACCCCGCAAGCTGGCGGCGGCGGTCGAGTTCATACACTCCGCAACGCTGCTGCACGATGATGTGGTGGATGTGTCCTCCATGCGCCGCGGCAAGAAAACGGCAAACGTCGTTTGGGGAAACTCCGCTAGCGTGCTGGTCGGCGATTTCCTGTTCGCGCGCTCATTCAATCTGATGGTCGAGACCGGCGACATCATGGTGCTCGACATTCTCGCTCGCGCCGCAAGCGTCATCGCTGAAGGCGAAGTCATGCAGCTCGCAGCCGCCAACGACGCCGACACCTCGCGCGAGCGCTATATGGAGATCGTCGCCGCCAAGACTGCAGCACTGTTCGCTGCGGCGGCTAAAGCTGGCGCGGTCGCCGCCGGAAGGCCCGGCCCAGAAGCTAGCGCGCTCGAGACCTATGGGCGCGAGCTAGGGCTCGCGTTCCAGTTGGTAGACGACGCGCTCGACTATGGCGGCCTCGCCGCCTCGATGGGCAAGAACGCCGGCGACGATTTCAAGGAAGGCAAGGTCACGCTGCCTGTGGTGTTCGCACGCGATGCGGGCGACGAGGACGAGCGTACATTTTGGCGGCGCGTCATGAGCGGGGAGCGGAGCGAGGAAGATTTCCATCGCGCCGTCGCGCTGATCAAGCGCCATGACGCTATCACGCAGACCCTCGACGCAGCGCGCGCGCACGCCGGGAATGCAAAAGCAGCGTTGTCAGTGCTGCCCGCCAATGCTTATCGCGAGGCGCTGAGCGATTTGACCGAATTCGTAGTCGATCGCGGCCACTGATTCCCCGGTGACGACGCCTACGCTGAGCGGGCGTCAATCAGACCTCGGCGATTCCCTGGGCGAGTGCGTAACGGCGCACAAAGTGGGCAATTAGCATGCCAGCAACGGACGCGACCATAAGCGCCGATAGCGGCCAGATCGAGTTGGCTTCGCCGGCCACAGCGATGGCGACAATCCCGCACAACGCGGTCGCCGCCCAATATGTGTAGGCGATACGCGCATGACTCCAGCGCGCGCGCGAAGCAATCTGGTACAGATGCTCGGAATGGCCATCGAGCAGCGAGCGCCCGCGCCGCAATCTCCACGCCAGGGTGAGCAACGCGTCAGCGAGCAGCGGCAGGAATATGAGTGGCGGTATGAAAGGCGAAATGCCGGCGCGCTCAATCACAATGAGCGAGCCCAGTGCGGCCACGGCGCCTGCGAACAAGGCGCCCGCATCGCCGGCGAACAATTTCGCATGGGGGAAATTCCACATCAGAAACCCCGCCATCGCGCCCGCGCCACACAAACCGATCGCGACGCCGCTTAGCGTGCCATTCGCCTGCGCGATTACTGCCAAGGCGATGAGTCCGATCGCGACTGAGCCGATGGCCAGACCATTCGAGCCATCCATGAAGTTCACGCAATTGACCATCGTGAACACCCACATGGCCGTGCCGACCAGGCCGATAAAATAAGGCAACTCAAGCGACACCCCAAACCCCAAGGGCACGATCTCGACGATGCCAACGCTCGCCGCGGCTGCAACCGACAGCGTTCCAAACACCAGCGATTTTAGGCGCGGACCCATCGCCCTGTTGTCATCGATGAAGCCGAGAAACAGGAAGCACAACGCAAACAACGCCGCCGGCGCCAGCAATCGCGGACCAATGATCTCGATAACGACCCGCCACTCGTCGGAGATTTGTGCGTTGGTGAGAAGCCCCAATGCGAAACCCAGTCCGATACCCAATCCTCCGCTGGTCGGCGTCGGGTCGCGGTGTCGCTTATGCGCCTGGTTGGGGCGGTCAATCGGACCCGTGCGCAGGAGCACCGAACATGCCGCTACGCTGACGATGAACGCGACGAACGCGCCAACGGCAAACTCTCCGGTCACTCCCACCTCGCAACTCGCAGGGGCTAAACGGAGGACGCTGCATGGTCAAGCGCGCCAAGGCGCACTGGCGCAACCCACGCATCCGGGCGCTCTTGCCGGAGCGCCGACGCAGATTCGAGCGCGGCCGCGCGCGTATCCACAAGTGCAAACATCGTCGCGCCGCTGCCTGACAATCCGACATGCCCAACTCCCGGCAACGATTTGAGCAGAGCGCGCGTTCCGCCCAACTCGGGCATCAGCGCCACCGCCGCTGCTTCAAGGTCGTTACGCCGCGGCGTCTGTTCCCACGATGACGGCGGGGTCGGATCGAATTCGCGCCCCAGCCCCAACGCATCAAACTGATGATACACATCCCGCGTGCTCAACGGCAGCAGCGGATTGATCAGAACCGCGTGTAGAGGCGCTACGGTGAACGGCGAAAACTCTTCGCCGGTTCCCGTCATGAACGCCGAGCGCGCGTAGACGCAAATGGGAACATCAGCGCCAAGCTCGCGCGCGAGTGCGCAGAGTTGCGCCTCATTGCGGCCAAGCTCCCAGAGCGCGTTCAACGCCTTCAGCGCCGCGGCTGCATCGGATGATCCCCCGCCGATGCCGGAGGCGATTGGGAGATTTTTCGTCAGTTTCAACGCTGCGCCCGTTCGCACACCTTCAACAGAGGCCAGAGCGCGGGCAGCCCGCATCGCCAGATTGGTCTCGTCTGCCGGCAGAGAATTTGCGAATGGCCCATCAATGGCCAGGGTTAGGTCCGGCGCGGGCGCGACCTCGAGCACATCACCGACGTCCGCAAATACGACGATGCTGCGCAGCGGATGGCGCCCGTCGTGGCGCGGGCGCCCAACTTCGAGCGTCAGGTTGATTTTGGCCGGCGCGAAGACGCGCACACTCATCGCGCAGCAGTGCGCGGGGTGGGCTCATCAGGCAAACCGCGCTCCAACTTGGCCTGCAATACCGCGGGATTGTCAGGCTTGAGTTCGAGCGCGCGCCGCCATTGATAACGCGCCTCGATGCGCCGCCCCACGCGCCAATAAACGTCGCCCAGATGTTCGTTGAGCGTCGACTCTCGCGGGTCTAATTCGACCACGCGTTCGAGAATATCCAGTGCGCGCTGATAATCGCCGAGCCGGAAATGCACCCAGCCCAGGCTATCGATGATCGCGGCTGAACGGGGGCGCTGGGCCAGGGCCCGCTCTATCATGGCGAGCGCCTCCGGCAAACGCTCCCCCCTTTCAGCCCAAGTGTAGCCAAGATAATTCAACACGTCGGGCTGATCCGGCGACAATTCGAGTGCGCGGCGCATATCGGCTTCCGCCTCCGGCCAACGCCCCAGCCGCTCGCGCGCAGCGCCACGCGCGAAATACAACCGCCAATTATTCGGCGCATCCGCAATAAGCCGCGAATAGAGCGGCTCGGCTTCCTCATACCGCATCAGGCTGCGGTACATGTCGGCAAGCGCCCGCAGCGCTCGCACATCACCAGCGAGCGCCGCCTCGCTCACCGCAGCCAAGGCGGCTTCGGACTCGCCATTGTCGAGCTGGATCCAGGCCGCCTCTATTCGCGCGCTCTGGGCATAAACTGAATTTGGCGCGATCCGAGAAAGCGCCGCTTCTGCGAGGTCGCGGTGGCCGATGTCGAGTTGCGCCTGCGCGAAGGCCAGGCGCGCGGAATCCGCGCCTGGATCGAGCATCAACGCCAGAGTGAGCGCCGCCAAGCGGCTCGATGTGTCGTATTCCTGCGCAAACATCGCAGCTAGGCCCTGCAGCCCGTCCGCCGCCGCGCTCGCAGGCGAGAGCGGCGACGCGGCAATTGTTTGGCCCGCTTCAAGCCGCGCCAACGCGGCCGCCAATTGCGGATTGTTCGCGTTGTCCTCCGCGCGGAGCAACGCCGCCGCCTGGTCACGGGCGCCGCGGCGCGTGAGCAGGTCGGCGTACGCTTCGACGCCGCCGACCGAGACGGCGCCGCTTTCGCGCGCAACTTGGTATGCCGCCAGCGCTTCCTCCTCGCGCCCAGAATAGTCCAGCGCCATCGCCTGCTGGTAGCCGAACATGGAATTGTAAGGCCGCATGAGCGCGAGCGCTTGCGGATCTGCTGCTGTCGCCCCTTCTCCCAGGCGCGTCCACACCAGCAACACGCGCGCCATCAACTCTTCGGCCGCAGCGCCTTCGACCTGCGCCAAATGGCGGTCAGTGCGCCGCCAATCGCGCGCGGCCATGGCGTCGACGGCCATGACGAGATGCGCGTACGCAGGCGCATCGCCGCTGCGGGCGCGCCTCGCAAGGTAACGCGCGCCAATTGCATCGCCGGCGCTGAGCGACGCCGCCAGCGCGCGCCCAATCAATGCGGAATCGTCAGGATTAGCCATCAGCGCCAACCGATAACGTTGCGCCGCCATGGCGTGATCGGCTCGCGATTCAGCGACCCGGCCGGCCAGATAATCACGCTGCGACAAGCGATCCGGCGCGGGTGCGCTAACACAAGCGGCCGCGCTGAGGCCCAGCGTCGCCGCCAGTAGCATACGCATCATAGATCCTGGCGCTCCCTCGGCCCGTCTGGAAGCGACACTTGCGGCAATTCACGCTGCGCCGGCGCTGGAGCGGTCAAACCGCGCGCGAGCTTCTGGTCGAGCGAGCGCCGACGCGGCACGTCGGGCCTCGAATCGAGCGCCTGGCGCCAAGCTTGGCGCGCTTCATCTCGGCGGTTGAGCCGCCAATAGACATCGCCCAGATGGTCGAGAATTTCCGGATTGGGGTCGGCGGCCGAGAGCCCGTTGGCCCGTTCGATCAGTGCGCGCGCCTGCTCAAATCGGCCATACAGATAATAGGCCCAGCCCAGGCTGTCGATGACGGCGTAATCGGTTTGGCCGTTGTTGAAGCCGCGCCAGAGCAGACGATAGCCCTCCTCCAATCCCTCTGGACGTTGGATCAGCGCATAGCCCAGCGCGTTTAGCCGCAACACGGAATCCGGCTGTTCGGCGAATAGCGCACGCGCGACCGCGATGCCGTCCCGCCAGGCGCCGGGATCGTCCATCAGGATCGACACATAAAGCAGGCGCGTATCGACGCTCTGATCCAATTCATAAGCCGCGCGCATGTCTGCGGTTGCAGCGGGGAGATTGCCGGCGAACCGGTGCGCATAAGCGCGATACCCCAAGATGTCAGCGCGCTCCTCGGCATTCTGCGCAAGCGCTAAGGCGCGATTGAACGCGGGGATGGCGCGGTCTGCTTGGCCGACCTGGCGATACACGTCGCCCACCGAGGCCACGATCGACCAGCGGTCTGCCCCCCGCTCCAGCGCCTGTTCCGCGGCGCTGACCGCTGCGGAATCTTCCTTCTTCTGCAGCGCAATGAGCGCGCGCACGATGTCAGCGTCAGGCGCAAAAACACTGCTCTGCGGCACCATGTCGATAATGCGCCGGGCGCCATCGGGGCCGCCGGCGTTTAAGGTCTGGTTCGCTGCATAAAGGCGCCAATCATTGGCGTCTTCCGCCAGCAACACGCCGATCTGCAGGAACGCGGCGCCGGATGTCGACGCAAATCCCTGGGCGGGATCGCGCTGCGCGATCATGGCGCTCAGCATTTCTGTCTGAGTCACGAATTCCGAAAGGAAGATCATCCAGCGCCCTGCCGCGCTTGCCGGATTGAGCGGCGCTTCTGCTGGCGGCTGGCCGGCGGCAAGGCGCCGCAAGTTTTCTGCGACGTCAGCTGAGCGTGGCGCAAAAGCCTCGACCAGGCCATAATAACGCCGGGCCTCATCCGCGCGGCCCATGCGGTGAGCGACGAGCGCCGCGCGATACACTGAATGCGCCGCGCGCACCGCGCCGAGCGCACGTGTAAATTCCTCCGTGGTCTGCGGTTCAGCATCGCCCGGAGGCGTCACGTCCATGCGCTCGACCATTTGAGCGTAAATGGCCGCGGCTTCCGGCAAGCGGCCGGCGCTTTCGAATATCAAGCCACGCGCGACTTCGGGCAGCGGACCGGGCAGATTGTCGGCGCTGTCGTCGACGCGCTCGACCGCGCGATCGACCCGGCCTTCGGCGGCGAGCAGAAACGGCTCAAGCAAGTTGGACACGCCATTGGTGAGCCCGCCTGGCGCGGCTTCGAGCGTGGCGCGGGCTTCGCTCAACCGATTTGCGGCGAGATCGTCGGCGAACGCGGCGGCCACCCAGAGCGGCGTTGCATCGCCATTGGCGATAGCGCGGCGCGCTTCGCGGACGAGGTAGTCGACGTCCGCTTCGACCAGCGCGCTCTCCGGCGCTTCATAGCTGCGATCGGCGGCGGCGTTTGCGGGCGAGGTGTGGCGCAACACTTCAGCAACGCCGCGATCGTTCGCCGCCGCCGCCTGCGCCTCCGGACGCGCGTCTTCAGGCTTAATTTGAGCGAGCGCTGGCGCGGCGCCTGCCCCCATGAGCGCCGCAACACTTGCCGCCAGGATCACACGACGCATGCTAACCTCTTCTTGCCGTAACCGACTACATATTGGCGTAGTTGGGGCCGCCTCCGCCTTCGGGCGTCACCCAATTGATATTCTGACTTGGGTCCTTGATGTCGCACGTTTTGCAGTGAACGCAATTCTGAGCGTTAATCTGGAAGCGCGGATTGGCCCCTTTCTCGTCATAAAGCACTTCATACACGCCAGCAGGGCAATATCGTGTCGCCGGTTCGGCGTATTCAGGCAGGTTCACCCGGATGGGGAGCGCGAGCTCCTTGAGGGTCAGATGAGCGGGCTGGTCCTCCTCGTGGTTGGTGTTTGAGAGGTAGACCGAGGACAGCTTGTCGAAGGTCAGCTTCCCATCCGGCTTCGCATAGGCGATCGGCTTGTGCTTTCTGGCTTTCTGGGTGGCCTGCGCGTCGGACTTGCCGTGCTTTAGCGTGCCGAAGAAAGAGAAGCCGCCGAACAGGCTGGTCGTCCACATGTCGAACATGCCCCAGAACCCGCCCCAGAACGTGCCGTGGCGCGATAGGAGCGGCTTGGCATTACGGACGAGCTTGAGGTCCCTGTGGACCCGGCTTTCGCGGTAGGCTTGGTCGTAATCATTCAGCGTGTCTCGCTGACGCCCCGCCGCGAGCGCCGCGAACGCCGCTTCGGCGGCGAGCATGCCGGTCTTCATCGCATTGTGGCTGCCCTTGATGCGCGGCACGTTGACGAAACCAGCCGCGCACCCAATCAGCGCCCCTCCCGGGAACGCCAAGGTCGGCACCGATTGCAGCCCGCCTTCGGTGATCGCGCGCGCGCCGTAAGCGAGGCGCTTGCCGCCTTCGATGTGGCGGCGAATTTCGGGATGTAGTTTGTGGCGCTGGAACTCGTCGAATGGGGAGATGTAGGGGTTCTTGTAATTCAGGTGCACCACGTAACCAACCGAAACGAAGCGCTCGCCCCAATGGTACATGAACGAACCGCCGCCGGTCTTGTCGTCGAGCGGCCAGCCGACGCTGTGCAGGACCAGGCCCGGCTGGTGCTGTTCGGGTGAAACTTCCCAGAGTTCCTTGATCCCGAGACCATATTTCTGCGGATCGCGGCCTTTGCTCAACTGGTAGCGGTTTTGCAGGATTTTTGTCAGCGAACCGCGCGCGCCTTCGGCGATCAGCACATATTTGCCGTGCAATTCCATGCCCGGCTGAAAATCGCCTTTCCTCGCGCCGTCCTTGCCAATGCCGAACACGCCTGCGACCACGCCCTTGAGCGCGTCGGCTTCGTCGAACACCGGCGCCGACGCCGCCATGCCAGGATAAATCTCAACGCCCAGCGCCTCAGCCTGGGCGCCCAGCCATTTTGTGAAGTTCGACAGCGAGACGATGTAATTTCCGTGATTGCTCATCAGCGGCGGCATCATGAACATCGGCAGCGAGGCAGCGCCTGCGGGGCCGAGCACGAGGAACTTGTCCTGCGTCACCGGCGTATCGAGCGGCGCGCCCTTCTGTTTCCAATCCGGGATTAGCTCATTGAGGCTGACCGGATCGAGCACGGCGCCGGACAAAATATGAGCGCCGACCTCGGCGCCCTTCTCCAGCACCGCGACAGAAACCTCGCCGCCGCTCTCGGCCGCCAATTGCTTCAAGCGGATCGCGGCCGACAACCCCGCCGGCCCCGCGCCGACGATCACGACATCGTACTCCATGGCGTCGCGCGCGATCTCTGCTTCAGCCATTACCCATCCTTCACCTGGTTCGGCCGCGTTTATCAAAGCAGCTGCGACGAGGCGCAAGCCAGCCGCGTTGCTTTGGCATTTCCCCCAAGCATTTTTCTCCGAGTCCCTCCACAATGGCGGCGATGATTGCAGACCCGAGCCTCGCCGCGCGCGCCGCGCTCGCCTTCTGGCGGGCGGCGGGGGTGGATATGGATGAAGCGGAGGCGGTGTTCGCCGCCCCGCGGCCAGCGCCGGCGAGGCAGCCCGCCCCGCAAACGAGCCCCAAACCCGCTCCCCCTCCCCGCCGTCAGGCGGCAGTCGCCAGCCCTGTGGAGAACGCCAGGGAGCTCGCCGCCGCAGCTGGCTCCATCTCCGAACTCAAGGCCGCCGTGGAGGCGTTCACCGGCTGCGCGCTGAAGGCTACAGCCAGGAACACCGTATTTTGCGACGGGGTCCTGGACGCCGAGGTGCTGCTGATCGGCGAAGCACCGGGTAAGGAAGAGGACGAGCAAGGCAAGCCGTTCGTTGGCCGCTCCGGGCAATTGCTGGACCGGATGCTCGCCTTGATCGGGTTGAGCCGAAAGTCCAATCTGCTGATATCAAACACTATTTATTGGCGACCCCCGGGAAATCGCGACCCTACCCAGGGCGAAATCGTCGCCTGCCTGCCATTTGTGGAGCGCCTCATTGTGCTGTCGCGTCCAAAGCTGCTCCTGCTCACCGGCAAGGCCGCCGCCCACACGTTGTTGAAGCGGGAGGACGGGGTGATGAAGCTGCGCGGGCGACGTTTTCAGCACCAGACCGAGGCAGGCGCCATCAACGCCATGGTTATGCTTCATCCGGCATATTTGCTGCGCCAGCCGCACCAAAAGCGGCTGGCCTGGGCCGACCTGCTCACGGCCGAGGCTTGGCTGGACGAATTGGGCGCAGCGCGACTGCGCGCAGGGTTGGTTCCATGATGTTTCGCACCGCCGCTCTCGCCGCCTTCGGCCTCGCAATTGTGGCCGCGCCTGCCACCGCGCAACAGCGGATCATCGCCTTATCCGAGCACGATGCGGGCGCTTATCGGGACGCCTTCGCCGCTATCGAGGCTGGCAATTGGCGAGGCGTCGGATCGGCGCTTGGCCGGGTCGAGGACGAGGTGCTCGCCCACGCGGTGCGGGGGCGCATGCTACTCGCGCCAGGCTACCGGCCCTCTTGGGGCGAGTACACATCCTGGCTCCGCCAGAATGGCGAATACGGCATGGCCGAGGCGGTGTACGATCGCGCGATGGCGTCGCGGCGGCGGCGTTCGCATGCGCAGGCGCCGACGCCCGTCCGCGGAACTGCGCGATCACTTCCCGGCGCTCCTCCTCCGGTACAAGACGACAGCGCCGCCGCCCGCGTCGGCATCGAGCGCATTGCCGAGCGCATTGGCGCCAACGATTTGGAAGGCGCGCGGGCGTTGGCGGAGAGCCAGCTTTACGGGCCGCGCAGCGGACAAGCAGCCTGGCAGCTCGGCCTGATCGCTTTCCGGCTGCACGATTATGCGGAAGCCTCGCGCCAGTTCGAGGCGTCAGCGCTTTGGAATTATCACGGCGGCTGGGCGCGTGCGGGCGTGCATTATTGGGCCGCCAGAGCCCGCATCGCGGCCGGGGAAACAGCCGGCATAGCCGAACATCTGGAAGCCGCCGCCGCACGCCCCTGGACTTTCTACGGCCAGCTCGCCGAAGCCCAACTCGGCCGTGACAGCGCGCTGGCGTTCAACACCGGCGAAGTCGATTCCGCAACGCTGGCGCGCTTTATCGAGCGTCATCCGGGCGCGCGCCGTGCCGCGGCGTTGGCGCAGCTGGGGCGGCTCTCGGAAGTCGAGAGCGAATTGCGGAGACTGCACGCTGACCTCACAGCGCAGGACGATGCCGTGTTCCTTGCGCTCGCTATCGCGCTCGAAGCGCCGAGCGCACAATTACGTGCGGCGGAGTATGGCGGCCCAGAAGTCGCGGCCGGCTTCTGCCCCGCCACGTCGTTTGAGCCCGAGCAAGGATTCGAGCTCGACCGCGCTTTGATTTACGCGATCGTGCGCCAGGAAAGCCATTACAATCCCAAGGCGGTCAGCGTCTCCAACGCGCGCGGGCTTATGCAGCTCCTGCCCTCCACCGCGCGCGACATGGACCGCTCGCACAATTATCGGCGCGCGCCGGCGGCGCTGTTCGAGCCCGGACTGAATTTGCGGCTCGGCCAATCCTATGTGCTGTGGTTGATGAACCAATTCCACAATGACGGCGACCTGGGGCGCGTATTCGCCGCGTACAACGGCGGACCGGGCTGGCTCTCGCGCTGGCTTGCAACGCAACCGCCGGATATCGATCCGCTGCTCTTGCTCGAAACTATGCCGCGTGCGGAGAGCCGCGATTATGCCGAGCGCGCACTGTCGCACATGGCGCTCTGCCGGAAGAGCTACGGTCAGCCGACGCCGGAAATGGATCGCTTGGCAGCCGGCGCGCCTGCGCTCTACACGCCGCTCGATACGCGCCGCGCGGAGCAGTGAACCGCGCGCAGGTCGGCGGCGACGTCGACATCACCCAGCGTCTCCAGCATGGCCACGCGCGCGGGCGCGAGATTGTGCAACACGTCGTCCGCCGCTTGTGCGCTTGACCAACGCACGCCCGCCATCGCGCGGGCTGCGGCGCGTCCATCGCGCGCGGCCAGGACCCAGAAGCCGCCATCGGGCGTCGGGCCCAGCGCAAACGGCGCGCGCATGAGCGCGGCGAAAGTCGCCGCTATGTGAGCACGCGAGAGTCGCGGGCAATCCGTTCCAATGATCGCTACGCCGCGATGCGCCGCCAGCGCACGCGCCAGCCGTGCGCCGAGATCGCCGCCGCCTTGCGCAATTCTGGCGACGCCGCGCGGCCAGACGCTGAATCGCTCTCCCGCCGCGCGATCGGGCGTAACGCACAGCAGCGTGCGCCAGCGCGGGTCGCAAGCCGCGCGCAGCGTGACCCCGTGCAACGCGCGGTTGATCCGCCAAGCTTCGGTGCGGCCGATGTCACGCGCCAGCCGCTGCTTGCCGACGCCCACGCGCGGCGCCTTAGCCATGACGATGAGGGTTGGGCGCTCAATCATACGCCTTCGCCAATTTCGCGGGGTCGGCGCCCATGAGATAGCGCGCGGCGAGCGTTAGATTGCGCCACGAACGTTTGGCATAACCGTCACGGCGATATTTATCGGCGCTGGTTACGGCTTCCGCCCGCAAGATGCGCAGACGACGCGCACCGATGCGGCGTACGATATCGACATCTTCCATCAGCGGCAACTCGCGATAGCCGCCGACCGCATTGTACAAGCGCCTTGATACCAGCAGACCCTGATCGCCGTACGGCAATTTGAGAAATCCAGCGCGCTGACGCGCCCAGAACGCCACCCAGCGCGCGCCGAACGCACTATCATCGAATGCCAGCGTGAACGCCGCGGCGCGCTCATCGCCGGTTGCGATGAAGCGCGATCCATCGCCCAACCACGCCTCGTCCAAAGCGGTGTCGGCGTGAAGGAACAACAGCCACTCGGCTTTGGCGACGGCGGCGCCCGCGATCAATTGCACGCCGCGACCGCGAGCACCGCGCACGATATCGCATCCGGCGGCGTCGGCGACCGCCAGCGTCTCGTCGCTCGAACCGCCATCGGAGACGATGACTTGCTTCACCAAGCCGGAGGCAGCGGCAGCGACAAGCGGCGCGAGCGCTCGCGGCAGGTGCGAGGCCGCGTTCAAAGTCGGGATCACCACCGAGATCATGAGCGCCAACATTGGCGCCGGCGCCCTGCTAATATCAACGGCCGAAAGTGCTGGCTCATAGGTCTTTCCGGGATCGCGAAGCAGCGCGCGGAGCAACTACCAAATTTGAGCCCAAAAACGATCGCGCTTCGGCAGCTTCTCTTTGCGCATCCAGCGCGCAAGCACCTCGAACTCCACGTATTCTCGGATTCTTAGCCCGCCGCCGAAGCTCAAGAATGAATGGCGCCGAGATTTCCCAGTCCGAAATAATCGCGCCGCGATGAAACCGGTCAACAATACTGTAGTCGATGATGCCGCGTTGGATGCCTATGGAGATAAGCTCCCAATTGTTCAGCACCAACCGAATTGCCCGACTCTGCTTCGAATAGATGTTCTCATCCTGAGCGCAGATAGCGGCCTGGCCAGGCGTTCGGCTCAGATCGACAAAGCGACGCCGCGCTGCGATATAATCGCCGTCATTCAAAGCCAACGAGAGCTGCTCGATTGTGACCTGACGGCTCGATATCCGCCGCGAGCTCATAACGCCCCAAACCGCCACCACGAATGCGAACGCGCCGGTAAACAGAACGACGTCGGCTTCGTTCATCCCAAACAAGGTGGTGGCTTGAGCCGCTGCAATCATGCCAGTCCCCAAAAAAGCAATGGCCCCAACACCTTCCGGCGCAGGGGCCACGTTTCGCAATTTCTACGCGAAATGGAAGCTTTTAGACGGCGCCCCCCCAGCCTTCGCGGCGGGTTGCGGCGGTGGCATGTGTATGCATGGTGCGGCCTCTCTCGTTTACAGCAGAGATGATATCGAGAGTCGGTAAGTGCAACCCTAACAAGCCGTTAAGATTCACTACACGATTGCAAGGCTGAGCCTCAAAACCGCAAATCTCGGCGTCCCCACCTCTGTCCACAGGTTTATGGGACAGATTCCGTACCACGCCGGGTTCCGCGGTCAATCGTCATTTGGCCGCGCCGGCTGCTTTCTGCCATGGACGCTCTGCGCCAAAGTCACGCCGCCGGCGGGGTCGGGCGGGTTTGCTGCTGCGCCGGAAGCGCCGCCTGCGCTGGTGGCGTGGCGGGCCGGCCTGGGCCCGGTCCGGAGGGCGCGGCTGGGGCGTTCGCCGCGTGCTCAGTGATTTGCGCTCGCAGCCGCTGCACGAAACGGTCCAAGAGATCGGTCCGCGCCACGGCGCGCGCGACGTCGCGGATGGCGGCGCCGTCGGCATGAACGCCGGAAGCGACGATTTCGAACGCATCGGCCTCCGCGGTATTGGCGAGGTCGCCGGCATAGTCGCGATAGAAAGCGCGCACGCCATCATCGTTTCCCGCCAGGGTCAGCGCCACAGCGGCGCGCAACACGATCTGGCGGCCGGCTTCGTCCAGCGGCTGCGCCCGGCTGCGCGCGCCCAAGAGTGCGCGCAACTCCACCGCCGCGCGGTCCCAGTCGCGCGCGCGCCATGCCGCGTCGGCGCGAACGCGCTGGGCGTCCTGGCTGCGATCGCGCTCCACCAATTCCACCGCCGCATCGAGGCGGCCAAGATCCATCAAGGCGCGCGCCTCGAGTATGCGCCGGTCTGCAAGCAGATTTTGGTCCATGTTGGGCTGACGCGAAGACGCCAACGCCACCAAGGCCCGATCGGGCTTGCGGTCCATCAAATAGATCGCCGCGAGATCGGCCGCCGCCTTCGCCTTGGAGACACCGTCCAGTCGCTCATCGACCTGGTGCTGCAGCAATTGCGCGGCCTGCTCCAGCAGATCAACGTGTACAAGCCGGCCCGCGAGCAGACGCACAATGCGGTCGCCGTTCGGGCCGACCGGCGTCAGATCGCTGAATTCATAGAACAGCCCAAGCGCCCGGATCGGTTCAAGTTTATCGGCCTCGCCGTCGAGGAAGAGCCGCTCAAACAGGGTCGCCATATCGGCGCGCAGCTGACGCACAGCGGGATCGGTGGGGAAGCGGTCGGCGGCGGTGCGCATCGTCGCAAGCGCCTCGCGCCAACGGCCAAGTTCGGAATACGCATCGCCAAGCATGCCGACGACCGCGATCTCGATTGAATCGCCGCGCCAGCGAAAGCGCAGCGCCTCCAAAGGCTCAACAGAATCGATCGCTCGCATTAGCCCGCTGGCGCGCCGCAGACGCAGTCCCTCCAGCGTCGCGCGGACTGCAACCTCTTCATCCTTCGCCCGCGCGAGTTCGTCGAGCATGGCGAGAGCGCGGGTAGAATCGCCCCGCGCAGCCATCAAACGCGCTTCGACCAAACGCGCCTGCAAACGCATGGCCTGGTCAGGCGCTTGTCCCATGGCGGCGCGTGCTGCGGCTTCAACTGTTGCGTAATCGTTGAGTTCGAGCGCAGCCGCCGCCAAGGCCAATTGAAAGCGCGCCCGCCAAGCTGCCGGGTGCTCCTCGAGCGCGCCGGCGCCGCGTTCAAGTTCACGCCGCGCCTCGCCCCAATCTTTGCGCAGATAGGCGGCGTAACCACGCCACAGCGCAGCCGAGGCATTGCTCGCCAGCGACGACGCCGAGAGATCGGCGCGCGAGGCCTCGGCGCGGCCCATCATCAGATTGGCCGCGCCACGCATCAACCTATATTCTGGGTTGATCTCGACCAATTCGCCTTGATTTACCGCCGCGATGCGCAACGCGCCTAGAGTTTCCGCGGCGAGATCGTGGCGCAACAGGAACCGCGCCAGTTCAAGTCGCGCCTCCACTGGCGCGCCTTCGCGTACGCCTTCGGCCGCGGCGCGGCGGTTCAGATCTTCGATACGCCGCCGTACTGCGACGAGATCCATCTCCTGCGCGGGAGCGGCGTGCGTTTCCGTCAACGCCGCTTCCAACATCGCCGCATTCGCCCCGGACGCCGCCTCCGCAGTCGGCGCCGCTATCAGACCATCACTGCGAGAGACGATGAGAGCGCCACCCTCGAATTTGGCTTCGACGCCGTCGGCGCGCGCTTCGATCACCGCACCGTGCGCGGCCGGCAGCACCGCCGCCTCAACGGTTGCGCGGCGCGTGTCTACGCCGCGGGCGGGGCCGCCAATCATGGCGACGCCGATGCGATCGCCCACTTCCGGGTCGCGGATCCAACGTACTACGCCGTCACGCTCGAAGCGAGCCCGCAAGAGGCCGCGCCCGCTGGCTTCGACCTCGCGCATCAGCGGCGCCGGCGCAATTGTAGCCGCACGCGCGCCGAGCGAGAACACCCAGGAATTATCTTCCGCGACTGCCGATATCAGAACATCCGGCGACGCGGGAATACGCAAACCTACCACGCCTTCGCCGCTCACTGCTTCAATGTTCTGGTGCCGGCGGCCGGCGCGCGCGACGCCGGCAAGGTCAATGCGTCCGCTTGCGTCGAACACGACCCAAAGCGCCTCGCCGCGCCGGAACGCGGCCGCCCGCGTCGGCGCCGGCCAAGTGATTGTGAGACGCGTGACGTCAGCCTCTTCCACCAGATGGGCGCGCGCGACGCCGCTGACGGGCGGCCTCCCGGGGACCGGCGCCGGCGCGACTCCCGCAGCCGCTGAAGCCGCGGTCGCTTCCACATTGGCGGCGTCTGGCGGCAGCAAGTCGATCACCACGCGGTCGCCGTCGACGAAATGGCGCTGCCGCACCCCAGGATCGAGCGTGAGCTGCAGCCGCACCGGCGCGCCCGCCGCACTCGTGCGCCGGGCTTCGCGCACGAACCGCGGCAGACTTGCGCGCAGATCGGAAATGTCCAGATCGGCTGCGCGCGAGAAACGCAGGTCGAGGCGATTACTCTGCAAAAGCGGTACAACAGTCGTCGGCCCCTGAAACCGAAACGCGAGCCGCGTGTATTCCTCCTGCACGCCAATGGTGACCGTCGCCGTCGGCGCTGGCGCCATCCGTGGCGGCGGCGGCGGAGCTGGCGGCGGCGGCGGCGGAGGGGGCGGTGGCGGAGGCTCGGGGGGAGTTGGCGGCGGAGGCGGCGGGGGCGACGCAGCGACGTGAGGGCTAAGCTCTGCGGGTACCGGCGCTGGTGGAATCTCGGCCTGCGCGGAAGGCCCCGGTTCGCTGGACGTCGGAGACGGAGCAGCGCTCTCCGCAGCCGGCGCAAGCGACAACGGCTGGCCTGTCGCCGGGGGTACGGCGATGAGAACCGCCGCGGCTACAGCGATCGGGGAGCGCAAGGATTTCATAGTTGCGATGTCCGCGTGACCTCCACTCTCGGCAGCGCCGAGTTAAGCGCTGGTTTATCCCCCGCCCTGGGGTGTAGGCGCGCTCGGCCCGCCTTGCGCGCGCGCCAGCAATTCGGCGCCGCCGGCAGGGGGACGCGCGCGCTCGGCCAGCATCTCGGTGAGATGGCGGGCGCGCTCGGGCTGCATCTTGCCCATGATTTCGGCGAGGTTGGCCTGGCGCATGCGTCCCGCCACCTGCACCAGCACGTCGTCCTCCAGGCCGTCGAACACGACAGCGGCGTCCTTCGCGCGCATGCGCTGGTAGACATCGACCAAGCCGGTGATGCGTTGCGCCTGGGCGTCGTCCAGATTGCCGAGGAGGTCGTTGACGGTCGTTTCCAGTTGGCGCAATTCCGCCAGACGCTGATCCAGCCGCTGCTGTGCTGCCAGCAATAATTCGTCCTGGGTCTGGTCTGATGCAGCACGCTGATCCAGCGCCTCGCGGCGTGCGCTCAGAGCTTGCAGCACCTGCACTTCGGAGGCGCTAAGCCCGGCCATTTCAGCAAGTGAAGGCGCCGCGCATTGTTGCGCCCCCTCCGTCGCCGGGGCGGCGGCTTCTCCCCCTGCCGGCGCAGCCGCGTGCTCGGCAGGCGCTGTTTCTGCGATGCTCTCCGCCAGCGCTACGGCTTTCAACCCCAGCAAGGCGGCAAGCGTCGCCATGACGGCGGGCAGTAAACGGACATTGGTGGCCGCCGCAACGCTCTTCTTCGCCATGCTCATAGCCGCGCTCGCGCATCAGCGCCGGTGCGCAGCCTACCCGCCCCCAAGCCAAGTCGGTCAGCGGTAGCGCGGGCGTCATTGATGCGCGCTTGCAAATCGCGCCCCGCCTCCTGTGCGCTTGCACGCAGCACCCGCACTGCCGCCTCCGCCTGCGTGGTGGCCTGCACCAATTCGGCGGCAGCGGCGCGTACGCCGTCCTGCCCGGAGCGCAACTGACCGAGCTTGCGATCGAGCCTCCAGAACGAGAACAGGCACGCGCCGAGCATGCAGGCGAGCACTATTTCCAAAGCGATTGCGATCGGGCTCATTTCTTGCCTCCAAGTTTCAACATGGCGTGTTGGGCGTTAGGCGTGATCGGTCGATCGACCCGCACCGCAAGCGAATGGCCCATGCGCCCGACGCTGCCGCGGGAAAGCTCGACGTCGCCGCACTTCATCATCACCGGCGAATCCGCCTGCGCGTCGAGCATCAGCGTGTCGCCAACCTTCAAATCGAGCATCTCACCCAGCGGCCTATGGATCTCGTCGAGCAACACCCGCACTTCAAGCGTGGTCGCCCAGAGTTCGCTGGCGAGGTGGCCCTCCCAGATATTGTCGCGGCCGAATTTCTCGCCCATGAATTGCTGCAGCAGCATTTTACGGATCGGCTCAAGCGTAGCGTAGGGCAGCAGCAATTCGAGCCGCCCGCCGCGATCTTCCATGTCGATGCGCAGTTTGACGACGATGGCAGCGTTTGGCGGACGCGCGATGGCCGCGAAGCGTGGATTGGTCTCGATGCGGTCAAGCGAGAAATTGACGCTGGTCAGCGGAGCGAAGGCTTGCTTGGCGTCAGCGAGCACGACTTCGATCATGCGCGTCACCAGCATGCGCTCGATGGTCGTGTAAGGGCGGCCCTCGACGCGCGCCGAAGCAGCGCCCCGCCGCCCGCCAAGCAGCACGTCGACCACCGAATAGATCAAATTGGAATCGACTGTTGCGAGCCCGAAATTGTCCAATTCCTCGGCCCGGAACACTGCGATAATCGCCGGCAGCGGAATGGAATTGAGATAATCGCCAAAGCGCACCGAGGTGATCTGGTCGAGGCTGACTTCGACATTGTCGGAGGTAAAATTGCGCAGACTCGTGGTCATCAACCGCACTAGGCGGTCGAACACGATTTCGAGCATCGGCAGGCGCTCGTAGGAAACCAGCGCCGAGTTGATGATCGCGCGCACGCCACTCCGGCTGGCGGCTTCCTCTTCACCGACGCCAAAGCCCAGAAGGCTGTCGATCTCATCCTGATTGAGGATGCGTTCGACCACGGGCTCCGGCGCCGCCGGCTCGTTCTCGGCGGTCTCCCACTCAGCGTTTTGCGCTGCTTCGGCCATGTTAATTGACCAGCATTTCTTCGATCAGCACGGCGCTGATTTGCGACGGTGCAATCGCGAGATTGACGCGCCGCAGCAATTCCAGGCGCAGCCGATAAGCGCCGGCCGAACCCGCAAGATCGTCCGTGCGCATCTCGCGAAGGAAGCCGTTGAACTGGTCGGTGACGCGCGGCACGTGTTCGGTGAGCGCCGTAACCACCGCATCGTCTGGCGCCTCCAGCGTCAACCGCAATTTCAAATAAGCCGGGCGTCCGTCAGGGCCGGTCACGTTGACCAGCATTTCCGGAAGTCCGACGAAGATCACGTCTTCGCCATAGGTGATCGTGGTGCCGTTTGGGCCTTGTGTGGGCTCTCCTTCAGCGCCTTCGCCGCCGTGCCCACCGCCTTTAGCCTTCTCTTTGCCGTGGCCAGCATCGGCTTCGGCGTGTTGCTCGCCGCCACCGCCGCCAGATAACAGCATGAAGGCGGCTGCGCCGCCGCCGCCTAACACCAGAACCGCGGGTAACACGATGAAAAGAATGAGCTTCTTGCCGGAGAGCTTCTTTTTGGCGGGCGCTTCACCCTCCGCACCTTCAACGCCCTCGCCGCCCTCAGCGGGCTTGGCTTCCTCGGCCTCCGCCTCGGAAGCGTCGCCCTTCTTTTTTTTCTTCTTCCCAAACATGACGGAATCGCTCGCGCTTTGCTTGCCTTCCTTGGTGCGCGGCGCTGGTTAAGGATTGGTAGCGACTGGGCAAAACTTGCCGGCGTCGGCGGAAAAAAACGCCGGCCATTCACCATAACGCGGAGCGCGGACCCTTAAAAATCAAAGGCCCCGCCGTTGGCCCGCTCTTTGCATGGTTAACGACGATGGATAACGCACTCATGCTCGGCCTGCAGGCGCAACGCGTACTGCAACGGCGGATGGACGTGAGCGCGAACAATCTCGCCAACATCTCGACCGCGGGCTTCAAGGCCGACGGTCTGGTCATGGAATTCGACGATGGGACCCGCGCCCACGCGCTGGAAGATCCCGATCAGATCGTGTTCGTGCGCGATATCGCACTGATGCGCGATATGACCCAAGGGCCGATCGCCATGACCGGCAATCCGCTCGACGTCGCCATCGAAGGCGATGGGTTCTTCATGGTCGAGGGGCCTTCGGGACCGCTTTATACGCGCGATGGCGCGTTTTCGCTTACGGGGGATGGACGGTTGGTGACCAGCGATGGCCGCGCCGTCCTCAACTCCGGGGGGGCGCCGATCGCGTTCGATCCGCAGGGCGAAAGCCCCACGATCGGGCG
>CADEEA010000058.1 GCA_902826245.1 uncultured Alphaproteobacteria bacterium | reverse complement strand
TGGGGCGTCAGGTTTTTTCCGGCTGAAAGGCCAACAAGGATGCCGCTTGCGCTTTTGAAGGTGGGCTTGTGTGCTGCAAGACCCCGACATTCGGGTCCGTCAGGCCAAACGCCAGGAACGCCTCACACTCCTTCCGCCCGAAACGGACGCGAGAGCAACGCACCAATGGCTTCGTCAATCCCGATGCGGCCGGCGACGATCGCATCAACGGCAGCGCAGATCGGCATTTCCACGCCATGTTTGGCGGCAAGCGCCACAACAGCCGGGGCGCTCTCAACGCCCTCGGCCACCGAACGGCGCTCGGCTACGATCTCCTTCAACCTCCGCCCCTCCCCGAGCGCTGCGCCGAGCGAAGTGTTGCGGGAGGTGAGCGAGGCGCAGGTCAGCACAAGATCGCCCAGCCCGCACAGGCCCGAGAGCGTCTCGGCGCTCGCGCCCATGGCCAGCCCCAGGCGGGTCAATTCGGCGAAGCCGCGCGTGATCAAGGCGGCGCGCGCGCCGTCGCCCAGTTTGCGCCCTTCGGCGACGCCGCAAGCAATCGCAATCACGTTCTTCACCGCGCCGCCGATTTCAGCGCCAACCAGGTCGGCGGCGACGTATGGCCGGAAAGCTGGCAGCCCAATCGTGGCCACCACCCGTCGCGCCAGTTCGGAATCGAGGCTGGCGATGGTCGTGGCGGTCGGGAGCCCGCGGGCGACGTCCTTGGCGAAACCCGGTCCGGACAGCACGGCGGCCGCGGCGCTTGGAATTTCCTCCGCCAGCACGTCAGTCATCAGCGCCAGAGAACCCCGCTCCACGCCCTTGGCGCAGAGCACGATCGGCGCTCCTGGCCGCAGGCTCGGTCTCAACGCGCGCAACACAGCGCGCATGTGCTGCGCCGGCGGCGCGGCCAGGATCAGCTCGGCCTCAGCCGCCTCTTCGAGCGAGGCGGTGGCCCGCAGCGCCGGGTTGAGCGGGATTCCCGGCAGGAACAGCGAGTTCTCGTGGGCGGAGTTCATCGTCTCGACCACTTCCGGCTCGCGCGCCCAGAGCGTGACCTTGCGTCCTGCGGCTGCGGCCACCTGGGCGAGCGCGGTTCCCCAAGCGCCGCCGCCGAGAACACTGACCGAGGCGAAGGGGGCAGTCACAATTGTGAATCCTTCATTGAATGTTCAGCCAATACCGGATACTTTGTGGGGATGGACGACAAGACCTCCACCCGCGACCGCATCCTCCATGCCGCAATGGCTCGGATCAAGCATTACGGTTACGGCAAAACCACCATGGCCGAGATAGCGGCCGATTGCGACATGTCTCCGGGAAACATCTATCGTTTCTTCGAAGCCAAGATCGACATCGCCGAATCCATCGCCCGCCAGCACTATGCCGCCGAATTCGCCGAACTGGGCGCGATCGCGCGAAAAAAGGAACTGGCCCCCGACAAGCGCCTGCGGGAAATCTTCTTCAAACGCATGCGCGACAGCTACGCGCTGTTTGAGGACAACGCCAAAATCCTGGAGGTCGCAGAAGTGCTGGTGCGCGAGCGGCCGCTTTTCTCCAACGAGCAAATGGCGCTGGAGCGCGTTTTCCTGGTCGCCCTGCTCGACGAAGGGGTAGACGCAGGACTATTCGCTCCAGGCGACCAGGCGTTCAAGGCCGAGATGATCCAGGCCATGACTATGAAATTCTCGATGCCGCAGCTGTTTTCGAAGCTGACGCTGCCCAAGCTGGAGCGAGAGCTCACAGGCGTGCTCGACCTGATATTCGATGGCCTCTACTCGCGGGCCGGGAGCACGCAAGGTTAAAACTTGTCCATGCAATGAACAAAAATGATTTTGTTCATTGATAAATGCTCCAGCGCCTGCTATGTTTACATCATCGAACAAGCCGCTGGAGAGAACACAATGACCGCAACCCGCCCTTCCAATTTGATCATGGCCAGCTTCATCGCCGCCGCCGCGCTGATCTTTGCCTTTGCCGCCGCGCCAGTGCTGCACACCGCAGCTCTTATGGTCGCCTGAGGCTTAAAGACGCCCCTGTGTGCGGGTGCGAACGAGCCTTCGCATCCGCACAGATGTCCCTGCGTGAATGGGGTGTAATTAATCTTTCGCTTGCAATATCGCATAGCTGAACTGGTGTTTTCCGGCTACTCACTGTGCCAGAAAGAGCGCATCTACCCGCTGTCGATGTTCGCACTCGCAACATCAAAGACGCTGGTGAGTAAAATGAAGATGTCCGCTGAAAACCTCCCGATCGCCGCACGCGCGCTCTCGGTTATCATCGCGATAGCCCTGGTCGCGTCTGTAATGGCGCCCGTGATCTTCGCCGCCGCCCGCTTGGCGGCCTAAGCCTTCGCCCCCTTGCGTCCCGGTTTATGGCTGGGGCGCGAGGCGGCGGCGGCCTCGTCCAATGGCCAGCGCGGGCGCGCTGGCACGGACAAATCATCGCTGAACCCACGGCTCAATCTTTCAGCCCCCGCCAGCGCGATCATGGCGGCGTTGTCCGTGCACCATTTCAGTGGCGGCGCAACGAAATCATAGCCCCGCTCCTCGGCCAGTGCTTCAAGCCGCCCGCGGATCGCCAGATTGGCCGCAACCCCGCCGGCCGCCACCAGCCGCCCCTTAGCTCCCCAGAACGGATCGAACATCATCATCGCGTTTCGGGTGCGGTCGGCCAGCACATCCAGCACCGCAGCCTGAAAACCCGCGCACAAATCCGCCCGGTCCTGCAGCGTGAGCGATCCGAGCCGCTCGACCTCCCGCACGCAAGCCGTCTTCAGGCCAGCGAACGAGAAATCGCAGCCGTCTCGATGCAAAAGCGGGCGCGGAAGCGCGAACCGCGCCGGGTCCCCTTCCGCCGCACAGCGTTCAACCAGGGGGCCGCCAGGAAAACCAAGGCCCAAGAGCTTCGCAAGCTTGTCATAGGCTTCGCCAAGGGCGTCATCGATCGTCGTCCCGAGCCGGCGATAAACGCCCACATCGAGCACCGCGACGAATTGGCAGTGCCCGCCCGAAACCAAGAGCAGCAGATACGGAAACGCCGGCGGCTTCTCCGCCAGCCGCGGCGAAAGCGCGTGGCCTTCGAGGTGGTTCACCGCGATCAGCGGCTTGCCATGGGCAAGCGCGATGGCCTTGCCGGCCAAGAGCCCGACCATCACTCCGCCGATCAGGCCCGGTCCGGCGGTGGCCGCCACGCCGTCAAGGTCCGCAAAGCCGACCCGCGCCTCGCGCATTGCAGCGCCGAGTACGGCGTCGAGCCCTTCCACGTGTGCGCGCGCCGCGATCTCGGGCACGACGCCGCCAAACGGCGCATGCGCAGCGGCTTGTCCGAGCACGATGTCGGAGAGGACAACCGGCCCGTCATCGCTGAGGCGCAGCACCGCCGCGGCGGTTTCATCGCAGCTGGTCTCGATGCCAAGGACTAGAAGGGGCTTCATTGCCGCCCTTATGGACTGCCAGCGCCCATGCCGGCAAACGGCGCTGGCCCGCGAGGTCGGTCACGGTTCATAATGCCGCCATGACGTCCCTCATCCGCATCGGCGCGCGCGGCTCGAAGCTCTCCCTGGCGCAGACCGAACTCGTTCGCGCCGCAATGCAGGCGCGTGCGGGGGCGAACTTCACACTGCAGATCGAACCGATCGTCACCAGCGGCGACCGGTTGCAGGAAGGCCGCTTGATCGAAGCCGGCGGCAAAGGCCTCTTCACCAAGGAACTCGATGAGGCGTTGCTCGATGGGCGCATCGAATTGGCGGTGCATTCACTCAAAGACTTGCCCACCCGCTTGCCCGAAGGGATCGAGCTCGTCTGCGTCCCCGAGCGTGAGGACCCGCGCGATGCATTCGTAAGCTTGCGCGCAGCAACGCTGCACGACCTCCCCGCCGGCGCCTTGATCGGCACCGCCAGCTTGCGCCGGCAAGCGCAGACCCTGCATGCGCGGCCGGACCTTCGCGTGACCACATTGCGCGGCAATGTCGATACGCGCTTGACGAAGCTTGAAGCTGGCGAGGCCGATGCGACGTTCCTGGCGCTGGCGGGATTGAAGCGGCTTGGGTTGCAGAGCCGCGCAACAAGCCTGATCGACCCCCACGATATGCCCCCGGCTGCTTGTCAAGGCGCGCTCGCGATCACCGCACGCGCTGATTTAGCGCTCATTCGCGAGCAATTGGCCGCGTACCAATGCATGCGCGCACGCGTGGAAATCGAAGCAGAGCGCGCATTCCTCGATGCGCTCGATGGCTCATGCCGCACCGCTATCGGCGCACTGGCCCGCGTTCAAGGCCGCGAACTTGTGTTCATCGGCGAAGCGCTGGCGTCCGACGGCGCGGCGCGCTGGCGGCGAACCGGTTCGGTCGCCCTCGGCGCCGATCCCATCGCTGACGCCCGCGCGCTTGGCTCGCGGTTTGGCGCCGAGATTCGCGATGAGGCTGGCGAAGCGCTGGTGATGGAACTCGCGTGACGCTCCGCGTCGCCATCACCCGCGCCATGCCGGACGCGGAACGCACCGCCGAGTGCGTCCGCGCTTACGGCGCCGAGCCGGTGCTCGCGCCGCTGCTGACAATCATCCCCTGTGGCTACGACACCAGCACCGAAGGCGCGCAAGCGCTCCTCTTCACCAGCGGCAACGGCGTGCGCGCCTTCCCAGACGTCCGCGGTGCACGCGGCAAGATTGTGCTGGCTGTAGGCGAGGCGACGGCGGAAGCAGCGCGAGCCGCTGGCTTCACCGATGTTCGCACCGCCGGGGGCGATGTCCGCGCGCTCGCCGATCTGATCAAGGCAAGCCTCGATCCCGGCGCTGGCAAGCTTGTGCATATCCGCGGAACCCACGTTGCCGGCGATCTTGCGGCTGCGCTCGGCGGCGACGGATACCAGGTAGAGTCTCGCATCGCCTACACGGCGGCGCCCGTACCCGAGCTGCCAGCGCGGCTTCGGGCGCCGCTAGACCTCATTTTGTTCCACAGCCCCCGCGCCGCCGCCGTATTTCATGCCTTCGGGAGCCCTGGGGCCGGCGGTCTGGCGTGCGCCTGCCTCAGCCCTGCGGTAGCGGCGGCTGCGGGACCCGGGTGGCGACGGGTGATAGTGGCGCCAGAGCCACGCGAGCAGGCGCTTCTTGAGGTTGCCTTAGGCGCCGCGGCCTCCCCCGCTGGCGCAAGCGCTTGAGCCGGCGCCAGCCCAGCCCTAAGTTCTGCGCTCAAACCCTAGTTCCGTTGTAAGGTTGGCGGAACACACCGGAATCCGGGGGAGTTCAAATGAGCAGGGACGACGACGAACGCGAACGTTCGGAGCCGATCGACGTTGATTACGAGCCAGCGCGCGGCGAGGGCCGGCGCGGCCCGGGTGCTATGAGCGCGCTTGTGCTGACGGCGGTCGCGGTCGCGGCCGGCGCCGCAGGCGGCGCTGTGGCGCCGCGCATCCCGGCCGTCCAGTCTGCGCTAGAAAGCGTGCTTCCCGCCGGGGCGGCCGCGCCAAGCCAAGCGCCCACGGACGTCGCCGACTTGCAAAAGCGGCTCGAGGCCATCGACGCGCTCATGAACACGCCGCTCTCGGTAGCGGCGGCTGGAGAAGCCGGCGATGCCGGCACCGCGGCGCGCGTGTATGCGCTGCAGGCAGGCCTGCGTGACTTCGAAGCCCAGCTCAATCGCCTGCCGACATCGGAGCAGGTGTCGACTCTGGTGGCTGAAGTTCGCCGCTTGCAGGAAGACCTGCCAGCGGTCGCCGCCGAAGCGCGCTCGGCTGGCATTGCAGCGCGCGCATCTTACGCCGTGGTTGCTGCGGGCGAAGCGTCGCGCGCTTCGGGTCCGTTCGAGCCGGCGCACGCGGCGCTTGCGGCGCTGTTGCCAAACGATCCGCATGTCACCGCGTTGGCGCCGCTTGCCCGAACCGGCGCGCCGACACGGCTTGAATTGCGCGACCGTTTCGAGCGGCTCGACAACGACATCATCCGCGTCGCCACTCAAACTCAAGCAGGCGCCGGATTCTGGGGCCGTCTGCAGGCGCTGTTCGCTCAATGGATCGTGGTGCGTCGGAGCGGCGCTGGCGATACTCCCGCAGGGATCGTTGAGAGCGCCGAAGACGCGCTCGCCGAGGATAACCTCCAGAACGCGATCCAGCAGCTTAATCGCCTGCCCGAAGCGCCCAAGCGTATCGCGCAGCCTTGGATCGACGACGCCACTCGCCGCTTGGAGATCGACACTCACATGGCGGCGATACGCACAGAATTGTCGCGGGGGAGCTGAACCATGCTTGGACTGGCTTTCCTGCTGCTGGTGATTGTTTTCACCGTATTGCTGTCAACGCAAATCATCGGCGCCGATCCTGGCGTGGTGCATTTCGAATGGTTCGGCTGGGAGGGCGACACCAGCGCCTGGTTCACCGTGCTGGCGCTGGTGGCGCTGGTGGCGATTTCGCTGCCATTGCTGCGGCTGATCATGTTCCTGATGGACGCGCCGGGGCGCATCGGCAAAGCCAGCCGCCGCGCGCGCGTGCGTCGCGGCCAGGAAGCGTTGGCGCTTGGCTTGATCGCCGCCGAGGCTGGCGAGTTCGAGGAAGCGCGCCGCCACGCTGACAAAGCCGAGGATCTCATCGACGAGCCGAGGCTCGCCATGTTGCTGCAAGCGCGCGCGGCGGAAGTCGGCGGCGACACCGCGGCCGCGGAGCGCGCCTATTCCGGCATGCTGCAGCATGAGGACACCGAAGTTCTCGGCCGCAAAGGTTTGATGGCGGCGGCGCTGAAACGCGGCGACCGCACCGCCGCACGCGCGCAAGCAGAGGGTGCGCTCAAGGCGTCGAAAACGGCGGTGTGGCCGTTTCAATATGCATTCGATCTGGCGGTGCAAGCGGGCGACTGGGAAGCCGCCCTCGATACACTCGAAGCCGGCGACAAGCGCAAATTGGTTGACGACAAAGTGGGCAAGCGCCGCCGCGCGGTGCTGATGGCGGCGCAGGCCTCGAAGCTCGAGCGCGAACGCCGCGCCGACAAGGCGGCCGACATGGCGCAGAAGGCTTTCCGCACAGCGCCCACGTTCGCTCCCGCAGCCGCGCTGTCTGCGCGATTGTTGGTTGGCGAGGGCAAGCCTGAACGCGCGGCTGCAATACTCGAGGAAGCTTGGGAAAACGGCCCTCACCCGGCGCTGGCGCACGCGTATCGAGATATAGTCCCCGGAGAAAGCAAAGAGGATCGCGCCGAACGCATGCGCGGGCTGGCGGAAAAACGCCGAGACCATCGCGAAAGCAAAATCGTGCTCGCGGAACTGGCCATGGAGCGCGGCGATTGGGGCGGCGCGCAGGCGGCGCTCGACGACGCGTATCGCGAAAACCCTTCCTCGCGCATCTGCATCCTGCTCGCCCAGGTGTCGCGTGGGCGCGGTGACGAAAACGGCGCGCGCACCTGGCTCGGCCAAGCAGCGGCGGCGCCACGAGAACTCGATTGGTCGGACCTCGACCCCGAAGGGCCGGCGTTCCTGTACGACGACAGCGACTGGGCGCGTTTAGTCTATGTCTTTGGCGACAGTGGACAATTGATCCATCCGCGCATGGAGCGCGGGGCCAACGATGCGCTGGGCCCCGTGCTCGCCCTGCCCACCGCCGTGCTCGCACCGCCGCGCGCCGAGCCGACCAGTGCGGAAATGGTGGAATAGCACAACTGGGCCGACAGCCTCGAAAAGGTTGACGCGAGGGGGTGAATATCTTTTCATCTCGCGCTAATGGGACAGGCGTCGGCTGGCGGGCGGGGGATTTTCATGTCGAAGCAACAGAACGGCGTCTTCTTTCACGCCGAACCGCCACCTGAAGACCCGCGCCTCGGAACTGGCTTTTATGGCTGCGTTATCGCGATCCCGGCGCGGGACGAGGAGGCGCTCATCCGCCCGTGCCTCGAGGCGCTCGCGGCGCAGCAGGACGCCCCACCTTTCGCGGTAGCGCTGGTGCTCAATAATTGCAGCGACGGCACCGCCGGAGTCGTGCGCGCGATGGCCGACCAATTGCCGTTCGAATTACACGTCTACGACGTGCAATTGCCCGCACATCTTTCTGACGCCGCCTGGGCGCGCAGACTGGCGATGAACGCGGCGGCCCTGCTTACCAACGCGGATGGCGTGATCTTGACCACGGATGCGGATTCGCGCGTCGACTCGCGCTGGGTGCGCAATGTCATGGATTGTTACGCCGCCGGCGCCGATATCGTGTGCGGCTTCGTAGCGCCCGACTTTACCGACGCTCCGGCGCTCACCTTCGACGCGATCCGGCGCGGCGCGATGGAGTACGAGTACAGCCAGCTTACCGCCGAAGCCAACGCGATCATCGATCCCGATCCCGCCGATCCCTGGCCAAATCACCTTGTCGAGACCGGCGCCAATCTGGCGATCCGCGCGTGCGACCTCGCTGCGCTCGGCGGCGTGCCCCACATTTGCCCGGGCGAAGACCAGCGCCTCGTCGCCATGGCGCGGCGCAAAGGCGCGCGCATTCGCCATGCCTTCCAGCCAAGCGTGACAACGTCAAGCCGGGTTCGCGGGCGCGCCTCTGGCGGTTGGGGCGACGATTTGATGTCGCGGCTCACAGACGAACGCGCGCAATGCCATCCAAAGCTGGAGCCGGCGCGCGCGATGCTTCGCCGCGCGGCAATCCGAGCCCGTTTGCGCGGTGCGTTCGGCGCCGCTGGTTTCGCCGAGCACGTGGCGCGGTACGTGTCCGACCCGAACGCCATGGCTGAAGTCACAGCGGCCGCGCGGTTCAGCGAAGCCTGGGCGATGCTCGAAGACGCAAGTCCATTGCTTGCCAAACACCCGCTGCTGGCGCGCGACCTCGAGGCCAGTGTTGTGCTGCTGCGCGCGTACCTGCAGCGCCGCACCGCCCGCAACGAAGCGCGCCGCGCTCAAACGGTCGAAAGCAGATAGGTTTCGTAGCGTCCAAGGAAGCCCGCCAGGCGCGGCAACGACCGCGGACTTGCGGTATCCGTGATGAGGCGCCCGCTCTGGCTCCGATAGGCGCTGACCGCACGGCGCTTGTGCTTGCGGTAGCGACTGATCGGGAACCGCACAGCACCGCCGCGCTCGGCAGCCTCGGCAATTATTGAGCGGCTGTTCTTGGCCCATACCAGATAGCGCAGACCTCGCGCGCCACTGCACGCCTGCTCCACTAGGTCTGCGATAACTGATGCGGCCATGTGGTCGGGATGAGGATCGGCACGCCATGGCGCGACGATGACCGGCGCCTGCCATAGCGACGCCTGCTCCGCAATCCGCGCCGCAACGTTGTTTGCGTTGGTCCAATCGAACAGCAGCGAACCGTCCAGCTCACGTTCGAATTTCAATGCATCCGGCGCCAAACCCAGATGCACGCCGGCGCGCCGCGCCTCCGCTTCGCGCCGTTCTGCGATCCGCTCCGGCGGCCAAGCGCGCGAGCCCGGGTGTGAATGGCGCCCGTCCGTGAGGACGTGGACGAAAACCGGGATTCCCGCCGCGACGCTGGCGGCAATCAACCCGCCGCAGCCAATGCTCTCGTCGTCCGGATGCGGCGCCAGCACGAATACAGGGCCCTCGCCCACCAATGCCTGGAGGTCCTGAACGGGGGCGACCGGAAGCGCGGGCGGCAGACGCAGGAAGTCGAAGGGCTTCATCGCGCTGCCGCCGTGCGCTGACTGAGCGCCAAGTACGGGATCAGTGCGATCAGAGCTGGGGTCGCGTATCCCACAAGTCGGTAGAGAAACAGCGCAGCCGCCAATTGCGCCGGATTGGTCTCAACCGCGCCCGCATGCAACATCAAGGCGTCGAAAACGCCGAGGCCCGCCGGCGCCCCGGCGGCCATGCCGGCAAAATGCGAAGTCGCAAACGTCGTGACAAACGACAAGGGCGCCCAATTTTCCGCGAAGCTCAGGAACACGTACAAGATGTTGGCGCTGATCATCCAGTCGATTGCGCCAAGCGCCAACCGCACCAGCACGCCCCCCGCCGACGGGGCGCTCAGGCTCACCCCCCATAGCGTGAACGCGGTTCGCTTGCGTCCGGCGAGCACCATTACGCCAATAAGCGCGACGATGAAGCCCGCGCCGCATCCCCGCAAGATCGGCTCCGGCACGCCATAGGCCGCCGCCATGGCGCCAGGCTGCAGGATGAGCCCGATTGCCGCGAGCGTCGCTCCGCCGGAAAGAGAAATAAGCGTCACGCTGACGGCGGTTACCGCAGCGGCCTGGACCGGCGCGCCCCAGGCGCGGAACAGGCCCGCTCGCACGCCTGCCCCGGAGATAGGACCAAGTCCGGCGGCAATGGAAAGCGCGTTGCCAACAAATGCCGACAGCACGGTGCGCCCCGGCGTCAAGCGCACGCCTGCGTCGCGCAACGCCAAGGTCTCCATGATGCTCATCAGGCTGAAATTGACCGCGACCAGCAGGGCCGCGACCAGCAGGGTCGCCGGCGGGACCTCGGCGAAGGCCGCAGCCAGGCTCTCAAAGGTCTGGCCCTTAAGCGCTCCCGCGATCGCCCAGATGCAGGCCGCCGCGATTGCGAGGGCAAGCACGCGCTTGCCGATCCATAACCAATTCATGGCCCCGCCCCAATTACGAGAACCATTCGATTACGACAAAGCGGTGCAGCTGTCTGCTGGCAAACGGCAGAGGCTAGGCGCAGCTCTTACGCACGAACTCACTGGGGCGGGGGGGCCGACAAGTCTCTTTCGATGATTGCGCCGATCGCCCGCTGCTGCTGGCGGCTCGAAGCGCCCGCGGGGGTCGCATAGAGTCCGTTCAGATAAGCGAGATCCCATTCAGTCAGCCCTTGGGGTCTTCGGCCGGCGCTGGCATCGAACAGGTTGAGGATGGTATCGAAATCAGACGTGTCGGAATCAGGGGATACTTGCGAGAGCGAGACCATTGCTAGGTAATCCGAAAGCGCTCCTAAAGTGACGCCCCCCAGACGAGCGCCGTCCACCACGATGATCGCGCGCGTGAAGTCCTGCCGCGTAGCGGAGCGCAAACGGCTCGAGGAATAGGATTGAATCGTGTTCGCAATGCCCTGCCCCCCCGATCCCATCGCCGAGGCGCCCTCGCCCGGCTGCTGACCGCCCGTGCTCATAGTTTGTGCAACATGCCACCAGCGAACCGGCCGCGGCGTTTCTGCAAACTCACGAAATGCCTCCCGCCCGCGTGCGTTCTCTCCAGCCTCGGAATAATACCCCATCGCATCGCGATGCTCTTCTACGAGAAGACGCGCCAGCTCATCAGCGTCGCTGGAAATGATGATCGCTATATTCGCCCGACAACCGGGCTCGCCAACGCGCAAATCTAGCGAAGCCGCGCGCGCTGCAATGCGGTCGAGGATGTATTGCGCCTGCGCGCGCGTCGCCCCCACTACCCCCGGACATATTCTGCGGTCCCAGCGCGCGAGCTGATCTTCGCCACCGGCAGTTACCGAAATCTCGCCCACAAACGCCTGCGGCGCGCCAGGCGGGTACGGCGCAGTAACAACGATCGTATCTTCAGGCTGCGCGAAAGCCCAACTCCCGACGCCGCCTGCCAAGAACAATGCGACGGCAAGAAAACGAGCGCACTTTGAGGCCATCCGCCAAGCTCCGTTCAGTCACTATTGCATTAAATGCCAACTCTGGCGGTTTGCCTGCCTTTTTGTTCCGGGGTCCACACCGGTTCGACGAGCTGTCGGTTTATGCTGGCCGAAATCGCGGCCCGCGCCGTCCGGTTTCCACGCAATGGTGCCGCTTGCGTGACTCGAACACGCGACCCCCGCATTACGAATGCGGTGCTCTACCAGCTGAGCTAAAGCGGCTCCGGCCCATATTTGGCCAAGCGCGCTTCTCTACGCGGCCCAGCCCAAGGGGGCAAGCTCTGGACGGTTCACGGCCGACGGGACCTCAGAGAATGCTCTGCCCCGTCGCCGCCCAATCGGCAGAAAAGGTCGCAAGCCCCTTATCGGTCAAAGGGTGTTTGGCCAATTCACGCAAAATTCCCGGCGGGACGGTGGCCACATCGGCGCCGGCCAAAGCGCATTGTTTCACATGCTCCGGCGAGCGCAGGGACGCTGCCAGCAATTGCGTGGCGAAGCCGTAATTGTCGTAAATGGCGCGTATCTCGCCGATCAACGCCATGCCCTCGGCGCCGACATCGTCCAGTCGGCCCACGAACGGGGAGATATAGGCCGCGCCAGCCTTGGCGGCTAGCAATGCCTGGTTTGCCGAAAAACACAGCGTCACGTTGCTGCGAATATTCTCCTGCGCCAGCATGCGGCATGTCTTCAGCCCGTCCCACGTCAGCGGAACCTTAACCACGATGTTCGGCGCAAGCTTCGCCAAGACGCGGCCCTCCGCTATCATTGTTTCAGCGTCGAGCGCCGCAACTTCAGCGCTCACCGGGCCGGGGATGAGCGCGCAAATCTCGGCCAGAACCTCCTTGAAGGGACGCCCCGCCTTCTTGACCAAAGACGGATTGGTGGTGACCCCGTCGGCGAGACCCAATTCCGCGCAGGCGCGGATTTCGCCGATGTCAGCAGTGTCGACAAAGAACTTCATTTGGTCGCGCCCTCGTTCCTACATTGATCGTCAGGCGATGGCGGCAGCACCCGATCGGGGACCTGATCGAGCGCCACGCCCCTGGGCATCGCGCCGAGCACCCAGCGCCAGAAGATCGGCAGCATCAACAACATGACCGTGAGCTTAACAGCCGCCGCGTATGGCAGCGAATCAATCGGCGTACGCACGACGATGAGCCCGACCGCTAGTGCGGCGAACCCCAACAGCGACGCCAACAACAGCAGCAGATAACGCCGCGGCGTCTCGCCGATAAGCGCACGCGCCTTTGGGCTGGAGGTCGCGATGCGAGCCAAGGCCGCGCGCACAAAAGGGGTGAAGCTCGCGGAGCGATCCTCGTAGGCGCCCATGGAGACCAAGTGGCAATTGTCGATTTCGGTCTTACGGCCGTCCTTGGACTGCAGTTCGAACACGTAGCGCCAAGGTCTTGCCCGTGCAGGACGGCGGCGAAGCCGCACGCTAATAACATCGCACCACGCCAAGCGGCGCTCGCGCCCGGCGGCGCTCACGGAGCAAAGCACGCCATCCTCCACCCGCCACTCACGCTCACCTTGCGAAACCGCGCTACGGCGCTTCCGGTAGATGACTGGCTGCATAGGACCGCGCGATGTCTGAAGCACCCCTCTCGATGCCACGCACGATCGACTATTCCAAGAGTGCAACGGCGCCAAACATGAAAAAAGCGTTGATTGCAATCGAGCGCAAACGCGTTCCGCGCCGCGCTGGCGCGCGTCCCTTGATTCGCACTGCGCACGATAGCCGAGCTGAAGGCGTCGGGCCGCGGGGCGTCCCGAACAAACGCCGACGCGCTTGCCGGCGGCGTCGACCACGGGGCCGTCCGGAAAGAAATTCGAGATTCGCTGTGTGGCGAAGATCCAATCAACTGACCCTCGACAACGCGTCCCTCTACAGAGACTGGCGGGCGTCGAGCACGCACATCGCGCTGATTTCGCACCGGCGCACAGCGCCTCAAGGGGGCGGAATCGTGCTAGGTTCCCGATATGAACACGCTTGCAAAGCCTGGCGGCTCTTCCGCGTTCAGAGGCTGCTGAAGGATATCGCCGATACGAACGTGACAGTCGGCGCGCTGCTGCGGACCGCCAAGATTATCGCCACACGCCGCCGCCAGTCCCGGTTAGTCCAGCGAGCAATCCAACGGCGAGCCCAATCGCCATGGCCAATGGCACCGGGGGATCGCGCCTCTGCGCGATCGGATTAGGCCGCTGAGGCCATAGGAGGCGGACCGCAGAAAGGACAAGGACTGCGCCGACGAGAGGTCTGTAAAATTGGTTCGGCAGTGTGATGAAGCCGCCGAGAAACGCCATCGGTACAGAGCCGACGAGAAAAGGCCAAAGCGTCCGAAAGCGTAGATATCCCGCACGCCAATAGCGCCATGATCCTATCGATGCCACTAACATGTTGAGCGTCAGTGCTGTCGGCCTCATTGCCGGCGCGGGCACGCCGAACAACGCCATAAGCGCTAAATAGGCCGTGGCTCCTGCATGACCGACGCTGGAATAGAGAGCGGCGGCTAGAAAGAAGCAGCCGGCGAGAATCAAATCAGCGTTTGCGAAATCAGCCATGTGCAAGAGGTTAATCAGCCCTTTCCACACATAAGCAGGATCGTTCCGCCCCGTCATCCACTTGTTGTTGATGAAACAATCGTACCAGGGCTGGTGTCCTTCGAATCGGGCTAGCACCTACTGATGGAACGCGCGGCGGAATCAAATACGAAGCAAGCGGTCGAAATCATTCGACTGCGCGTCGGTGATATCCGCACCAGCCATATTGGCGACGTGAGCGAACTGCTTCGCACGCTTGGCTCAAAACACACGGCAATAACGGTTGCTGAGCTAAGGCGATCAGCCAAAGCCAATCGCATTTACTGTGCAGTCACGCGGCAGGACAATTCGTTCCGCATTGTCGGGATGGTATGCCTTGTCCAAATGTTTTTGCCACAAGGACTTCGCCTTTGGCTGGAAACGATGGTCGTGCACGATAGCTTCAAACGACGCGGACTCGGCCGGCTCCTGCTCTCGCGCGTTATGAAAGATGCAGAGCTCCTAGGCGCGGAGCACGTCAACCTCACTTGCAATCCAACCCGCGCGATCGCCCACAATCTTTATCAGGATAGCGGCTTCTCTCCGGCGAACACATCGGTGCTGCGGCGTGCAACGCGGGCTAAGACCACGAGTCGCTAAATAACCGCCTCCATCTCCGACATCATCACCGCGCCGATTTCGCTGAAGGTGCATTCCTCGCGTACAACTTGAAGAGCGAGCGACAAACTGTGGGCAAGCGTGTTGGTATATGAGCGGCCACGCCTCGCTGCAGCGGCCTGCATTCTCGGATCATTAGGTTGGGTCTTCGCCAAGTAGAGCATAAAGGCGAGCGCCACGGCGGCATGGAAGCTCTGAATAGCCGGTCTATTGGTTTGGCGGATTTGAGAGAACACCGGTGCGTCGTGCGCGGAAGTCAGGATCGGATCCACGCTTTGCCATGCCATCAAGACGTGATGACCGACCTCGTGAACGATATCGATCGCAACATCGTACTCATCGTTGTCGGCGGGCAAGCTGCGGAAGATAGCACCGCGGCATAGGTGCGAGCTGTAGCCGCGATTGCGCCCGCCCCCGAGCGGAACGACGTAATCAACCATCTCCGCGTAGAGATTCCGAACCGTGTCGTCAGAACGTTGAATGACTGCGGCGGCACCGTCAAAAGCGGCGGAGATGTTGTTGGCATTCGGCAGCCAAACTGCAGCATCGCCTGGCAGTTCATCAATCGCGGCGCGGCCCTCGCGCGACAGGAAATCTGCCGCCGTCGCCAAAAAGTCTTCGTCGAGGGCAAGTTCGCCGCGTCGGGTGGGCGTGAAATTGATCAGCGTCGGGCTGATCGCCCCTGTTAGAGGGACGAAGCAAAGCCAGGGACTATATCGAGGAATGATACGACCGAGCTGTCGTTGTGCGAACTCGGTCGTATTCGCTCGCAACTTCTGATTCAGAGTTGCGACAGCGTCATCGATCACGGGCCCAATGAGCAGCGCAGTCATGCGCCGCGCTTTAGGCTTGAGCCGATGTCTTGCACACTTGCGTCAGAACGTATTCCGGACGCGGACGGATCGTGCCCGCGAGGATGTCTTTCAGCAGCGCTGCGATGACCTTTTGGGCGTCGGGGCGAGACTTCAGATTCGGCGACATACTTCACCTCCTCCAGCTTTTGCTGGCCTAGCTAAAATAGAGAATTTCGCCGCCGAAACAAGCGCTGCAGGATGTAGTGTCCCGTTCAGACGACACCATGGCTTGATGCGATTAGGTGGCGCGCGATCAAAGCTCCTTGAGATCGGGTCGTCTGGCGATTGCCTGATCGGGTGGATTGGTACCCGACATTTCCGGCATCACCGCATCGGCAAAAAAACAGCTTGATGTCCGGATGCAGATCGAGTTTTCCAACGCCCGGCCACCGCGCCAATCCAACGCTCCCCGCTACGCAAAAAGGTGGGCGAGTGTAAGCATCAGCACATCGAGCCAAAGGCACCGCCCCAGTTGGCGATGTTGCAGCGATGACTTTGAACATCACTGCACGTTTCGGTGGCCCTTCTCCGCCGTAAGAGAGCGTTCGGCGCACGTCACCAAAGCCTCTGATCTTGGACTTGCGCGCGCGCTCTGCGTTGCTCCGCGTCGTCCCCGGCGTGGTGACCACGTGGTGACCAATGCTAATTTGTTCGCAGAGAGTGGGAAAAATCCACCGCGTAAGTATTTGAAAAGCTGGCGCACCCGACAGGATTCGAACCTCTGACCTTTGCCTTCGTGACCTGACCCCCGAAAACTCCTCCACGGCGAACTAGAATCCGGCCTGATTCGGGAGCCGGAAGATGAAGCGGAAGCGGTTTAGCGAAGAGCAGATCATTTCGATCCTGCGCGAGCACGAGGCCGGGGTTTCGACCAAGGATTTGTGCCGCAAGCACGCGATGTCGAGCGCTGCGTTCTACAGCTGGAAGGCCAAGTACGGCGGCATGGACGTCTCCGACGCCCAGAAGCTGCGAGGCTTGGAGAGCGAGAACGCCAAGCTGAAGCGGTTGCTCGCGGACGCCATGCTCGACAATGCGGCGCTGAAAGATTTGCTTGGAAAAAAATGGTGACGCACCAAGTCTTCAACATTCAGAACGCCGGTGTGGTCGGCAATGTGAGCGATCAAGCCAACGTCACCAACAACCAAACTGCCACGGTGGCGCTCGACATCGGCGCGATCAACACGATGATCCAGCAGGCACGCGCGCACCTGGGCTCCCTGCCCGAAGTACAACGCGTCGCGATCGAGCCAGTGCTGAATGACATCGAGACGGAGGCGGCGAAGAACACACCGGATCGTGGGGTGCTGCGAGGCCTGCTCCAATCCACTCGCACGATCTGCGAGGGCGCAGCCGGCAATCTCGCGGCCACCGGAATCATCGGCCTGATCAGCGCCATCCTTGGTGCCTAGGCCCCCCACGTTGAGCTACGATGACGTGACGATCGCGCGCATCTTGTCGCGATAGGCGATCAGCCGCTCATTCACTTCCATCAACTCCGCGCGCAGTTCTTCTATCGCGGGAAACTTCAGTTGCACGACCTGGGGCTCAAGATCGACGTGATCGTCGATGTCGAGCTTCTTGTCGTACCAGCGCCGGAAGCGCGCCTGCCATTTCGTGAGATGCGGACGGAGGCCCTGGTTCAGCACCTCAATCGAGAGCCTGATGATCTTCTCGGTGTCTTTGCGCCTGAACTTCGAGACCGGCACGTCCTTGATCAGCTCGCGCGTGACCGTAAAGAACGTGTGCCAAGAGTCGTAGATCTCCACGAGTACGTCATCGTCGAGGTTGATGGGCAAGCCGATCTTGCGCGTGCTGAGTTCGACCCAGATCTGATAGGCGATCTGCCGATCCACATCGTTGGGTTTCAACGTGATGCGCTGGTCGCCGATGCCGAACTGCGCCTCATCCACTTCGTACTGCTTCGCGCGGCCGAGCACGCCGCTCATGCCGCCATAGCGCAGGAACGCGAACGCCACCGCCAACACGATGACGATGGCGATGATCACCCAGTCCACGGCGAAGACGACGCGGAAGCGCTCGTCCACCATGAACAGCAAGTGCTCCTCTCCGGTCGGCGCGACCGGAGCCGGTGTCGGCGCAACAGCCATCAAATGGCGGTGACGATGGTCTTATTGTTGGCGAAGCGATCGCGCGGATTGACGATCAGGTGCGCGTGCGTTGTCCGTCGCTGATACGCCGCCTCGATTGCGCTCTCCAATGACTCGATCGACGTCGGGTACGTCATGTGGCGCGCGTAGCAGTCGGTCTTGCCCGCCTTCTTCGCCTCGTCCGACAGCAGGTTCATGCTGAAGCGTTGGGGAAATCGCCCCTCAGCGTAGCTCGGCAGCTTGATGCCGAGCAGTCCGTTCGGCGTCGTCTCACGGCCCTGTCGAAGCGACGACTGCACCTCCCAGTCGACGTAGCGACGCGCCCAGGTATGACGCCCGATCATCACCAGCGTGACGGACGAGCCCTTCAGATAGCGCGCGCGGATTTGGCTCATCACATAGTCGGTGTCGGTGCTGTCGATGATGTCCTTGGACATCTCTTCCCCCAGACCGCGCGCCGTGAAGCAGTCGAAGCCATGGTCGAAGGTACGGATGAACTCGTTCACTTCGTCCTGGTCGGCGTGGTGATACGAGATGAAGCACTTGCGTTTAACAGCGGCCATTGGGCTACCTCCTCAGCCTCCCATACCGTGATTCTCGTTTCGTTCCGATACGAAGTTCCGCTGCGGAACAGGCGATCTACAGTTGAACGGCCTTGGAGAAATCACCGGCCGCAATGGCCTGCGCCAACCCCGCACGACGCCAACCGTACTAACGCTAGAAATCAAAGAGTTAGGTCCAATACCCCCGTTATCCGCCCCCTGAACCCCGCACGCGAAAATCATCGCTGACAATGCGAACCAGCGATTCATGCGTGTGGACGGTCGGCGATGGCGACGCTCTCAGAAGTTTGGATTTGGATGCAGGTACCGGCGGGCTTCGGCGCGTTGCTGCTCGCGATTAGGTTCGCGCCCTATGTAGTGGACCGAACGCGCGCCACCGTGCGCGGCCTGGAGGGGTTGCTGCTCGACTGCGTGTCGCTCGCGCGCGTCGCGAAGCGCGTTTTTCGACGCCCCAAGCGGAGGCGGCGGCGCGGAGAATCTGCGCGTTAGGAAACTGCGTCTCGCATTCGAAGCAGTCGCACGGTGATGCTCACAGAAAATGGCCGCGCGCTGGAGCGCGAGAAGTTTGGTAGCAAAGTGGTAGCAAGCCTGTGGAAGCCGGCCCCTCGGGGCCGCTTGCTACCAACCCAAATCGTTGAAAACATTGGAGCGGGCGATGAGATTCGAACTCACGACCCCAACCTTGGCAAGGTTGTGCTCTACCCCTGAGCTACGCCCGCATCCGTGGGGTGGCGCGATGCAAGTCCCGCGCCTGAGGGGCGGGTGTATCGCAGACGGCGGACCCGAGGGCAATAGGGGGCCCACAGAACCGCCACGCTTCGAAAATTGCCTTCGTGCACGCCTAATCCTCCGGCCCCACGCGCCTCGGCGCTTTCAGCCGCCTGCGGTTGACGTGATTATCCGGCGCAACGTGTCCCTCGGGCGTGCGGCCGCGGAAATAGTCACGCTGCCAGCCGTTTTTTACCGCTTCTTCTTCCTTGTTTGACAGGCGCGTCAGGAAATTGGTCCGGCTTTCACCCCAGGCCTTGTACTGGCGCTCCAGTTCTGGATCGTCGGCGATGAATTTGATCACCGGCTCGACCGCATCCATCTGCTCGTGCGGGATCGGGAAGATGAAGCAGAACGGCTCGTCTTTCTTGAACGAGATCATGCCGGGCCGGGTGAAGCGCCAGTTCATGGTGAACGGGAACGGCAACCAATAGGTCTCGACCACGCCGACCAGCGGCTGAATGCCGTCCTTGATATGGTTGGGCGGCCCGCCGCACCAGAGGTCCCAGCCGGGCTCGGTGCGGAACAGATAGCCGGTGTGAAACGTCAGCACGCCGCCGGAAAAATGCGACACCGCCCAGCGATCCAGATGCGCCTTGGTGGTGTCGCCGTCGGGATCGAGACGAATATCCTCGATGCGGGGCCCCCCGTTCCAGGTCGCAGTAAACGACACCGGCGACAGCAGCGCCCAGCCGGTGGTGTTCGCGACCACGAGCGGCAGGCAGCGATAGGGATGGCGGTCGGAGAAGCGGTCCATCCAATCGCGGTCAGGCGAGCCCGGGACCATCTCGGCCGGCTTGGGATCGACTTGATAACAGGTCAGTTTCATGGGCCATTCCTAGACGTTCCGGCCGGGCTAGGCCAAGCAGAGTCGCAATGAGAAGCGCCGCCCTCCCCGACGATCTGTTCGCCCGGCTCGACGCGCTCGGCATCGCCCATACTACCCATCGGCATCAGCCGGTGTTTACGGTCGCCGAAAGCGCCGAGATCAAGACCCGCATGCCCGGCGGGCACACCAAGAATTTGTTCCTGAAGGATAAAAAGGGCGCGTTGTTCCTGCTGTGCGCGTTGGCGGGCACCAATATCGACCTCAATGCCGTCTCCAAACTGATCGGCGCCGGGCGCTTCAGCTTCGGCTCGGCGGAGCTTCTGGCCCGCCATCTTGGCGTCACGCCAGGATCGGTGACGCTGTTCGGATTGATCAACGACGCCGAGGGCGCGGTGCGGCTGCTTTTGGACGAGGCGCTGTTCGCGCACGATCCCGTCAATTTTCACCCGCTCCGCAACGACGCAACCACCGCGATAAGCCCTACGTCCATGTTGGCGTTCGCTAAAGCGCTCGGAAAGACGCCTACCCGGCTCGGCTTTGACGCGAACGGCAGGCCGTCGCTGATTGAACCCGGCCCCGCTTCCGCCCATGTAGAGGGCGAAAAAAACCAGGGATACTCATGACCTCTCTCGATGCGGGCGCTCCGCAGAACTCAGACATCGTCAAAGATGGAAGTGATCGCGGCTTTGTGGCCGACGTAATCGAAGCGTCGCGCACCGTGCCGGTGATCGTCGATTTCTGGGCGCCCTGGTGCGGCCCCTGCAAGACGTTGGCGCCTGCGATCGAACGCGCGGTTCGCGCCGCGGGCGGCAAGGTGCGGCTGGTGAAAATCAATATCGACGAACATCCGGGCGTCGCCGGGCAATTGGGCGTGCGCTCCATTCCCGCGGTTTACGCCTTCGACAAAGGCCGGCCGGTCGATGGCTTTACGGGCGCGATCCCAGACAGCCAGATCAAATTGTTCGTGGATCGCCTCTCCGGCGCCGGGGCCGAAGCCGACATCGCTGCGCTGCTGGACCAGGCCGCCGAGAGCCTCGCTCTCGGCGACCTTGGCGGGGCGGCGCAATCCTACGCGGCCGCGCTGCAGCTCGACCCGGCCAACACCAAGGCGATCGCCGGCATGGCGCGGCTTTATCTGCAAAGCGGCGACGCTGAACAGGCAGGCGCGGTGCTGGCGATGGCGCCGCCCGAAAAAGCCAATGATGTTGACATTGCCGGCGTTCGTGCTGCGCTCGAATTCGCGGCCTCGGCGGCGCAAGCAGGCGATACCGGCGAATTGGCGCTGAAGGTCGCCAATCATCCCGACGACCTGCAGGCGCGCTATGATCTCGCCGAGGCGCTCTCGGCCCGCGGCGATTTGGAGGCCGCAAGCGAGCATTTGTTGGCGATCATCGCCAAGGACCGCGAATGGAACGAGGAGGCGGCGCGCAAGCAATTGCTGAAAGTGTTCGAAGCCGCAGGCCCAACCTCCGAGCTTGCAAAGCAAGGCCGCCGCAAGCTTTCAGCGATCCTGTTTTCATGAGCGCGTTCGGCTATCGCAAGCCTGCGGACCTGCCGCAGACGATCCCGCT
>CADEEA010000057.1 GCA_902826245.1 uncultured Alphaproteobacteria bacterium | reverse complement strand
TCTATGGCGAGCGGGAGGGATCGGAGACCGTTGGTCTGGTTGAGACCTTCCATGTAAGCGAACTCGACAAGTTGGTTGCTCGGCTTTTGGAACTCCGGGAGGCGTTCGGTGAAGCCGGCTGATCTTGCCCGCCTCTTTGCTTCTGAGGCGCCCCGTTTGATCCGGCGCTTGCGCAGCTTTCGCGGGCGGGTCGTGGCCGAGGACGTGGTGCAGACGGCGTTCTCGAAGATGTTGGAAGCCGACAGCTCGGAGATCGCCGACCCCAAAGCCTATCTGGCGCAATTGACGCGCAACTTGGCGATAGACGAGGTTCGTCGGCAAGAACGTGCGCCGGTGAGATTCGTATCCGGCGATGGTTTGGGTGCTGCTGCGTCTGACGATCTGACGCCCGAACAGATGCTGATCGAAGGCGAGCGCTACGCGCACATGATGGGCGCGGTGCTGGCCTTGCCGGAAAAGGAGCGGTTGGCGCTGCTTTTGTTCAAGCTGAATGGCCTATCGCACCAGGAGATCGCCGGTCGCCTCGGCGTTCCGCAACATAACGTGCCGCGCTATCTTTCGCGCGCGCTTGAAAAGTGCGACGCGGCGAGGCACGCCTTCGAGCGAGCCGGGCTCGACGGGATTGCCGATGACGGGCGCAAGGGAAAAGCGGATCAGACGTGAGGCCGCCCAATGGGTGGTGAAGTTCGACGGCGTTGAATTTAACGCCCGCGACGTCCGCACCTTTCGCCGCTGGCTTGCGGAATCTGACGATCACCGCGCCGCATTCCAGCACTCCAGCGCCACCTGGAGCCAGCTCGATCTGCTGTCCAAGCTCGAAGCGTTTCCCCTGCCCGCCGAGGACGTGCCCTCCGTTGATCGCCGCGTCGTGCTGGCGGGAGGTCTGGCGGGGCTAGTGGCGCTGGGCGCCGGCGCCTATTTGGCGGTGGGGCCAGGCGCTGCGGAAGCATTCGAGACCGGCGTCGGCGAAGTCCGGGACATTACCCTGGTGGACGGCACCACCGTCGCGCTCAATGCTGGGACGCGCATCGAAGCGCGCGTCCGCCGCGCATCCCGCTCTGCGCGCGTCGTCCGCGGTGAGGCGCTTTTCAGTATTGCGGCGGCCAATGGCGAGACGTTTTCCATTCAGACCGCGGCTGGGGGCATTGAGGCTTTGAGCGGCGAAGTGCTGGTCAAGGTGCTGCCCGATGGCGTGCGCGTCAGTCTGATGTCTGGCCAGGGACGCGCCTGGCGCGCCGGTTTCATCTCACGGGAGGGGCGCGTCGTCGTCGAACCGCATAGCGAGATCGAGCTTGGAGACGGCGATCTGAGTGTCACGCGGATTGAGGCGCCGCTGGAGTCGCGACGCACGCTGTGGCGTGAGGGCCGTCTTGCCTTCGATGACACGCCGCTATCCGAGGCGGTGGCGGATGTCTCGCGGCACAGTGGCGCCCAGTTTGAATTCGCAGATCACGCCCTTGCCGAGTTGCGCATCGGCGGCCTCATCGAAGCGCGTGATCTCAATGCCTTCCTGTGGATGTTGCGTCAGAACCTCGCCATCGACGCGCGCCGTCGTGAAGACGGCGTGATCGAACTAAGCTCGACGGCGAGCTTCGGACCCTGACGCCACTCTGCTCGCGCGCGGTGAAAATAATTCGCGCGTCGCCTGCGAAGATTGCCCAACTCGCTCGTCCTTCTCCCTGCAGAGCCGCCGTCTGAGAGCGGCCGAGGGGGAAGACCATGACGAATTCTTGGGCGCGTTCGCGCCGCGATGGTGTGCGCTCCGCTTTAATGCTGGCGCTGGCGACAGTTTCAGGCTTTGCGCTGAATGCGCCGGCTTGGGCGCAATCGGCGCCTGCGCCCGCTGACGCGGCCGAAGTCGACTATAACATCCCGGCCCAGCCGCTTTCATCGGCGTTGCTGCGGTTTGCCGAACAGTCAGGCCTGCAGGTTCTGTTTGCGCAGAGCGATGTCGAGGGTCTGAGCTCACGGCCGTTGCGAGGACGCTTCACGCCCGAGGCCGCGCTTGCTCAGTTACTGCCGAGTGGCGCGCCGCGCATCGAGATTGCCGGCGATCAGATCGTGCGCGTGGGCCCTGCCCGCCCCCAGTACGCCGACGAAGCAAACGGTGAGGACGAGGCGATCGTTGTGACGGGCACGCGCATCCGAGGCGCCGTGCCCGCTGGCGCGAACGTACTCACGCTGGACGCCGAAGAGCTGCGGGAAACGGGACGGAGCACGCTGCAGGACGCACTTGCGCCGCTGCCTCAGAACTTCCTCGGCGGGCAGAACGAAACCACCCAGCTGCAATCGAACACCGGCGGCAACAATACGACGTTCGGTTCTTCTGTGAATCTGCGCGGTCTGGGCGCGGACGCAACGCTGACGCTCGTCAATGGCCGGCGTCTCGCGCCGGGCGGCAACGGCAATTTCGTGGATATCTCCACCATTCCGTTTGCTGCGGTGGAACGCGTCGAAATTCTCGCCGACGGCGCTTCTGCGACCTACGGCTCCGACGCCGTCGCGGGCGTGGTCAATGTGATCCTCAATCGCAACTTCCAGGGCGGCGACGGACGTGTGCGCTATGGCGGGGTCACTGATGGCGACCTGCGAGAGACGACCGCTTCCTACGTTCTCGGCGGTTCGTTCGGCGACCTCTCAATCATGGGCGGGTACGAGTATCGCGATCGCACCTCGCTTGCGATGTCTGAGCGCGACCAGACAGCAGATTCCGATCTGCGCCGCTTCGGCGGCGATAACTTTTCTCGCAACACCTCGAACCCCGGCAACATCACGCGCGTTGGCGCGACCAACGTCGTGATCGCCATCCCACGTGGCCAGGATGGCTCAAGCCTCAGTCAATCGGAGCTGTTGGTGGGCCAGGTTAACCTGCAGAACCTCAACCTCGACGGCGATCTCTTCCCCACCCAGACCAGCAATCACGGCTTCATCTCGGCTCGCTATGAACTCACCCCCAAGTTCGAGCTGTTTGTCGATGCGTTCGCCGGCGTCCGTGAAGCGTCTGCGCGCGATCCGCAGCTCAACGCAACAATCTCTGTACCGCAGACGAATGCGTGGCGCGTCCTGAACAATCTCTTTCCTGGTCAAGGCGCGCTCACCATGACCTACAATTTTGGCGCCGATCTTGGCCCTTTGCGTTACGAGACGCAGGCCGAAAGCGAACTCGTCATCGGCGGTTTCCAATGGGACGTTGCTGGCGGGTGGCAGATCGAAGGCGCCGCCTCATTTGCCACGCAGACTGAAGATCAACACTTCCTCAACGCCTTCAACTCGGCCGCACTAACGGCGGCATTGGCGAGCAGCAATCTCGACACTGCCTTCAATCCATTCGCCGATGGCTCGAACACCGACCCTGACGTCCTCGCTGGTCTCACGTTTCGCCAGGATGCGCACGCTGACTCCGAGATGCAGGTCTATTCGCTGAAAGCTGACGGGCCGCTCTTCTCACTGCCCGCTGGCCCGTTGCGCGCAGCATTTGGCGTCGAACGTCGCGACGAAGACTTCGTCTCAACCGTCACGCGCACCAACGCCGCCGGCGTCGTGACCAACCAGCCGGGCCAAGCACCGGCGAGCCGCACCACCGACGCGATCTTTGCTGAACTCTTCGTGCCGATCGTCAGCAGCGACATGAACATCCCGCTGGTTCAGGGTCTCGATCTGTCGCTTTCGATCCGGCGCGAGCACTCGGACGACTACGGCACAGCGGAAACGCCCAAAATCGGCCTCCGCTGGGACGTGACCGAGGATTTCACGGTGCGCGCGACTTGGGGCGAGTCATTCAAGGCCCCGCAATTCGTGCAGACGATTGGCGAAACCGTCGTCAATCTTGGCGCGGCGCCGCCCACCATCGATCCGAACGCTGATGACGGCTCGACGGGCGTGCTTCAGCTTTCTGGCCCCAACGCGGCGCTGCGGCCGGAGACTGGGCGCACCTGGACAGCGGGCTTCGACTATCGGCCGAGCTTTCTTGAAGGCTTGTCGCTGCACGGGACATACTTCGACATCGACTTCGCTGATCGGATCGCGCGTGCGGGATCTATCCAAGTCGTATTTCGAAACCCGTCCGCCTACGGCGGCTATCTCATCCTCGATCCGACGCAGGCGCAGATCGACGCCTATCTCGCACTCGCGGACCGCACCACCGGCACGTTTCCGCCAGGCGGGATCGAGGCGATCTATGACGGCCGTCTCACCAATCTCGCAAGCTTGCGCGTGCGCGGCGTCGATTTGGAAGCCGACTATCACTTCGATACGTCGCTCGGTGAGTTCAGCGCGTTCGTCAGCGCCAGCGGGTTGTTTGAGTTCTCCAATCAACCTCTACCGGCGCTCGACGCCATCCAGGCGCTCGACACGTTCAATAACCCGGTCGACTGGAAAGGCCGTGTTGGCGGCAGCTGGCGCACCGACAACTGGGCGGCGCTGGTCGCCTACAATTACGTCGACGACTATCGTGACAACATCTCAGTCCCGAACCGGCGCATCTCGTCCTGGGGGACAATCGATGCGTCTCTCACGCGCAGATGGGGCGATGGGGATGGTGGCGCGGATATCACGCTCAGCATCCAAAACCTCACAGATGAGCCGGCGCCTTTCGTCAACAACACCATCGGTGTTGGCTTCGATGCCGCCAACGCGTCCTTGCTTGGCCGCTTCGTCGCGGTCGAGGTGCGCCACAGATGGTGAGGCGTCTTCACGCCGCGATCGCCGCTGTTGCTCTCATCGCACTGCCTACGAGCGCCAACGCCGAACAAGGCCAGAGACCATCGCTCGACGACCTCAGCGCGCTCTACGACCTGGGCGGTCTGGTCAACGGCCTTGCGATTTCGCCGGACGGACGGCGCGCCGCCATCTTCCGGCGCGCGACACGTCTGGAGACCAATGACTATCAGTACGACCTGGTTGTCATTGACCTCGCGCCGCCGTTCCCGAGCCGGATCGTTGGCGATGGCGGCGGTTGGGTGCATCGACCCGGCCGTCGCAGCGGCGCTGCTATGGATCGCGTTCCGGTTTGGTCGCCGGACGGACGGTCCCTCGCCTATCTTGCCGAGCGCAACGGCCGCGTCGAGTTGTGGGTCTCAAATGCGGACGGGCGGCGCCGGCGCGCGCTCGTAGAGGGGCCGGGCGATGTCGTCCGCGTGGCCTATGCGAACGGCGGCACGCGGCTCATTTATGAGATCGGCCCGGACCGCACCGTCTTGAATGAAGAGATTCATAGCGAGGAGGATTACGGTTTCGCCGTTGATGATCGCTTCGAGGCTGCCTTTGGGCTGCGGCCACGCGATCGAAGCCTTGAGGGTGAGACGCGATTGAGCGTGGACGTCAGGACCGGCGCCGTCCGGGTCGCCACGACGGCGGAGGCCGAACTGCTCGACCGCCCGGTGAGCCAGGTCACCGACAATCTCGCTGCCCCTCTCGTCGATGGCGATACCGCAAGAGCGCCCATCCTCGTCGTTTCATCGAGTGCGACAGATGATGCGCGACAGTGCGCGTCACCCTTATGTCGAGGTCAGATCGAGTGGGCCTACCGGCATGGGGACAGCGTGCTGTTCCTGCGGATGGAGGATCCAGCGTCGTCATACGCCGCCATCTATCGATGGGATATGGCGAGCGACGCTGTTGCGCTTCTGCGCCGCGAAGAAGATCGGTTGTTCGACTGCCAGATGAGCGCCGAGCAAGTCGTGTGTATGCAGGAATCGGCGCTTCAGCCGCGCCGTATCGTCACCATCGACGCCGCCACCGGCGTCATGGCACCCGCCTACGACCCCAATCCGCAGTGGCGGCGCTTTCGCTTCGCAACGTTCGAACGCATCGATGTCCACGACAGCTTTGGCAATGAAGCCTACGCGCATCTCTTTTATCCGGACGACTATATTGCCGGACGGCAATATCCCCTGGTCATCGTCCAATATCGGTCGCGTGGTTTCTTGCGCGGCGGCACGGGCGGCGAATATCCGATCCAGGAGCTTGCGCGCCGTGGGTATTTCGTACTGAGCGTCGACAAGCCGGAGTGGCGCGCCATCGCCGCGCAACAGAGCGCGCGCGATATCACCGAGCGGACTGAACTCGACCATTCAGAGCGCGACATGAAACTGAGCGCGATCACGGCCTTGATCGCAAATGTTCAGGATCGAGGTCTGATCGACCCTAAACGCATTGCATTGACCGGCCTCAGCGATGGCGCAGAGACGCTTTACTGGTCCATCACCCATTCCAATCTGTTTGCGGTGGCGGTGGTGTCGACGCCGCCTACGGACGTCATGGTCTGGTATACCGGCGCCGAACGCTTTCGTAGGCAACGTCGCGAAGATTTCGGCGACGTCAGTCCTTGGGCGGGTGGCCCGTGGGCGCAATATTGGCGCGATGTGCCGGCTATCAACAATGCCGAGCGCATACGCATTCCAATCATGATGCAGCTTGCCGACGCCGAGGCGCTTCCAGCGTTCGGCCTCTACGCACGTCTTCGCGAGGCGAACCAGCCGGTCGAGTTCTATATCTATCCCGGTGAGTATCATCTGAAATGGCGGCCTCGCCACATTCGCGCCGCGCAGGAACGAGCGCTCGACTGGATCGACTTTTGGCTTCAGGGCATTGAGCGCGACGATCCAGCGGACCCTGGGCGATTGGAGCGCTGGCGAGCGATGCGCGCAGCGCGTGACGCCTCACTAAGCAGCGGTCGCTAGTGCGCTTCCACGTTCGCGTTCGACGGCGTTAAGCCATGCCTCGGCGGCGAGGCAGATCAAGAGGTCATTGACGCCCTCATTGGTTGTCGCATCGAGCTTCAACGCCGCCTCCACTGCTGCGGTGTTGATCAGACCGCGCGCGCGAAGTCGGCCATTGAGAAGTAGGTCCGAGAGGACGGCGCGGTTGCGTCCGATGACCGCCGCAAAGTACCGGGTGGTCTCGCCTTTGGTCGACCGGTTCAAGATGAGCTCCGGCAAGTCCCCCTGGAACGCTGAGCGGATGAGCGCCCGATCCCTGCCCCCATGCGTCATCAGCCGCGGCGGGATCCGCATCGAGAGTTCAATGATCGGCGCCGAATAGAGGGGCGCTATGCAAGGCAGCAACGTCTTCAACAGATTGGGCGCGTTGTAGTGCTCGGCGTCGAGCAGCAACGCCAATCGCATTGCCTGCCCCGCCGGCAGCTTCGTCCACCCATCCAGCCACGGATGCTCCGCAAATTCCCTGAGCACGGTCCAATCAGGGTCAGTCGCGAGCGGCCGATTGCGGCGCCACCACGCAAAAAGTTCGAGAGGCCGGCGCGCCCACCCATGTTTCAAGCTTGCAGCGCCAACCGCCCACACTGATTGGCCAGAGACGTGCGCGGTGTCGATCGCCACTTCACCCCAACGCGACAAGGACAGTCCTTCTCGGGCCGCATCGGCTGCGATGAGAGGCGACCGATTTCGGTGAAACACGTGATCGCCCGCTTGGCCGGACAGCAACGCATCTGCGCCCAAGGCGGCGATGCTCTCCGCAAGGTGATGGTTGGACCAGTCAAGGCACGAGCGCACGGGTGCGGGAAAGAGAGGCGCCTCCATCACGCGCGCGTAGTCGACATGCTCTGGCAGCGTCTCGATCGCCACAAGCGGCTTTCCTGCATGGTCGGCGGCGGCCGCTGCAAAGAACCGCTCATCGCCTTCTGGCGCCGCCGGCGAGAAGAGATTTGCGCATACGACATCGAGTTCCGGCGCAACGAGCGAGAGACAATGCAGCACGAGCGTCGAATCAAGCCCACCCGAGAGCTTCAAAGCCACGCGCCTCCGTCCCGCAGACCAGGCGTGTACGCACTGCAGGATGGCGGCGCGCATCTCCTCCTTCGCTGACTCAAAACTCTCGATTGACGGTCCATGTCCGACATGCGGCCGCCAGAGCGTTGTGCGTTTCTCGAAATCTCTTCCCAGCGTAAGACACTCTCCACCATGGAGCTCCTCCACGCCGCGAAGGCCCCCGCGCCGCATTGAGAGACGAGGCTGCAACAAGAAGGCGGCGACCCGGCTGTCATCGACGTCGAGCGCGCCGCCAATCGCCGCATAGTCGCGCGCATCGCTAAAGACGACGCGGATGCCGTCGATCTCGGCGGTCCAACACGGAAGCGCGCAGGTCGGATCGCGCACGATGTGCACATAATCGTGCGCGTGATTGATCAGTATCGCGACATAGCCGCCGAAGAAGTTCTCCATCAGCGTTTGGCCGTCGGACTCCACTGCCGCGAGAGATTCGTTGATGCCCAGAACGATTGGCGCGGGCCTTGTCTCGGCACGACGAAACAGGGCGCCAAACACAACGCTATATTCGCCCGCCGCCGCCCAATCGTGCTGTTGCTCGGCGAACCCCAACACAATGATGCCGCGCCATTTGAGCACCCGCGTCCAGTTTGGATGCTGCTCCAATCTTTCGGCAAGCTGCTCGGCCTGCTTGCCACGTTGCCAGTCAGCGGGTGTCCACCTCAAACACAGATATCGCGCCACAACGTCAGACTCGCAGGATTGGGGTGAATGCGGCGTGCGTGTCGTAGAAGTCGTTGAGCCCCGCGCCGCCGCTTTCGATCCAGCAGTGCGCTGCAAATGGCCGGGACCGAACGGCAAACACGAGGTCAAATCCCGAGCCACTCCATGCGAGAAACCGCGCGAGCGCCAAAGAGTCGAACAAGCAAATGCGCGCGTGGGGATACCAGACGCGCAGACGCGAGAACGCGCTCGCGCGCGCGACAGCGTCATCAGAGGCCGCTGTTGTCTTGGCCCGCTGAATGGCGCTCACGGCTGAGAGAAGCTTCCCTCGCCTCACGGCAATATCCGCAAGCGCACACGCCGCCGCGAACTTAGCGGGGTCGGTGCGCGAGACCTTGGGTCTGTCAGTGAGCGCAGCTTTCGTTCGCACACTGGCGGCCTCGTCGGGCTCGGGGCGTGGGATGTCCGTCTCAAGTAGCGCGTCCTGGCGCTGCAGGAGGTTCATGCCGTCATCGGAGAGGCGCGATCTGCCCCTCGGAAGCCCGCCGACGGGTGTTCCCGTCGCCGACAACGCACCTGGCGGCAGCGCAAAATATCGATTGGCTCTCAAATCGAGGAGCACAACCACACCGTTGTCGAAGCAGGCATGCACGTGGGGCGATAGGCTGAGTGTCATGTCAGAACGCGTCGGCGCAGCGCATGCAAACGTCCGCACGCGCCGCGCCTCAGCTTTCACTCTTGCTCGGTCTCAGAACCGAATTCTTCGTTCTGGCCCTTCGGCACGCCGAGGGTCTGCACCGTGGCGGCGCCGAGATCGATCAAGCTGTCATCTTGTTCGCGCATTTGTCGCTCCATCACCGGGCTCATTCCCGGAGCGACGATCTTCGTCTGTCGCGCGCCGATTTGGGTTTCTATCTTCGTGAATATTTTCTCGGAGATCTGACGGGCGGCGAAATCACCGCCCGCCATCTCGGCGCTCAATCCATGTGGGTTTCGCTCGCGAGGTCTTCGTACTCGCCGAGTGGAATGCCCAACGTGGTTTCCGACACTGCGCCGAGATCGATCAAAGCTTGCTCGTTTTGCATCACTTACTCCTTCGCCGGATGGATTCCGGCGCGCCAGCTTGCGTGCTCCGCCTCCGATCTGGGGCGATATCTCCATGAATATCCGCTAACTCAGTCGCCGTTGCGCGGCAACGCGGAGACGCCGGCGCGCGCGCGTATGGCGGCGCAGTCCGCAATCCGGCGGCGGAAAAAAAGTCGAAGCCGCTGCAACGTGCGTTTCAAATCGCCGCCGGCGATCGACGCCTCGAGTGCTGCCAGCTCCTTGCCCGTGTTTGGAAGCACGTGCGGCTCGGCCCGGTATGCGGCGCGCAGCCGCTCGTCCGCTGCGTTGGACGCTGCCCGCACTTCGCCATTGGCGCCTGTGTGGAGCCATCCCAATACCCCCAAGATGTCTTCGGTATAGGCAGAGCCCGCAGCGCGTTCGATGGAGCCAGACTGAAAACTCTCCGCCGCCAGGCGCGCAAGTTGCCAGCGCCATTCGTAGAGGTCGGCCAGTTCTCGTTCAGTCCAGAACGCGACGCTATAGCCCCGAGCCGGGTGCACCACCGCCAGACGCTCGGAGGTCAGCACCGCCAGCGCATGGCGCACTGGCGTCGCGCTGACGCGGTAACGCGCGGCGAGTTCGTCGATCTCAAGTTTCTGACGCTGCTTTAGATCGCCCGACAGAATCGCTTGTTTGATCTCCTGATATGCGCGCGCCCCCGCGCCCAGCTCAGCCGCCATCACTCCCACGCTCGCCACCACGCTTGCCCGCGTAGTATGCCCTCAACTGATCAGCGATGTCGGGCGTCAGGGCGTCGATGTGCGGTCCGATACTTGGATCGTTCAGCGCCGTGATCGGATCACGCCCTTCCCAGCCGCCGAGATTAGGCCGATGCATCTGATATCCGATCAGACGTTGCAGCGGCTCGGGAAAGACGCGCGCCACGTCGGCGGGATACGCCAAGAATTGGTTCTCGTAAGTTTTGAGCCAGCCCAAGCAATAGCTGACAATGATGCCGGTGCGCGCCGTGTCGGTGCGATTGGCGCCGGCGCCGTGCGTAAGCGAGCCAAGAAACACCAACGCCGAGCCTGCCTTCATCTCACCAGCGATGCTCGCATCTTCATCGACGCTGCGATCCAATGTGGCGCGATGAGAACCGGGCCAAAGGCGCGTCGCGCCATTGTCAGCGGTAAAATCACTGACGGCCCACATGACATTGATGAGCCAGTGGCGTCCCGAGGTGGGCCAAGGCCACATCTCCTCGTCTCGATGTGGCGCTTGCGCCTGCTCGCCGGGATGAACGCGCGTGGCCTGAGTGAGATTAAGCTGAATGCAATCGCATGACGGCTTCAGCAACGCATCGGCGAATGCCAGGATGCGCGGGTTCATAGCCAAGTGCTGCACCATGGGCGCTTTGGATAGAAGCGCGCCAACGCGCGTGGTCTTCCAACCGTAAAAATCGCCCTCGCAACGTGGCGTGCGCTGAAGCCATGGCTCCAATTCGGTCTGCAGCGTGTTGAGCTCGTGCCCGCTCAAGAGATCCGGCAATGTCAAATAACCATCCCGCTCCAATGCGCTGACGTCATCGGAGAACGGCGTGAGGTGCGGCGATGGAGACTGAGCAATCGCAATCGGCTTCATTGTCCCCTCCTCAGGCTGCATGAACCAGATCGCCAGGGGTGAAGCGCGTGAGCGGGCCTAGAATCGCATTCTGCACGCGCACGCGGCGAAGACCGTTAGCATCGATCTCCGCAGCCATCGCACGCACCCGCTCACGGCCGGCGCGATGGGCCGGTCCCAATGTGGAAGCGCTCCAGCCAACTTTGAGCGCAAGCGGCTCAAGTGCAGCGTTGGCGACGAACGTTACCCGCTGAATGCCGAAGATGAGCGCGGTCTCCATGATGCCGGCGATCATCCGCGCCAGCATCGAGCGGCGCGCGGCGCCGCGGGGGGTGCCGGGCGCGGGACAAAACCGTGTCGCCTCCCAGACATCGGGCCCGCTTGGCGGTGCGCCGTCACAGAGATGGGCGAACCGCTCGCCAAGCAGATGCGGCCGATCAGTACGCAGCAACCGCGCCGACGCCGTCACTGGCGCGCGCGGCGCATCGGCTTCGATCAAATAGACCGCATCTTCGCTGTCATAGGCGTCGATCTCGATGCCGCTGTCGGCATTGAGCGGCCAGCCCAAATCGTCAATGAACACCTGCTTGCGCTGGATGTGCATCTCCATCAGCGCATGGCGATAGAGGTGACGGTTTTCTGCGGTGATGATGTGGATCATTGCTGGCTCTCCCTTTGGCGCGGGAGAGATGCTGTTTTCGCGTTTGAAGCGAAATAGACCTGATCAGGCCTATTGACGGCCAATCGGGGGGCCGGGGTCGCTAGTCGGCGACATCCTCCAGGCGGATTTCACCACCGCGCAACGCGCGAACGAACGCCTGCATGCGTGTCGATACGCTGTACTTCTTCATCGCGCGTCGGATGGTGTTGTGCGCGGTGTGTTCGCTGATCCCGAGTAAAACGCTGACGGCGTAATCGTCCTTGCCCTGCGCAATCAGCATCAGGCACTCGCGTTCGCGCTTGCTGAGAAGCGGCCGCTCCGGCGGCGTTGTCGCCAGCAGGATGCGACGCGCGGACTCGTGCGCATAGACGGCATACCAGTGCGCCTGGCGCACCTTGAGTGGATCGACGCCGTCATTTCCGATGGCAAGTGAACACGACGCCGGCAACGCGCCCGGTGAATGAATGGGAATGGTGAAGCCATCGCGGAGCCCAAGCGACGCGGCCTCATCGAGGATGCGCAACTGATCTGGTTCCAGACTTGAACGGAAGCGTAGGTCTGACCATTGAAACGGCAACGCTTGCTTTTTCGCTGTGTGATACACCGGATCGCGATGGGCATAGCGTTTGGCGCTGAAGCGTTCGAGCCAGGGTCTGGGATAGTCGACCATCATCACAGCGCCCTGCGGCGGGCGCAGTGGATCGACGTGTGATGCGCACGCCGCGAAGCTGAAACCGAGCCCCCGTATTTCGCGCATGAACGCGGTTTGAACGTCCTCAACGCTCGTTGACACATCGCACGCTTCTGCGAAGGACCAATTTATCCGCGCTTGCATAAGACCTCCCGAAACCCAGTGTCTCCCGCAACCCAAGCCCAACTCTAGATTGCGATTAGCTCGTGGATTGGCGATCTCGGCAAGGCCAATCTGGGTTACCTCCGTGGATATTTTCCAGAATATTTTCCGCTGATTGACGCTTACGCCAAAGGCGTGTGCGCCGGGCCCGCGCGCACCCGCGCGGTTTACCAAAACGCCCGCGCGGGACGCGCGTCTAGGGACGCTTACGCTCGCCTTCGGCGCCCTAGACCCCCGCCCCTCAATCGCGGGCGTGTCGCTCCACATTCGCCGCGCGAGTGCGCGCGGCCCCGGTCCGCCTCATGCGCCTGGGAGATTGAATGGAGCTTTCCCATGTCGATGCAAATGATCCCACTCAACCAACTCGTCTCTTCGCCAGCGAATGTTCGCAAGACTGATGCGAAGGCGGACGTCGAAGCCTTGGCGGCCTCGATCGCCGCGCACGGCCTTTTGCAAAATCTTTCGGTGCAGCAGCGTGCTGAGAACAAGTTCGAGGTCGTGGCCGGCGCCCGTCGTCATGCGGCGCTGAAACTGCTGGCGAAGGCAGGCACGATTGCGCGCGACTATCCTGTCGCTTGTAGCCTCGTCGATTCCGACAACGCCGCCGAGACATCGTTGGCCGAGAACGTGCAGCGCGTTGCGATGAATGCCGTCGATGAGTCAGACGCCTTCAAGACGCTCCTCGATCAAGGACTGGATTGCGACGCCATCGCGCGCCGGTTCGGCGTCAGCTCACGCCATGTCGAGCAGCGGCTTGCGCTCGCCGATCTATCGCCGAAGCTCAAAGCCGCTTACCGGCGCTCCGAGATCAATCTCGATGCGCTGCGCGCCTTCTGCATCGAGCCCGACCACGCCAAGCAAGACGCCGCGTTGCGTGCTCTGGGAAAGCCGGTGACCCACGCCGGCCAGGTCCGCGCGCTCCTCACTCAAGGATCGATGAAGGCAACCGACCGCCTGGTCCGCTTCGTCGGCATCGAGGCCTACGAAACGGCGGGCGGCGAAGTGACCCGCGATCTTTTCGATCCCGACACAGTGTTCATCGCCGATCCGGGTCTGGTGACGCGCCTCGCGGATGAGCGGCTTGAAGTCGAACGCCAGCGGCTCGTTGCCGATGGCTGGGGTTGGGTTGAGATCGTCACCGGGCACAATGGTCTCACCTCCCACTCAGGTCAGCGCATTCATCCGACGCGCCGGCCGATGACGCGCAGCGAGCGTAAGGCGCTCGCTCATCTCGACGCCGAAATCGAGGCGCTCGAAGCCAAGCTCAATGACAGCGAGGATCAAGATGATGCGGCCTGGCAGACCCAAGAGGCGCTCGATGAGAAACGCCAAGCGCTTATCGCGGCGACGCAGAGCTGGGACCGCGACCTCATCGCCCATGCCGGCGTCGTCGGTTCGATCAATCATGAAGGTCGATTGTCGTTCACCTTTGGGATCGTCGCCAAAGCCGATCAGGCCAAACTCAAGCGCGTACTTGCCGCGCGCGCGCCCGAGGGAGCAGCGACGAGCGAAGATACCCCGACTGAAGCGGCCATCGACCAAAGTGGTCCGAAGCTTCCGAAAGTCGTCGCGCGCGAACTCACGGCGGCGCGCGCCGCAGCCATTCGTTCGGGTATCGCCAATGCACCCGACATCGCACTGGCGCTGACGGTGTTCGCGTGCGCGACAAGCGCCCGCAACCAGCACTGCACGGCGCTGCGGTTCCGGTCGGAATCCATCGCCTTGAGCGATCATGCCGATTTCGAACAATCCAGAAACGCATTGTTATCCGCGCTTCCCGCGGAAGAACTTGAACTCGCCCAATGGTGTCTTTCTCAAGACAGCGGCACGCTCATGCGGGCGCTTGCGATCTTCGTCGCCGATTCACTGGATCTCGTACACGAGGCCAGTTCTCGGATCGACGCTGCGAAGCAAGCGTTCGCGGACCAACTCGCAACAACGATCGATTTGGACATGCGCCAATTCTGGTCGCCTGACCACGCCTTCCTGGCCAAGCTGCCTAAGTCCATACTGTTCGAAATCGCCGAAGCAGCGCCGTCGGTCACCGCCAAGACGCCGAAGCGGCGCGAAGCGCACCTGAAACTCCTCTCCAAACTCAAGCGCGACGCGCTTGCCAAGGCTGTCGCGAAATCTCTCGATGGCGCAGGCTACCTGCCAGACCTTCTGGTGACCCCGGTTGCCCATGGCGCACTCATCGTCACCGCGGACGGCCAAGCCGAGATTGGTTCAATCGCGGCCTGATCGATCTCGGGTGCGTCGCGTTCCTGTCGAGCGCGGCGCACTCGCTTTCGTTCGTGGTTTTTACGTCTCCCCTTCGCGGGCGCTTTACGCGTTACCAAGCGCCTGAGCGTTGACGCAATTGCCGCGCCTCATCGCTTATCCCACCCTATCGACAAGCGACGTTTACTCGTCTTCCCCAACTTCGCTCCACTGACAAACCATCCGCTACGGACGTGTTCTCTTTGCCGTCCATTCGTGCTGCCGTCGGACGCCGGCGCAAGGGGCCGTGTGCTCGGCTTCGCCTGCGCGCCGCACCAAGTCCCCTTGCGCCGCCGCCGCTTACGCTTCCTCTGACGGCCGCTCTTCCATGGACGTCGCGAACGCGACCGTTGGCGGGACTGGCCCGCAGCGCACGGAGCGAAGACAATGGACAAGGCATCGTTTGAAATCATCGGCAATGTCGGCAAGTGCGAGATCAAGGACGTCAAAGGCGGCAAGAAGATCGCCATTCTCTCGGTCGCCACCTCGGAACGCTGGAAGCGCGACGACGGCGAATGGAACGAGAAAACCTACTGGCATCGCATCGCGGTGTTCGCGCCCGCCAAAGTGCAACGCGTCGAAACCATGGTCCAGAAAGGCACGCGCTTGCGCCTCGTCGGCCAGATCCGCCCCGGCTCGTATGACGATGACAAGGGCATCACGAAATACGTGGTCGAGTTCGCGGTCGGTCCCTTCGGCGACATCGAAGTGCTCGCTCGACCCAAGCCCAAGAGCGAAGCGGCGTAAGTGCGCTTGAGCGCGGGTGCTGGCGCACCCGCGCTTTTTCTCCGTCTAGCTCAGCATCACCAACTAGGCGCTGAAGCTATTGTCGATGCAACGCAGCAAGCTTCCGTTCAAATCGATCAGCGCAAATATTCGCATGCCATGTGGCTCGACCGTTGGCGGCGTAAGGCGCGGGATAGAGGAGCAGTCGTCGGGAAGTCCCGCGCTCTGAAACGCCGCGTAGAGGGCGTCCAAATCGTCGACGCGGATGCATGCCGAAAACCAGCTCGCCCTCGGCTCTAACTCAGGATGGACGAAAAACTCCAGTTCGAGCGGGCCGCGCTTCACGATCAACCAGCCATCGTCCTTGAAGCCTATTGTGAACCCCAGCCGCTCGTAGAACTCAGCCGTCTCGTCGGTGCTGCGGGCGGGCAGATTGGCGGTGATGCGATCCACTGTCTGATCCTTGCTGCCTCGACGCGCAGTCAATCGTGGCTCAACCGTGCCGCAAATATCGACCTAGGGCGAGTAGCTGTCGCTGAGGCGCTCGCGGCGCTCATCCGCTGTTTCGCGCGGCAGCTCGCGACCGCCGGCCATTCCGGCGCTCATGAGCCGCGCGTCACCTGCGCACGGCGCGCAACGGCTGACGCCGTCCTCCACTTCGTTTCGGCCTCACGGTGCGCGCCGCACGCACGCGCCGCTGTTGGGCGGCTCCGCGCCGGAATGGTCCGGCGATCGGAGTCGCACCATGCTCTCGCAAGACGCAATCAAACTCTCACCCGCGCAACGGGTCACCTCCTCGATTACAGGCATGCTTCAGCGTGGCGTTCGCCCTTGGAAGAGACCTTGGGACGATGCCGACCTCGGCGGAGGATTGTTGCCGCGCCGCGCCAACGGCACGCCCTATCGCGGCATGAACGTGGTCGCCCTTTGGGCGGCGGCCGCAGACGCGGGATTTGCGTCGCCATATTGGTTCACGTTCAAGCAGGCGCTCTCCTTGGGCGGGCAAGTGCGCAAAGGCGAGCACGGCGCCTTTGTCATCTTCTACAAGCCAGTAAGCGAACCTGTGCGCGCCAAGCCTGCCGATGATGGCGAAGACGAGCGCAATGGCCGCGCCGTTCTGCGCGGTTATGTGGTGTTCAATCGCGCTCAGATTGATGGTCTCGACGATCGCTTCGATCCGCCCGCACCCTCGGCGCCGCCGCGGCCTGACCAGTATGCTGAACGCTTCGCCTTGGTGCCTGCGAACGTCAGGCACGGCGGCGCACGCGCCTTCTACGCACCGTCCACCGATCACGTGCAAATGCCGCCGCAGCCTGTGTTTGCCGATCTCACTCAATACTACGCCACGTTGGCGCACGAACTCGGTCATTGGACGCGTCATCCGTCACGCCTCGACCGAGACTTCGGACAAAAGCGCTTCGCCGATCATGGCTATGCGATGGAAGAACTCGTCGCCGAACTCTGCGCCGCCTTCGTCGGCGCGGTCATTGGATTGCCGCCCGATCATTTGGAGGATCACGCCGCTTACATCGACACCTGGCTGAAGGTGATAAAGGACCATCCATCGGCCTTCCTCACGGCCGCGGGCAAAGCTCAGCTTGCTGCTGATTACCTCTTGCGCCTTATGGGCGAGACGGTTGCAAGCGACCCGCCGCCCGAATGAGCGCCATCGCATCCAGTTTGATCACCCACGATCATCTGAGTATGAAGCGTCTCCTCCCCCTTGCGATCGTTGCGGGCGTCATGGGCGTCGCATTGCTCGGCGCGAACGTCGAGCCAGCCCTGATCTACAATCGATCACCGAGCGTCCCGGTCGGTTACTATCTCCGCATTGACGATGCGCCGACGCGCGGCGCGTTCGTCACCATCCCGGCATCATCAGTCGCGCCAGACTATGCGCGCCAGCGCGGCTATGGCGACGCCACCGACCGCTTCATCAAACGGATCGCGGCTGTCGCCGGCGACCAGGTTTGCGCCCACGGCGATAGCGTCAGCGTCAGGGGAGAAATCACGCTCCGTCGCCAATCATCCGATCGCCAAGGTAGATCCCTCCCAACCTGGTCTGGATGCCGGGTTCTTGGCCACAGCGAACTCTTTCTGCTGGGCGACACGGATGACAGCTTTGACGCCCGATACTGGGGGCCGGTGCATGTCAGCGAGATCGATGGCGTGTGGCGAAGGGTCGGACCGAGCGGATCACATGGTCTGAAACAGATGTCATCGACCGAGCGCTTGCGGCCTCGACGAAGCGAGCTTTAGAATCCGGTCATGCTTGCCGCTCTTATCCTCGGATTGGCGCCGATCCTCTTCATCGGAATCGCAGCTGCGTGCGTACGCCGGGCTTTCCCTTTGGCCGCCGCTGCTCTCGCCGGATGGTTTGCCTTTGCCTGGAGCAATGAGTTCGCGACTGCCGCTTGGATCGCGCTGACAGCCTTGGGACTAAGCGCCTATGCGATGGATCGGCTCGCGACCTGGGAGCCAACACGCCAACTTACAATCACGGTGGAGATAATGTGCGGTCTGGGGCTGGCTGGTGGAACCGCCTTTGCCGTCTTCTATTCTTCCGGCGTGCGCGACATAGCATTGGTCGCAGCGATCGCAACCACCATCGTGCTGGCGCTTGGTGTGATGGCAAGGTTTAGGTTCGACTCTCCCCACCAAGAATAGCGCGACAGCAGGAAATTCTCTTACAGCGGCTTTCGCTGGACGGGCGTGAAGAGCAAACTCGATTTTTGTGCATGCGATTCAAAACAAAGGAAAAGTGTGTGAGGGCAAGATAAAGCGCGCTTCGCGCGTGTCTCCAGCGGCCTGAATCCGCTTGAGAATATCCAATGTGTGCGCTGAACTCATAATGTGGCGGCACATTGGATAGCTCCATGACGCATTCCAGCTTCGACAACGCCCTGCTCGGCCGTGACGCACTGGCGCCGGCACGCCTGCATGCACGCATCGATCGCGATGAATTGAAGGGTCGCGTTGAAGGCAAAGGACGCGCCGCGCCAGGCTTGTCCAAAGGTCTGGATCAACGCCTTGGCCCTGCAAGGCGCGTTGGATTCAAGGAAGCCGTCGCAGGGCGCGCCGCTAGCGACCTTCGTCAACGGGTGGTGGTGAAGCTTCACTTCTTCGGCCATGGCGGCGGCGGCGCGGGCGCCCTTCGCGCGCATGCGCGCTACATTGGGCGCGATGATGCGTCCGCGCGCGAAGTCGATCAAACGCCTACCCGCGATGCCGAAGACAAGGCGCGGGCGCACGCAGACTATCTAGACCGCGGCGAAGGACGCGGGGTCGGCTTCTATGACGGACTGACGGACGATGTGGACGGCGCGGCGCGCATCGCTGTTTGGGCGCGAGAGGATCGCCGGCATTTCAGGCTGATCATCGCGGCCGAGAACGGCGCGGACCTCAAAGATCTTAGACCCTTCGTACGCGACGTGATGGACAGCGCCGAGCGCGCCCTGGGCACACGGCTGGAATGGGTTGCGGTCGACCACTTCGACACCGGGCAGCCTCACACGCACGTCGTCCTCCGCGGCAGGCGGGCTAACGGGCGGCCTCTCGTCATCCCCAAGGACTACGTCAAGCACGGCTTCCGGGAGGCGGCGCGCACCATCGCCACGCAGCGGCTAGGCCAGCGGACGCGCAACGACGAGCGCCGCGCGCTAGACCGCGAGGCGCGCGCGCACCGCCCCACCCGCCTCGATCACGTCATTGAGCAACGGCTCGGTCCCAATGGCCAACTCCGGATCAGCGAGCTCGCCAGGCGCGGTGATGATCCAGACTTCGCCCGGGCGCTGAAGACGCGCGCGCGGGAGCTGCAGCGCCTGGGCATGGCGACCCCGATCAGGCGCAATGTGCTTTCAATGCACTCAGATTGGCGCGACCGCCTCACGGCGATGGAGATGCACCTCGACGTGCGCAAGCGCGTCATGCGCACGCGCCAGCCGCAGGCGCCGACCCAACCTCACCAAGCGGCAAATCTGTTGCGCGGACTCCTCCGTTAGACCCGCTCGATTTTCGCGCCTTTGCCTCTTAAGGGTTTTGGATGTGCAACAGATACGCCTCCGATATCCGCAAGGCCGGCCTGGAACGTGAGTTCTACGGCTTCGAAGAATGGAGCGAGACCAGGATCAACACGATCTTGGAAGTGTTTCCAAAGAGCGTCGGGCCAGTCATCAGACTGAACGACGGCGGCCAAAAACAATGGGCGAGTATGCGTTGGGGCCTGCCCGGCCCGGCGAGCACTGGCGGCGCGCCCGTGACCAACATCCGCAACACGGCAAGCGCGCACTGGCGTCCTTTGTTGGGCGCACAGCATCGCTGCCTCGTCCCCTTCACAGCGTTCAGCGAGTACGAGGACGCTTCGCCAAAAGGCGCGAAGGTCATTCGATGGTTCGCACCGGCCGATCGCGGCATGCTTTATTTCGCCGGAATCTGGCGCGTCTGGACCGGCGACTACGGCTCAAAGAAAGAGCCGAACATTGGCGAGCACCAGCTCTTCAGCTTTCTCACGACTGAAGCCAACACTGTGGTGAGGCCGGTGCATGCCAAGGCGATGCCTGTTGTCCTGCGCAGCGCCGAAGAGTGTGATGAATGGCTCACCGCGCCTCCCGATCAGATCTCGACCATTCAGGCGCGCGTACTGCCTGCTGAAGCATTGGAGATCCTGCCCGACCAGGAGGCGGCTGAGTATGTCGGCGGATATATCAAATAGAGGTTTACTCGGCGGCGAGTTGTGACGCGCGCCTTGCGACCTCGGCGTCGCGCAGCCCGTCGAGGTGATCGGCCCACCATTGCATCATCTCGCGCCGCTGCGGCAGGTATTGCGCGGCGTTGTAGGCCGCGCGTGAACGGTTGCGTTCGTCGTGCGCGAGCTGGCGCTCGACCCAGTCTTCATTCCAGCCGTGCTCGTTGGCCTCCGTCGAGAACAGACGGCGAAAACCGTGCGTCGTGGTGCGTCCATGAAATCCCAAACGGTAGAGCGCAAACAACATGGTGTTGTTTGACATGAACCCTTCGGCTGTATCGCTCGGAAACAGATACCGGCTCTTGCCCGTCAGCTTCTTCAACTCAAGCAGAAGCGCGCGCGTCTGCCGCGCCAACGGCACCAGATGCGGCTGGCTCATCTTCATGCGCTCGACAGGCACGCGCCAAAGGCCATCCTCCTTGTCGCTTTCCAGGTTTTCAATTTCAGTCCAGAGCGACGCGCGCAATTCCGTCGTCCTCGGCGCCATCAAGAGCGCCAGATTGATGCCGATCCGGGTCTCGGGCTCGCCGTCGTAAGCGGCGAGCCTGATGAGAAAATCGCCGACCTGCGATCGCGCGAGCGCTTTATGATGCTTTGGCCGAGGCGGTGGTTTCAACGCGCCTTTTAGCGGCGCGGCGGCGTCATGCTCGCAATATTGGCTGGCGATCCCAAAACGGAAGATCGCGGAGCAGTATTGTTTTAGTCGCCGGTTGGTCTCCAACACGCCGCGCGCCTCAACGGCCTTCAACACTTCAAGCATCTTCGCCGGCTTGATGTCGGCGATCTCGTCGCCGCCGATCTTCGGAAAGACGTCTGCTTCAAGCCGGTTCATGATTTGCTTCGCGTAGGACGGCGTCCACTCATGCAGATGGAGTTCGTGCCATTCGAACGCGACGGACTTGAATGTGTGCCGCTTGGCCTGCGCACGCGCGGCCTTGGCTTCGCGCCGCTCTGCGGTTGGATCGACGCCAGCCTGCACAGCTTCAATCGCGGTGTTGCGTTTCTTGCGCGCGGCCGCGAGGCCCAGCTTCGGATAGGCGCCGAGCGCCAACACCTTCTCTTTGTCGTCGAACCTAAAGCGATAGCGCCAGAGCTTGCCGCCGCTCGGCGTGACGAACAGAAACAGCCCTTCGGAATCGTAGAGCTTGAACGGCTTCGACGCCGGTTTTGCGGACCTGACTTGGGGTTCGGTGAGAGGCATGGCGTGAGGTGGGGTACTTTGATTTTCGAAGTGGGGTATGTGCCCTAAAAGTACCCCAGCTTTGGTGAGACAGGCCGATATCGGGCGCCCTCACGTGAGCAACAAATCGTATGAAAATCAACCCTGTGGGCGTCTCAGCTTGGATCAGGCTGAAGCAGTCTGGCGGAGAGGGAGGGATTCGAACCCTCGATACGCTTGCACGTACTCCGGTTTTCGAGACCGGCCTATTCAGCCACTCTAGCACCTCTCCGGAGGCCC
>CADEEA010000056.1 GCA_902826245.1 uncultured Alphaproteobacteria bacterium | reverse complement strand
CGCCCATAAGCGCGCCCATGACCCGCACCGGCTATTTCGTGCGTCTCGCGTTTTCCATCGTCATCGACGCCTTCGATTTCACGCTCGGACGCGTGCCGATTTTCGGGTCGGCGACCGAAGGCGTGGGTACGATTGTGCTTTGGGCGCTGTGGGGGCCGGCGGGGCTGGCAAATCTGTGGGAACTCGCCGATTTCACCGAGCAAGCGGACGGTTTCGTCCCCACCGCGACCTTGATCGCGCTTTATGTCGGCTGGCGCGACGGGTGGGGACACACACTCACGGCGCCGAAGCCGCCAGATCTACATCCGCCGCGCGACTGAGTGTGTGTCCCCCCGGAGAAGGCCACGGCAGTGGCCTCATGGGGGTCGCCGCCGGAGAGCGCGTCCTTCTCGTCGCGCTTGATCCCCTGGCCCATCATGTCGTTGAGAAACGTGACCGTGCGCGGCCGACCATCGGCGATGGCGGCCTTCACCATCTGCGCCTGGCCGCCGATGATGATGGTCTACTTATCGCCGCGGATAGCCTGCCCAGAAATCCAAGTGTTCGGTGAGAAAGCGTTCGCAACTGGCACTCGGCGTGACCGCGCCGTCTTCAATCGACCAAGCGCCTTGGAGAATCTGAACCCGCTCGTGAGGGAGACCGGGTCCGAACACTGAGACGCTCATCGGTTCATCGAAGCTCCCGCAAGGTGCATAGGGCGCGCGAAAAACCAGGCAGGCATGATCGGGAATTGTGCGCTCAAGGTTTGCAGCAAGTGGGACAACGACCGCGCGCCTTTGGTTTGCGCCTACGACAGTGTCTGGCGCGCCAAACACAGGGGTTCCCTGGTTTATTCGCGGAATGTCGTCTCCCGCCGCCGAATACACCCAAAGTGTGAACGAGACTCTTTCTTCGTCAGGCAAAGTTGGCGTCGGAAAGCAGACGTCGACATTTTTGGTATTCTGAATTACGAGTTCAATGGTCCCTTGTGAGGAATTGAATTTGTCGATGGACACCTGGACAACATTGGGTGGTGGCGCCGGCGCCACTGGCGGGTTCTGACAACCTGCTAGGGTCGCCAATGCGAGACTCGCTCCGGAAAAAAACAATTTCATGGGCAGTCTCCGGATTCCGGGTAGAAATGGGGACATACACTTTTTCCTCCACCTGTACAACACGACGCTTCCCGAGGGGACACACACTCACTTGACGGCCTGCGGAAGCATTGCGGCTTGTGTGCGATGAGTGTGTGTCCCCCCGCCTCCGCTAGCTTTGAACGGGCGGCGCATCTATACCTCCTCCATGATTTGGGCCCTTGCACTTCACGGCGGCGCCGGCGCCATTGCTAGCCACCTGGTTCAGCGCGATGAAGCGCACATGGCCGGCGTGCTCGATGAAGGCGCTTCGATGCTGGCGAACGGCGCCTGCGCGCTCGATGTGGTCGCCGCCATGGTGGAGGCGCTGGAAGCGTGCGGGCTGCACCAGGCCGGCAAGGGCTCGGCGCCGAACAGCGCCGGCAAGGTCGAGCTTGACGCTTCGATCATGGACGGGGAAACCCGCCGCGCTGGCGCGGTGGCGGCGCTCTCAGGCTATCTCTCGCCGGTGCAGGTGGCGCGCGGGGTGATGGAGCACACTTCCCACGTGCTGCTGGTTGGCGAAGGCGCCGAAAGCTTCGCGGCTTCGCGCGATTTCGCGCGGGTCGGCGATCCCGCCAATTATTACACGCCCGCCGAAAGCGGCGCGGCGCATGCGTCAGGAACCGTCGGCGCGGTGGCGCGCGATACCGCCGGCCGCCTCGCCGCGGCTACCTCCACCGGGGGCCTGCAAGGCAAGCTCCCCGGCCGCGTCGGCGACACGCCCATTATCGGCGCCGGCTGCTGGGCAGACCGGCGCGCGGCGGTGTCGTGCACCGGGCTCGGCGAGTATTTCATGCGCGTGAACGCGGCAGCCGATGTTTCCGCCCGCATCGCCTATGCTGGAATTAACCTAGATGCCGCTGCACACGCAGTGATCGAGGATGTCCGCGCGCTCGGCGGCTATGGCGGGTTGATTGCGGTTGACGGGGACGGCAATGTCGCCACACCCTTCGCCAGCCAGGGCATGAAGCGTGCTTGGGCTACCGGCGCGGGCGTCCGCGAGGTTAAGACGTTCTAATGTGGGGGTATCGATGAAGACCATTATTCTGCTGGCGGGCGTGCTAGGGCTTGCCGCTTGCGCCAGCATGCCGCGCCTGCCGGAACTGCCGCGCTTGCCCAATCTGCCGGACCTGCCGCTCATGGGTCTGAGCGAAAGGTATGGCGAGCGCGTCGATTGGGCCTGCGCCAATGGCTCGCGCTTCTCCATCCGCATCAACGAGGAGACCCACCGCGCCGAAGTGTTCGCGGGCGGGCGCACCTACAGGCTGGCGCAGACCGAAGCCGGCTTCGGCGACGGCCCGGTGAACTACATGGAACGCGGCGGCTTCGCCAGCTTGGCGGGGGCTTCGGGCGGACCGTACGATCTCTGCCGCCGGGTCTGAGGGATGAAGCGCCTGTGCGTGATCGCGATGCTGGCGCTCACCGCCTGCAATGGCGGACCGTCCAGGTTGCGCGGCGATCGCATCGACTGGCGCTGCGACCACGGCTCGGCGTTCTCGATCCGCATCAATACGCAGATGCGCCAAGCCGAAGTATTCGCGGCAGGGCGCATCTATCGCCTGGATTTCCTGGAAACCGGCTATAGCAATGGCGAAGTGCGCTATGTCGAGCAAGGCGGCGTCGCCAGCCTGGTCGGCGCCTTCGGCGGGCCGTACAACAATTGCCGTAGGAGCTGAGCCGCTGTTTTATCAACAACAGCCACAGACACGACATACTTCGGGACTCCACTGCCGTCATTCCGGGCTTGCGAAGCAAGACCCGGAACCCAGGGGCCACCGCCGCGCTCGACGATCTCCTGGGTTCCGGGTTCGCACTGCGTGCGCCCCGGAAGGACGGAGTGTACATTGACGTTGCGCCAGTATCTGCATTTGTTGATATGAGAAGCAAATGCCCAGGCAATATCTTCTCCTCCTCGCCGCCCTCGCGCTCGGCGGTTGCGCGATTTTGGATGATCTGAGCGGCGGCGGCGGCGAAGCTTTGACCGATCCGATGATCTGGCGCTGCGAGGGCGGGGCCTCGTTCCGCGCGCAAATTCTCGGCAATGAAAACGCTCGCATCGCCGCCGCCGGACACACCTACACGTTGCCGCGCACAGGCCCGGGCGCGCGTTTTGCGGGCAGCGGCGTAACCTATGTGGAGCGCGCGGGCCAAGCCACGCTCGAAGGCGCGCAAGGCGGGCCGTATCGGAATTGCCGGCGGTGATGCGCGGCTATTTCGGCATTGGCGCTGAGGAAATCTCCAAACCCATGAACCTGGGCGCCTTGATGCGCACCGCGCACGCCTTCGGCGCGAGCTTCTTTTTCACCATCAACGCTGCGCCGAAAGTGCGCGAGGCGTACAACAGCGACACCTCGCGCAGCTTCGAGCACATGCCCTATTATCCGTGGGAGAATCTCGAGGCGCTGCGTCTGCCAAAAGGCTGCGCGCTGGTGGGCGTAGAACTCACCGACGACGCGGTGGAATTGCCGCGCTTCATGCACCCGCAGGCGGCCGCCTACGTGTTGGGGCGCGAGCGTGGCTCGCTTTCTCCAGAATTGCTCGCGCGCTGCAAGCACGTAGTGAAAATCCCGACCAAGTTCTGCGTCAATGTCGGCCTCGCCGGCGCCATCGTAATGTACGACCGCCTGCTCGCGCTGGGGGGCTATCCCGCCCGCCCGATCATGCCCGGCGGACCGAAGCTGGAGATGGGCGAGAAGCTCGCGAAACGCCGGTAAAGGATTGACGACGCCCCCGTTGTAACTATATTTGGTTACAAGGATAGAGCATGGCGGCCATCGACAAGCTGATTGAGCGTTTCAAACAGCGCCCCGCCGACTTTACCTGGGACGAACTCGTTCGCCTCCTCAAGCACGGCGGCTACACTGAACAGAAGGGCAAAGGGTCGCGGCGCAAGTTCAAACGCGATGGATTTCCTATTCTGAGCCTGCACGAACCTCACCCCGCGAAGATAGTGAAGCAGTACGTACCTCGAGAGGTCGGCGAGGTTCTGGAAAACGAGGGCCTAATATGACTCAACTGGAGTACAAAGGATATGTTGGCGCAACTGAGCTGAGCGAGGAAGACAAGGTCTTTCACGGCAAGCTCGCCAATCTGCGTGACCTCGTAACGTTCGAGAGCACAACGGCGGCGGGTCTGGTGAAAGCGTTTCGCGAAGCGGTTGACGATTATCTCGCCGACTGCGCTGCCGACGGGCGCGAACCGGACAAGCCTTTCAAGGGACAATTCAACGTCCGCACTCGCCCCGACCTGCACCGCGCCTACGCGCGGCTGGCAGCGGCGCGCGGTCAATCGCTGAACGAGGTTGTGACAGCGGCCCTTGAACAGGCGCTTCCTAAACTGCAGCGCCGATAATCATGCCCCAGCTGGTCGTGCAAGTGCAACGCCACGCCCAGCCCAGGTGATGCAAGGGGTTGCCGGGCCGCCGCGCTCTCCTCATAACGCGGCCGTGACCGCCCTCTCCTCCCTCGCTGGCCTCGGCAAAGCCGAACTTGCCGAAAAGCTTGTCGCCATTGGCGTCGAGCCAAGAAAAGCGAAAATGCGCGCGGAACAACTCTGGCGCTGGATCTACCATTACGGCGCCACCGATTTCGGCGCGATGACCAATGTCGCCAAGGAATTGCGTGCGACTTTGGCGGAGCGCTACACGCTGGCGCGGCCGGAAATCGCTGCGGCGCAAGTGAGCCAGGACGGCACGCGCAAATGGCTGGTGCGGCTTGGGCCGGGCGTTGAGGCTGAGTGCGTTTTCATCCCCGATGTCGGCCGCGCTGGCGCTTTATGCGTGTCGAGCCAGGTTGGCTGCACGCTGAATTGCACCTTCTGCCATACCGGCACCCAGAAGCTCGTCCGCAACCTGACAGCGCAAGAGATCGTCGCTCAAGTGCTGATCGCACGCGACGCGCTCGGCGAATGGCCCACGCCCGAGCGGCCGCTCAATGACGGCGACCGCCAGCTCACCAATATCGTGTTCATGGGCATGGGCGAGCCCTTGTACAATTTGGAAAATGTCTCTGCGGCGATCGACACTATCTCCGACGGCGACGGCGTTTCCATTTCTCGCCGCCGCATTACAGTCAGCACCGCGGGCGTCGCCCCGCGCATCAAGGAGCTGGGCGAGCGCACCGGGGCGATGCTGGCCATCTCGCTGCACGCCACCAACGACGAATTGCGAAACCAGCTCGTGCCGCTCAACAAGAAGTACAATCTCGCGGAATTGTTCGACGCGATCCGCACCTATCCCTCGCTCAACAACGCCAAGCGGGTAACCTTCGAGTACGTCATGCTCAAGGGCGTCAACGATACGTTGGCCGAGGCCAAGGCGCTCGTGAAGCTGCTCGCGGGCATCCCTGCAAAGATCAACCTGATCCCGTTCAATCCCTGGCCCGGCGCGCCGTATGAGTGCTCGGATTGGGAAACCATCGAGAAATTCGCCGAAGTGCTCAACCGCGCCGGCTATTCCTCTCCGATCCGCACGCCGCGTGGGCGCGACATTCTTGCGGCGTGCGGGCAGCTGCGCAGTGAAAGCGTGAAGCAGCGCGCGAGCGAGCGGCTGAAAGCTGCGACATGATCATGCCGAGCCTCTCGGGGCCGGGAATCGTGCTGCGCCCGTTGAGTGTCGCCGACGCCGAAGCTCTGTTCACCGCGCACGCCGACCCGGAGACGCACCTTTATTGGTCTGGCCCCGCGCACACGAGCGTCGAACAGACGCGGCGCGACGTTGAAGCGACGCTCGCGAAACAAAACGCGCACATCTGGGTGATCACCGAGGATAACGGGCAGGCGCTGGGACGTGTGGGTGTGTTCGTGCTGCGCGATGGCGTCGGCGAACTCGGGATCATCATGCGGCGTGAGGCGACAGGCCGCGGGCTGGCCTCCAAGTCGCTCACGCTCGTGTGCGATTACGCCTTCAACACGCTCGCCTTGCATCGCCTGACCGCCGACATAGATCCTGAGAATTCCGCCTCGCTCGCGCTCTTCCACCGCGCCGGCTTTGAGCGCGAGGGACTGCTGCGCGGAAACTGGAAGACGCACCTGGGCATCCGCGACAGCGTCATCTTGGGCAAGCTGAGGGACTGAAGCGCCTGTTCCTACCCCTGGCGCGCGAGAAATCCTGGCCGTCGGTAGGCAATTCGCTCCGAAAGCGTGCAGGCGCGTGCGCGGTCGTGTCAAAGAGCTAACCTCCTCACCGGGGTCGATTGATGGCGCGGAACAAGGGCGGGATCGCGAGGCAAATTGCGAAAGACGCACAGAGGGCGCGCTTCTGGGCGAGCTTGGCGTCAGCGCCTGTATGGGCGTTCGCGCTTCTGCTGGGCGCTAGCGCTTCTTATGTGGCGCTGAGCCCCAGCGGCGAGGATGACAGGGCCTCGGCCTATCTCATCGGCGCGGTCATCGTGCTTTTCGCTTACCTGTTCAGCATCATCGCGCGCTGGACCTACGGAGCGACCCGCGCGGCGCTGACGCCGCAGCGTATCCAAGCCATGTGGCTGCGCCGGTTTGGGAGCGAGAGCGGCGAGGCATTCCAGACATCGCGCATCATCGACCGCCTCGCCCGCGACGGCGTCAGCGCTCTCACCCTGCAGGACCGCGAGGTCCAGCTCTCGTTCGAGCAACGGCGCAATCGTTTGGCGCCGACCTTTTGGCTGTTGTTCGCACCCATCGCGGCCTTGCTCGGATTCGGCGCCGCCAATTCTTGGCGCGACGTCCAGGCAAGAGCCGAACAATGGCGGCCCACCGCCGACACTCTTGGCGACGCCATCGGCGAAGCGATTGGCCAGGCGCTCGGCAGCGCGTTTGCGTTGATGCTGATCGTGCTCGTCACCGCCGCTGCCTTCGTGCTGGCGACGCTTCTGTTCATGACGATCGCAGCGCTTGCGGGGCCGATCGGTGCGGCGTTCGCGCGCAAGCGGGACGATTTCGCACGCCTACCACAACACCTCAAGGCCATCGACAAAGGCAAACGCAAAGGGGCCACGGTCTTGCGCATCGGCGACGACAATTGGAAAGAAGCCGTGAGTCTGGCGCTGCGATCGGCCGACGTCGCCATCATCGACCTCACTGACGTGAGCGAGAACGTGGCTTGGGAACTGGAGAAAGCGGCCAATACGCCGGGTGGAGAACGCATCGTGTTTATTTGCGCCGATTCCGGCGCGCGCGCGCTCCCACTCGACGCAGTAGCGCAAGTACGCGCCGCGTTGGGAAAGCCGCCGCCGGCCGTGGTCTATTATCCGCAATCGCGACACGCGGAGAAAGAGGGTCAAGGCTTTGCCGGAGAATTGCGCGACGCTGTCCATGCCGCGTTCGACCGGCGGAGAGTGAGGGCGCAACCATGAACCTAAGCTATCTTAGCGCCGCTGCGATATAGGCATCGATCTGCCGCTCCAGCACCGGCAGAGTGACGCCGCCGCTTCCGAGCACCGCGTCGTGGAACGCTCGGATATCGAAGCGCTCCCCAAGAGCGGCCTCAGCACGACCGCGCAGCTCCACGATGCGCATCTCGCCAGTCTTGTACGCAAGCGCCTGCCCTGGCCAGGCGATGTATCGATCGATCTCGGTGCGGATTTCGTGCGTCGATAGTGCAGTGTTGGCCGCCATGAAATCGAGCGCGCGTTGGCGCGACCAGCCCATCGAATGCATACCGGTGTCCACCACCAACCGGCAGGCGCGCCACATCTCATAAGTCAACCGACCGAAGCGCTGATAGGGCGTGTGATACACGCCCATCTCTTCGCCCAATTTTTCTGCGTAGAGTCCCCAACCTTCGCCGAATGCGTGAGGATAGAAGGTCTGCCGGAAGCGCGGCAGTCCGGTGAGTTCGCGCGCCAGCGCAATCTGCGTGTGATGGCCGGGCGCCGCCTCATGCAAAGTCAGAGAGGGCAGTACGTACAGCGGCCGCACGTTCAGCGCATGGGTGTTGACCCAATATTCGCCTGCCGCCCCCAGCGGGCCGCCATTGTAACGCCCGGTCGTGTAGTTCGGCGCGAGCGCCGCCGGCACCGGCTTGACCGTGTACGGCGCACGCGGGATGCGGCCGAAAAAGCGCGGCATTTCCGCATCGATCTCGCGTGTAATCCAGGCCGCCTCGCGCAGTAATTGCTCGGGCGTCGTGGCGTAGAATTGCGGATCGGCGCGCAGGAAGGCGAGGAATTCGGCAAAGCTGCCATCAAACTCGAGTTCACGCACGATCTCCTCCATCTCGGCGCGGATGCGCGCGACTTCGGCAAGGCCGACGCGGTGCACTTGCGCCGGATTGGCCTCCGGCAGCGTGGTGTAATAACGGACCAGATCAGCATAATAGGCCCGTCCGTTCGGCAGCGCGGACGCGGCGATCGTGCGCCGCGCGCGTGGGGCATACTCGCTCTCGAAAAACACGCGGAATTCGTCGAACGCGGGGATCGCCGCGTCGGCTATGGCGGCGCGGCCGGCCTCGGCGAGGCGCGCGCGTTCACTTTCCGGCACGCTGGCTGGGAAATCCGCGAACGGGGCCCAGAGCGGGGTGTCCTCGGGGCGCGCATAGCGCATGCCCGCCACCACCTGGGCGACGCCGCCGACGATCTCCGCCGGCAGGGTGAAACCGTCGCGCATGCCGACGCGCATATTGGCGATGTTCTCGCGGAAATAGCGCGGTACGTCATTGAGACGGGCGATGTAGGTCTCGTATTCGCGCGCATTGCGTGGATTGTGCGCGTCCGCGAGCGTCAAGATTTCGGTGTGGAAACCGGAATCGCTGTTGAGCGGCAGCCGCCACTCGCGGTAGGCCGCGAAGCGCGCACGCTCGCTCACCATGAATTGGAACAGATCGGCGCTGACTTGCTCCTGCGCGCTCAAGCTGGCGCGGTCGACGGCGGCGAGGCGGACGAGGAAGCCGCGGTCGGCGTCGAGCTGGCGCTGCTGCGCGGCGGGCGTGACCGAAGCCAGGCGATCGTCGTAATCGCGCACGCCTTCGTAAGTCGCCGTCAACGGCTGCTCGCGATACAAGAACGCGCGTTCGTCCTCGAACAGACGCGTCAGGTCTTGGCTGGGCGACTGCGCGAGGGCCGGTGAGGCGAACAACGCAGCGGAAAGCGCGAGAGCGGCTAGTTTCATCGTGATCTCCCAGCAAGCGTCGCGCTCATTCGTGTCGGTGTCTCTGCGCTTGCGGATCGATCGCCTCCGCCAACGTCTGAACCGCGTCCTTCATGTTCGACTGCCTCGGTCGAGCGCTTGACCAAGGACCTCACAGATCGCCCGCCAGACGAGTATCGCCGCGATTCCCGTCGCCCATAGGGCAAGATAGGCGACTGGCTCGTTTTCGATTAAGGTCCCGCCCCCCATCCGGCGACCGTCGCCTAGTTCAAACCCTTCCATATGAGTGACTTTGATCAAGCCGCCAAACATGCTGCCGTAGATGTCCATGGACCCGCTGTAGATCCAAAATCCAATGCCAACGACCCCAAGCCAGAAGATAATCAGGGTGAGAGCAGGAGAGGCAAATTTGTTGAATGTGATGAAATGGCGCATTACGATCCCCAACTTCCCTGCGGCAGGCACCGCCTTCTCGACCGCGAACGCGGAGCGCAGCAACAGTGTCGAGGCGTATAGCACCACAGCGACAACAAGCCATCGCAAAACGACGACGTCGAGGTCCTTGACGACGAAAGCGGCGAGCAGCACAGCCGGCACGCCCCCAAGCGCCAGCCCCATGACCACTTTCAAATCTATCCGCTCGGAAGCCGCGAAGCGGAATCCGGTGGTCGGCATCAGAAAGGCGCAGGCGCCGGCCATGATCGGAAAGGCGAGCTTGGGGTCCAACCCCATCAGGCTCAACATGATCAGGGAGGGGGCGTAAAGCCCAATGCCGAACGACATCAACACACCGAGTAGAAAATGCATGCCGACGGCGACGTACAAGAACGGGCCAGTCAACGCAGTGGCGTCGCCGCCAATAGGAAACCAATTGAGGTTGCTCATGGCGTAGAGCGAAGCCGCGATCAGCAGGGCTACCCCAACTATGCCCTGCACCAGGCGAACCGGAGCGCGCACCACCAGCGGCGCACCCACCAAACCGCCGAGCACCGCAGCGACGATGCACGCCGTCAGCAGCAGCGGATCGACCCGCACGCCAAGCAGCACGAAAAAGATCGCAGCTTGCGCTACTGTCGGCAGCGCATGGCCGACATTCAACACCGCGGGAATGAAACTGTCCGGCACCAGCTTGCGGAATTTGATCCATGCAGTTGTCGGCGCAAACGAGCCGATCCCTAAGGTGTCGAAGAAATTGGTGACCGCGCCGAGGCCGATGGCTTCAAACAGGCTCGCCGGCAAGTCGCCGCGCTTGATCGCAGTTCGCACAATCACAGTAAGAAACACAATTGCAAGCAGCGCCAACGCTGTCAGCAGAGCATAAAGAACCACAAGCGCCTCCCCCGGTTGGCAGGTGAAGCCGAAACTCCTGCCGTATGCCTAGACCACCAGAAAGCCATGCGCGAATACGTCTTCATCATCAATCCAAATCTCGTTTCGCCCGGTGGCGATGGCTGAACCCTCGATGGAGGGAATGATCGCAGGCATGCCCGCTAGCTCCGTCTCCGCTTCGATGCGGCCGATGAAGCGGCTGCCGATATAACTTTCATGGATAAAACCCTCGCCAAGCTTAAGTTTGCCTTGAGCGTGTAAGTGCGCCATGCGCGCAGAAGTTCCTGTGCCGCAGGGGCTGCGGTCGATGGCTTTATCGCCATAGAACACCGCGTTGCGCCCGTGCGCGCCTTCGCCTTTGGGCGCATCAGTCCACATCACGTGAGAAACGCCGCTGATAGTCGGATCGAGCGGATGCACGGGCGTAACCTGTTCCCGAACCAGCCTGCGCACAAGCGGCGACAGCGCCAAGATGCGGGCCGCACCGAGATCGTCGAGACCTCGATAGGCGCCCTGAGGCTCGATAATGGCATAGAAGTTTCCACCATAAGCGACATCGACCATGAGCGAGCCGAAACCCGGCACGAAGACGTCAATTCCCTGCTTAGCGACGTAACTCGCCACGTTTGTGATGCGAACGCTGCTGACGCGTTCGTCTGCCTGGACATAAGAAAGCGCGATGGCGCCTGCTGGGACGTCGGCGACGAAACGCCCCGATTGGCGCGGCTTGATCAGCCCCTGCTCAATGCCGAAAGTGACTATTCCAATCGTGCCGTGCCCACACATGGGGAGGCAGCCGCTGGTCTCCATAAACAGAATGCCGACGTCGGCTTCCGCACTGGTCGGCGGATAGAGAAAGCCCCCGCTCATCATGTCGTGGCCGCGCGGCTCGAAGCAGAGCCCGGTGCGAATCCAGTCATAACGCGCCAGAAAATCCTGGCGGCGTTCGCTCATAGTGGCGCCACACAGTTCGGGCGCGCCCTCGACTACGAGTCGCACAGGATTGCCCGCGGTGTGGCCGTCGATGCAGCGGAAGGTGTGGCGGATCATCGGCTGGCACACCTATTTGTTGAACTACGCAACCACCCATTCCCGGATTTGCCGAAGGCAAAGTCCGGAACCCATGAACACGAACCGAGGGTGTTCCTGGGCCCCGGAATGCTACGCTGCGCTCGCATTCGGGGATGGGTGGCTTCCTGGATCATCAGTGTTTCATTCCAGGCCTGCTCGCCGCCGCCTGCTCCACCAACGCGATCACCTCCGCGCGGCGCGCGCCAGTGAGCGGATAGCGTGGCGGACGCACGCGCTCGCTGCCGCGGCCCATGATCTGTTCGGCCAGCTTGATCGACTGCACCAGATCGTGCTCGGCGTCCAAGTGCAGCAGCGGCATGAACCAGCGATAAATCGCGCGCGCGGTTTCGAGATCGCCGCGACGCGCTGCTGCGTAAAGCGCCAGCGACTCTTTCGGAAACGCATTGGTGAGGCCCGACACCCAGCCGCGGGCGCCGAGCAGCAATCCCTCAAGCGCTACATCGTCTAGTCCCGCAAACAGCACATAACGTTCGCCCAGCGCATTAAACAGATCGGTGAAGCGGCGCGTGTCCGGTGCGCTTTCCTTGAGGCAAACGATATTTTCGCAGTCGCTCAGCTGCTTCAGCGCATCGACGCCGACCGAAACCCGATACGCTGGCGGATTATTGTAAAGCATGATCGGCAGCGCGCTCGCCTGCGCCACCGCGCGGAAGTGCGCCACCAATTCCGCTTCCGTCGGGACATACACCATCGCCGGCAGCACCATAAGCCCGTCAGCGCCAAGCTTCTCCGCGTCGCGCGCGAAGGCGGCGGCGCGCTTGGTGTCCAGCTCCGAAACCCCCGCAATGACTGGGATCCGACCATCCACCGCCTCCACCGCGGCCTTCAGCACGGCGCGTTTTTCCTCGGCCTCGAGCGAATTGTTCTCCCCCACCGTGCCCATGGCGATGAGGCCGTGAACGCCGTCGCGCACCAGCGCGTCCTGCACCTTCTGGGTGGCGGCAATATCAATTGAGAGATCGGCGGCGAATTGCGTCGTCGCTGCTGGAAATACGCCGGCCCAATCGACTTTCATCCGCGCCCTCGCTTACAAACACGGCAAGGCTATACGATCCATCGCCTGAAGCAAAACTGGACTGCGATGAAATCTATTCTGGTCATTGGCGGCGGCCTCGTAGGCGCGGCTTGCGCGTTCCGGCTGCAGCAGGCCGGCATCCGCACGATTCTGATCGACCCCGGCGACAAGCGCCGCGCCGCCTCCTACGGCAATGCCGGCCATATCGGCGCCGAGCAGGTGTCGCCGTGGGCGACATGGAGCAATGTGCTCCGCGCACCGGCTTCGAGCTTCGCGCTGGGAGGGCCGCTGGATTTTCGCTGGAGCGATGCGGGGCAGGTGCTGCCCTGGGCGTCTCGTTTTCTGCGCGCCTGCGATCCTGGCGCCGCAGCGCGCGGACGGGCGGCTTTGAGCGCCCTGCTGTTCGACACCATGGGCGCCTGGCGGCGTTTGGCGCGCGACGTGAGCGCGCCGGACCTCGTGCTCCCGCATGGCCATGTCACCGCCTGGACCTCCGCGCGCGGCGCCGAGCGCGGGCGCAGGTCCGCCGAGCGCACGAACTGGGGCGCGGCCACATGGCGCGACCTGAGTAGCGATGAACTCGCCCGCTACGGGCCAATCATGAAACGTCCGCCGCGCGCGGGCATCCTGTTCAGCGGCACCGGCCAAGTGCGCGATCCGCAAGGCGCGCGCGATGCGATCCTGGCGGCGTTTGTCGCAATTGGCGGCGAGATTGTCGCGGGCAAGGTTGCGCGCGTCGATGACGGCGGCGCGGTCGCGCTTGAGAGCGGCGCGGCCCCGCGCGCCGACGCGGTCCTGATCGCCGCAGGCGCCTGGTCGGGCGCACTCATGCGCCAGCTCGGCCAAGCTGCGCCGCTGATCGGCGAGCGCGGCTATTCTGTGCAGAGCCTGCAGCACGATTGGCCTGAAGATTTGCCAACGACCGTGTTCGAGCAGCATTTCGTCGTGTTTTCGCGGTTCACAAGCGGCCTGCGCGCAACCTCTTGCATCGAGTTTGGCTCGCCGGACGCGCCGGGCGACACACGGAAATGGCGCCTGCTGGAGCGGCGCATCGGGGAACTCGGCGTGAGATTTTCTTCAACGCCAGATCGATGGGTGGGACCGCGCCCCACTCTGCCGGATTATGTCCCCGCAATCGGCCGGCTCGCGCGGGCGCCGAACGTGCTCTATGCATTCGGACACGCGCATCTGGGGCTGACCATGTGCGCAGCGACGGCCGAAATTATCGCGAGCATCGCCGTAGAGCGGGAAGCGCCGATCGATTTGCGTGCGTTTGAGATCGAGCGGTTCGGGTGAGCGGTCCGATCAAACTGATGCCAACGGCCCGAAATCGCAAGAGCATCGGCCATTCCGGGGCGCACGCAGTGCGAACCCGGAACCCGCGTCCGGAATGACGAACCTCAGATGGTGGGAGAGAGTGCTAGGGGACCGGCGGCCACGCCCATGACCTCAATTTCACCGCAGCCCCGCGTTGATCTTCTCCAGCGCGCTCACCGGCGGCACCAAATCGCGGTCTGTCAGTTTGTTCAGCGGCGTGTCCACCGTGTTCAGCCCGTCGTGCAGATCGGACGCTTCGGGATCGACGTAGAGCAACCCGGTAACGATCTCGCCCTCTTGCGCCTTGCGCCCGAGATACGCGAGCGCTGCATTGCGGCGGGACGGATCGTAATCGTCCTCCAGCTTGCGGAAACGCAGGATCGAGCCGTCGTGCTGGCGTACTTCTATCAGTTCGCCGGGCTCGTACTGCGCCGTAATCGGAGCACGCGGCGTAATCACGTCCATGCGGTTTACCGCTTCATTGTGGGCGCGCACATAGTCGAAACTCTTGGTCGAGCCGACGTGATTATTGAACGCCACGCACGGGCTGATCACGTCGAGGATCGCCGCGCCTTTGTGCGAAAGCGCGCCTTTGATCAGCGGCACCAATTGCGCCTTGTCGCCGGAGAAAGAGCGGCCGACATAGGTCGCGCCAAGCTGCAGCGCCAGCATGACGAGATCAATGGCGCTGTCCTTGTTCTCGGCGCCTTTCTTCGCTTTCGAGCCTTTGTCGGAAGTGGCGGAGAATTGCCCCTTGGTGAGCCCATAGACGCCATTGTTCTCGACAATATACGTCATGTTGACGCCGCGCCGCACTGCGTGCGCGAACTGGCCGAGGCCGATTGAGGCCGTGTCGCCGTCGCCGGAGACGCCGAGATAGATCAGGTCCTTGGCGGCGATATTGGCGCCCGTAAGCACCGAGGGCATGCGCCCGTGCACGGCGTTGAACCCATGCGCCGGCGAGACGAAATAGTCCGGCGTTTTCGAGGAGCAACCGATGCCGGAGAATTTCGCCAGCCGATGCGGCGCAAGGTCGATCTCGTAGCAAGCCTGGATAATCGCGGCGCTGATCGAATCGTGGCCACAGCCGGCGCAAAGCGTGGAGATGCGGCCTTCGTAATCACGCCGCGTGAAGCCGAGCGCGTTCTTCTCCAGCGAGGGATGGTGCAGCGGCGGCTTGGCGATATAGGTCATATTCTACGTTTGCTCCTGTACCAACCGCTCAAAACAAGCCCTCCTTCCGTCATTCCGGGGCGGCGAAGCCGAACCCGGAACCCAGGGGCCACAGCTGCGCCATTCGATCTCCTGGATTCCGGATCGCGCTCCGCGCGTCCGGAATGACGGCAACGTGTCGGCGGCGATTCTAACATTCAAGCACGCTCAGATATCCTCGTTGGCCATACTCTAGCAGCGCCTCGTCGCGCGTGACTACAGTAAAGCCGTATGCGCGCCCGGTGGCGGCGATGATGCGGTCGGCTGGGTCGTTGGTCGGGAAATCAGGCAGGTCATTGGACGCGATGAGTAGGTTGGGGGGCATTTGGGCGAGCGCTGCGCCCGGCAGGGCCATCACCTTCTCGAACCAAAGCTTGGGTGTAAGCGTGGAGGCAAAGCGCCGCTTGCGCGCCTGTACACTCACTTCCCACGCTGTGATTGGCGACACGTAGGTCGGAAACCCCGCGTTGTACGCCTCGGTCAACGCCTTCTCCGTCTTGCTTCCAATTGCGCCAGAGAGGATCCACATGGCCGCGCAAGTGTCGAGCAAGAACGGCGGTCTCACGCGCGTTTACCGCGCAACCCTTCTTCAATCAGCTTTGCTTTCCGCTCCAGGCTCGCCTCCCACTCCGCCATGTCTTCCTCATCGAAAGCGGGCTTAGTCACATCCCACTCGGGAGAGATCGTGAACGTGCCCTTCATGGCGCCGATCATAGGATGGCGCGCGACTGGCTTAGGGCGCGGTTCGAAAATTTCCGCCGTCTCCCGCACTCCCGGCCCTGCGCTTCGCACGCGGACGAACTCGACGCTCTGCTTGGCCAGGTTTACGGCTTCGGTTCGGTACCCCGCGCCAAGCCAAGCCTGCGCCTGCACATGATGCACGGAATCGTTCTGCCACCACTGGGCGCGGCGATAGGCCGAGGCGGGCAAAGTCACCCCCGCGACGCGCGCCACGTCCCCAAACGACAGCGCAATGCGCTCGGCGCCGCTTGAAGCTAGATACGCTTTGAGATTCCCGTATTTCACTTCAAAAAGGTATTACCTTTCTAAAAAAGGTCAAACCCTATTTCACCTTCTCAGGCGCCGCAGCGGCCTGGCTTGCTTTGATCTTGTCGGAGATTGTCTTGACGATGAACCGCGCCGTGATCGGGGTGCCGTCATAGTGCAGCACCGACACAAGCCGCGCCGGATGTACGCCGCCTTCGTTCACCAGCAGCGATTTTAGTTGTGCGTCGCGGTTCTGCTCGACCACGAACACTTGCTCGTGCGCGCGGATGAACTCGAACACTTCGTCCGGGAACGGAAACGCCCGCAAGCGCAGGGCGTCGAAATGTGCGCCTTGGGCTTCGAGCGCCGCCAGCGCCTCGTCCATCGCCGGCTCTGTTGAGCCGAAATAGATGATTCCGTCGGGGGTGCGCTTCTTGGCGTTCTTGCGGATCGGCGCTGGAACATGGGATTTCATCGTCTCCCATTTGCGCAGCAGGCGCTCCATGCCCTCGGTATAGTCCTCGCCGCGTTCGCTGTAGCGCGCGTCCTTGTCGTGGCTGGAGCCGCGGGTGAAATACGAGCCCTTGCTCGGATGCGTGCCGGGATAAGTGCGGTAGGGCACCGCGTCGCCATCGACATCGCGGTAGCGCCCGAACGCGACACCCGCCTCCAATTGCTCAGCAGTCAGCACTTTGCCGCGATTGAGCGCGCGCTTCTCGTCCCATTTGAACGGTGCGGTCAGCCATTCCTGCATGCCGATGTCGAGCTCGAGCATCACGAAAATCGTGGTCTGAAAAAAATCCGCGAGATCGAAAGACAGCGCCGCGAACTCGAACGCCTCGGTCGGGTTGGCGGGAAACAGCATCGGATGCTTGGTGTCGCCGTGGCTGGCGTAGGCTGCGAGCAGCAAATCCGATTGCTGAGTACGGGTCGGCATGCCGGTGGAGGGTCCGCCGCGTTGCACATCGAAGATTACCGCCGGCACCTCGGCGTAGTACGAGAAGCCGACAAACTCGTTCATCAGCGAGATGCCCGGCCCCGAGGTGCACGTGAAGGCGCGAGCGCCAGCCCAGCCTGCGCCCATCACCATGCCGATCGAGGCGATTTCGTCTTCAGCTTGCACGATAGCGTATTTGGCTTTGCCGTCGTCGTCGTGGCGCAGTTTGGTACAATATTTCTGAAACCCCTCCGCCAGCGAGGTCGAGGGCGTGATCGGGTACCAGGCGCAGAACGTCGCCCCGCCATAGACCGCGCCGAGCCCCGCCGCTTCGTTGCCCTCGATAAAAATGCGATCGCCGACCTTGTCGGCATGGCGCAGCTTTAAGCCGATGGGCGTGATGTCTTGCTCAGCATAGGAGCGCCCGAGTTCGAATGCCTTGAAATTCGGCTGGATCAGCTTGTCCTTGCCCTTGAACTCGTCGGTCAGCAATTGCTTGACCAGATCGGTCTCGATGCCCAGAAGCTGCGCGAGCACACCCACATAGCAGATGTTCTTGAACAATTGCCGCTCGCGCGGATTGGCGAATTCAGCAGCGATCAGTTCGGTAAGCGGCGCGCCGATAAGTTGGATGTCGTCGCGAAACTTAGACGCCGGCAGCGGCTTGGAGCTGTCGTAGAGCAAATAGCCGCCCGGCTCGATGCCCTTTACGTCGGCTTCCCAAGTCTGCGGGTTCATCGCGACCATGAGATCGACGCCGCCGCGCCTGCCCAGCCATCCCTCTTCGCTGACGCGAACCTCATACCAGGTCGGCAGGCCCTGGATGTTCGACGGGAAGATGTTGCGCGCGCCCACCGGCACGCCCATGCGCAGAACCGCTTTCGCGAACAGGCCGTTCGCGCTCGCCGAGCCCGAGCCGTTCACATTGGCGAATTTGACGACGAAATCGTTGGTCGCGGCGATAGCCATGGCTCAGGCCGTCTCCAGCGACTTACGAAGCCGCTCGTTCACGACCTCATCCAATGCGACGCCCATTTCGGCGGCCAATCCCCGCATGACGGCCAGAACGTCCGGATCGAGATGAACGGGAGGAACAAGCACAGCACCAGGTTTGTGAAAGCGGCCGCGGACGCCTCCTGTGAATTCGACCTCGTCCGAATCGTCACTGCCTGTCATTTTCGTATTGTCTCCGTTCGTTTGCGGTTGGGCGGCGTGCGGAAATAATCCTGATCGCCGCTGTTTCGCTGTCGAGTTCGATATGCGTGTGCACCACCAAAACTATTCCCGCGGCGGCGGCAAGACCTATCGTGATCCACCGCTCCTCCTCCGCGCTTGCTCTATCCAAGACAGAGAGAGCAAGCGGGTCGTCAAAGACGGCCATTGCTTGCTCGAAGGTCAACCCGTGCTTGTCCGCGTTTGTGCGCGCCTTGCTCGGATCCCATTCGAATAGCAGACGCGTTGACATGCGGGTCGGCGCGCCCTCCGAAACCCTTCCTGCGGCCGCTCCGCATCTGGGCCTATCGTATTAGCCGGTTGGGCGGCGGGGGTGAAGAGGGCGGGGTCTGCGTTGCCATCGCCGGCAACACTGCCTTGTTTGACTCTCGCGCGGCATCGTTGAAGGGGGGCTGGAGCTTACAATCCGCTGCGCCGCCCCGGCCGCTGCGTTGGCGCTTGGGGCGGCGCGCTTAGCACGATGGCGGCGTCGTCGAACGGCCGCCGATAGCGCGCCAGGCGCTCGAAACTGATGGTGCGAAACCCCATCACCGGCTCGACCACTACGGCGCGATCCCGATCGTAGCCGACCAGCACGACATAATGGTTCACCAGCGCGAGATTGGTCATTTCCGACACCCGGCCAACCCTTTGGGCCGCGAAGTCGGCGGCGCGGTCGATCAGGGGTTGATCAGCGGCAGGCAGGGTGCGGTCCTGGACAAAAATCGAGGGCACCCTAACCGGCAACAGGACCGGCCGGCCGCTCTCCAGCTCTCGGATCAGATCAGGCAAGTTTAGGCGCACGCTGGACGCCAGCAGGCCGTTATTGCTGGCTAAGACACTCAATTCTGCGAGCGTGTACCCGGTTTCACGATTGCCGGGCGGCGAGTTCGCAAACAACGCGTCGCCGCTGACCGTGCCGGCGCCGCGCCAATAATTCACCACGCTGGCCAAGGCATGGGCCCCGCACGAAGCGCCGGAAGTCTGGCGGTCATGCACGATCGGAAGCACCAAAGCGCCTTCGGCCGCCAGCGGCCGCTCGAACGGCTCAAAGCTATTGCTGGCGCTGCGCGCCGCGAACGACGCCACATCCGAGGTCGGATTGGTCGCGCACGCGGCCACGCAGGCCGTCAGCAGAATCAGAAACCGCTTCAGCGCCATCAGTCCGAGGCGAGCACCACGGCGATGACAACGACGGCTCCGATAATCCACCAGGTCCGGTTGGACATGCCGCCAGAATATTGCGCGGCTTCTTCGGCGCTCAGTACGCGCACTTGATAGCCTTGACGCTGCAATTCCGCGACCTGCGTCGCGTCATTTGCGCTCAACCCATATGCGCGCAGGTCTTCAGCACTGAAACTCTGCGGCGCGACGGATCTGAATTGCGCTGCTTGCTGTTCGGCGAGCGCAACTGGAGTGGCGGTGAGAGCGAAGCTGAGCGCAAGCGCTGTGGCGAGACGGAATTTCATGGCAATTCCCCTGGGTCTGGCGACGCTTCAATGGAGCGCCGCAAGGCGTGCGCTTCCGCGCACTCACAAAGCTCCCCCAGCGCCGCCAGACTAGATTCGCGCCGCCGTCACGGCAAGCGCAATCCACAAGCCTTACCACGCTGTCACTTCGCAGGCGCAGTCTCGCGTTTGCGAGAAGGCGGGGCGGAGGCGCACCCCGCGTGCGTCATTTCAAGATAGAATTTCTGCATGTCCCAGGCCCCGGTCGGGCAGCGCTCGGCGCACAGGCCACAATGCAGGCATACGTCCTCATCCTTGGCCATGATGCGCCCGGTTTTCAGGCCATCGGCGACATACAAATCCTGCGTTAGATTTTTCGCCGGCGCGCTCAGGCGCTCCCGCAGCACTGTCTCCTCGCCGTTTTCGGTGAACGTAATGCAATCCATCGGGCAGATGTCGACGCAGGCGTCGCACTCGATGCACAGATCGGCGGCGAATACTGTCTGCACGTCGCAATTGAGGCAGCGTTGCGCTTCCTTGAAGCCGAGCAGCGGATCGAAGCCCTTTTCGACCTCGATCTTGACATTGCGCAGCGCCACTTCCGGCTCAACCAGCGGCACTTTGTAACGCAGATCGAGCGAGACGTCGTTGTCATAGCTCCATTCGTGGATGCCCATCTTGGTGGACATCATCGACACGCCCGGCGGCGGGCGATCGGCGCGCACATCCTTCTTGTTCAGGAACAGATCGATCGACACCGCCGCATCGTGGCCATGCGCCACCGCCCAGATGATGTTCTTCGGCCCGAACGCGGCGTCGCCGCCGAAGAACACGTTCGGGATCGACGATTGCATGGTCACCTGGTCGACGACCGGCATGTCCCATTTGTCGAACTCCATGCCGATATCGCGCTCGATCCAGGGAAACGAATTCTCCTGGCCGACCGCCATCAGCACGTCATCGCATTCGTGGTGCACGTCCGGTTCGCCGGTGGCGAGGAGCTTCTTTTTGCCGCCCTCCTCCAGCCAATGCATTTTGGTGAAAATGACGCCCGTGAGCTTGCCGTTCTTGTGGGTGAATTCCTTCGGCGACAGGAAGTTCAGGATCGGGATGCCTTCGTGCATCGCGTCCTCCTTTTCCCACGGGCTCGCCTTCATCTCCTCGAAGCCGGAGCGGACGATGACTTTCACGTCCTCCCCGCCCAGCCGGCGCGACGTGCGGCAGCAATCCATGGCGGTGTTGCCCCCGCCCAGCACGATCACGCGCTTGCCGATTTTGTCGACGTGCTCGAACGAGACGCTGGAGAGCCAATCGATGCCGATATGGATATTGGCGGCGGCTTCCTTCTGGCCTGGCAAATTGAGATCGCGTCCGCGCGGCGCGCCGGTGCCGACGAACACCGCGTCCCATTTCTGCGTCAATAGCGCCTTCAGGCTCTCGACGCGTTCGCCGAAATGGGTGACCGGCTCGTACGCCAGAATGTAATTCACCTCTTCGTCGATCACGCTTTCCGGCAATCGGAAGCGCGGAATTTGCGTGCGGATCATGCCGCCGCCCTTCTGATCGGCGTCGAAAATGTGGACCTCGTAGCCCAGCGGCAAGAGATCGCGGGCCACAGTCAGCGAAGCCGGTCCCGCGCCGATGCAGGCGATGCGCTTGCCATTCTTCTTCTTGGCTTTGGCCGGCAGCAGCGCGGCAAAATCCGCATCCTTGTTGTCGGCGGCGACGCGTTTCAGCCGGCAGATCGCAACCGGCTCGGGCTTGCCCTCTGCATCTTCCACCCGCCCCCGACGGCAGGCTGGCTCACATGGACGATCGCAGGTGCGCCCGAGTACGCCCGGGAACACGTTCGACTTCCAATTGATCATGTAAGCGTCGGTATAGCGCCGGTCTGCGATCAGCCGGATATATTCCGGCACCGGCGTATGGGCCGGACACGCCCACTGGCAATCCACGACCTTGTGGAAATAGTCCGGGTTCTTGATGTCGGTGGGCTTCAAGCGGGCCGCTCCTGTTGGGGGCGCCAACCTAGCTCGCGGGCGGGGGGAAGCAAGCGGGGACCGACTTTCGGGCGCCGCCAAACTATGCTAGGCTGCGCCAATGGACACCGCTGCGATCGCCCTGGACCAGGAGCTGTTCGAGACGGCGAATCTTGAACCCGCGAAGACGGGCGTGGATGGATTCGTCCACATCAGCACCGCCGTCGCGCGCCACGGTCCGCGCGTGAAGTTCTTCACCAGGCTGGGCAAGGGCCAGCCCAGCTTTAGCGTTTCCATCGCCGAGGCGCCGGAAGTGCTGGTCTCCAGTTTGAGCCAGGGCGAAACCG
>CADEEA010000055.1 GCA_902826245.1 uncultured Alphaproteobacteria bacterium | reverse complement strand
TCGAGGGCTTCGGCGGATAGATGAAGGTGTTGCGCACCATGAATTCTTTGAGGATGTCGTTCTGGATGGTGCCGGAGAGCTTGTTGTGGGCCACGCCTTGCTCTTCGCCAGCGACAATGTAGAGCGCCATGATCGGCAGTACGGCGCCGTTCATGGTCATCGACACGCTCATCTGGTCGAGCGGAATGCCGTCAAACAAGGTTCGCATGTCGTAGATGGAATCGATGGCGACGCCCGCCATGCCGACATCGCCAACGACGCGCGGGTGGTCGGAATCATAGCCGCGATGGGTAGCGAGATCGAAGGCGACGGAGAGACCCTTTTGCCCCGCCGCCAGATTGCGCCGGTAGAACGCATTGGAATCTTCCGCCGTGGAGAAGCCCGCGTACTGGCGGATGGTCCAGGGTTGTTGGACATACATGGTGGGGTAAGGCCCGCGTCCGAACGGCGGCAGGCCGGGGAAGCCGTCAACGAAATTAAGCCCCGCGCGATCCGCGCTCGAATACGCGCGCTTCACCGCGATGTCTTCGGGCGTGAGCCATGGGTCGCCAGGGAGCGGCGAGCTTTTTGCCGCGTTGGTTTCGAGTGAAAGTCTGGAGAAATCGGCGAGTGTCATGGCCAGCGCTCCGGCGCCAACTCTCTCCCCTTGAGGGGAGAGGGTGTCCGCGTAGCGGACGGGTGAGGGGTTTGCGGTTTCCCTTGAGGTCGCGCGTTCCCCTCATCCGGCCTTTCAGGCCACCTTCTCCCCTCAAGGGGGGAAGGAGCGACAATCGCCGACGAGCGATCGGAATTGCGCATCAATTTAGCCCCGCAAATTTCGACAACGCTTGCGCATCACCGCGAAACACATTGAGGTCAACCGGCCCTGACACGCCACGACGGCGTCCATTGTTGTGGTGCTGCCAGATCACCCATTCCTGTTTGCGGAAATTCGGGCGCGCGAACAGCGAGCGAATCCAAAAGCGCTCGCCGTTTACATCGCGCAAATGCGCGTCGTGGAACTCGGGTGTGGTGTAGATCAGCGGGCGCGCGCCGTAGTGCGCTTCGACAGAAGCGAGCCACACGCGCATTTCGCTGACGATGTCAGTCATCGTCGGGCCGTCGCGACACGGCCCCATATGCTCCATGTCAAGCGCATGCGGTAACGACCCTCCCACGCGCGGAACAACTGCGATGAAATTCGCCGCCTGCTTCGCGCCAGGTTGGCAAAGCGTGAAGAAATGATACGCGCCGCGATAGAGCCCTGCCGCGCCGGCTTGTTCCCAGTTCTGCGCAAAACGCGTGTCCACGTGTTCGGCGCCTTCGGTGGCTTTGATGTAAGCGAAGGCGATGTTGTCACCCGCCAGCGCGCGCCAATCTATCGCGCCCTGGTGGTGGGCAACGTCAACGCCTTGCACAAAGCGACCTGTCCAGGGCGTCCACCAGCCAGCAAGAAGGGCGACGATCGAGCAGGCGAGGATGGCGGCGCCCAGGGCAAGTCCGGCGATCACAGCGCGCTGTCGCCCCGGCCGAGCGGTGCGGCAAAGATCGCGCGGCCGCCATACTGCGCTCATGGGGCAATCCCGAGTGCGGCGTGGATCGTTTCAAGTTCCTTCAGTACGTCGACGCCAGCGAAGATGAACTGGTCAACGCCTGCGCTTCGCAATGCAGCTTCACGTTCGCCCGGCTTGCCGGCGAGCGCGACCCATAATCCGCCCGCGGCCTTCAACGCGCGCGCGGCGTCTTCGGCCTCGCTGGCATAGCGGGCGTCGGCGCCTGCTATGATGGCGACGTTCGCGCCACTTGCGTTGAACGCCGCGATCATGGCGTCGCAGGCTTGGTGTTCTGCTTCCGCGCCAATCGACGCAACGCCGCCGACAGCCAACAAATTCTTCGCGAATTGCGCGCGCGGCGTGAACTCGGCGAGTGGGCCCAAAGTGGCGAAGAAAACGCCATTGCATTTTCCCTCGGCCCGTTCCCGCAACGCCTCGAAAGGCTCGGCCCAACGGATCGGCGCGAAATATGGACAGCCGGCGCCCTCGCCGGCCAATGCCGGCGCGTGCCGGCGGTCCATTTGCTTGGGCGGCTTTTGTCCAAGCAGAGGGAAATCGGTGACACCAGTGATGGTTTCCTTGCGGCGCGCGAACGTGGCTTGGCGAGCCGCGCGTGTGTTCACGACTTCCCGCTGCAGGCGCCCGGCGCCCAGCGCTGCGACGATGCCGCCTTGCGCTTCGATCTCCTGCATCTTCGCCCACGCGTGCTCGGCGAGATCGCGCGTCAGCTTTTCGACGAACCACGCGCCCCCGGCGGGGTCGGCGACGTGGTCGAGATGGGATTCCTCCTTCAACACCAATTGCGTGTTGCGCGCGACGCGCCGCGCGAATGGCGTGGGCAGACCGAGCGCATCGGTGAAGGGCAATGTGGTGATCTCACTTGCGCCGCCGATTGCGGCTGCGAAGGCGGCCGTTGTCACGCGCAGGATGTTGGTTTCCGCATCGTAACGGGTCATCATGCGCTTGGATGTGAAGGCGTGGATGTGGGCGCCGCGGTGTTCTGGCGCTGCCCCGCTCGCCTCCAGCACGCGTGCCCAGCATAGACGCAACGCCCGCAGCTTTGCAGTTTCGATCAGGACATCGGCGCCGATGGAGACCGCGAAGCCGATGGCCGCCGCTGCTGCCGCAATGCTCAAGCCTTGCTTGTCAAGCTCACGCAAGTATCCGATGCCCAGGGAGAGTGCGTAGGCAATTTCCTGTGCCTCCGATCCCCCCGCCTCGTGGACGATGCGCGCGTCTACCCGAAAGGCGCGGGCGTGGGGGAGTTCGTTTGCTACGGCCGCCGCGAACTCGGATGCGTTGGCGATGTGGGCGCCAGTGCGCAGCGTTGCGCCGATGGGATCGAGATTGAACGCGGTGCCCGGCGCAGCCACGCCTTTGAGCTTGTCGCGCAGCCACTGCGCCTGCGCGAGCGTTGCGCCGTCGAGCGAGATCGGCGCTGCTTCCAGGATCACGCCGGCAAGCGCGCGGTCGAGATCGGTTGCGCTTTCGATCGCGCAGCCGTTCTCGCCCAGCACGAGCTCGACGCCGCCGACGCCGCCTGCGAGGTCAGCCAGGATCTCCCGATTGGTCTGCTCGGGGTCGGGGTGCGCAAAACTCTGGCGTATGGTCCAGCCCGCGGCGCCGCGTACGAATGGCGCAGCGCCCGGAAAGCCTGAGACATCCTCGGCGGTGTGAATGTCGCTCTCGCGGTAGAGCGGCTTCAGTTCGATGCCGTCGGCGGTGCGTCCGACGAGCCTGTCCCAGGGCGCGCCCTTCAACCCCTTTTCGACCAGCGCGCGCCAATCGGCTTCATCGGCGATTTCGCCCAGACTCAAGGTGCCTTTGCCCACGTTTATCAATCCAAAAATACCATCCCCGGATTCGCGAAGCGAATTCCGGGGCCCATGAACCCAAAATCTGGAGATCATGGGCCCCGGACTGTCGGCTGCGCCGTCATCCGGGATGGGTTTGTATCTCATTCGCCGTTGCTTGACGCAATGTCAGGATCGACGCGTCAACCGGCAACGGCTACGTCCAATCCAGGAGAGACCCGATGTCGTTACCGCCCCTGTTCGATAAGCTGCGTTTGCCTGTTGTTGGCGCCCCGCAATTCATTATCGCCAACCCGGAATTGGTGATCGCCCAGTGCCAGGCCGGCATAGTGGGGTCGTTTCCCGCGCTGAACGCGCGCCCGCAGCCGCTGCTGGACGATTGGCTCACGCGCATCAGGGCGGAGCTCGCGGCGTGGGACGAGGCGCATCCGGAAGCGCCGGCCGCGCCCTATGCGGTCAACCAGATCGTGCACAAGACCAATCAGCGCCTGGAGGCCGATGTCGCCTCTTGCGTGAAGCACAAGGTTCCCATCGTGATCACCTCGCTTGGCGCGCGTGAGGACGTGAACCAGGCCATCCATTCCTATGGCGGCATCGTGCTGCACGACATCATCAACGTGAAGTTCGCGAAGAAGGCGCTGGAGAAGGGCGCTGACGGATTGATCGCAGTGTGCGCGGGCGCCGGTGGGCACGCGGGGGGATTGTCGCCGTTCGCCTTGGTGCAGGAGATCCGCGAATTCTTCGACGGCCCGCTGCTGCTTTCGGGCGCGATCGCGAACGGCGGCGCGGTGCTGGCGGCGCAGGCGATGGGCGCCGACCTCGCTTATATCGGCTCGGCCTTTATCGCCACCAAGGAAGCCAACGCCTCGGAAGCCTACAAGCAGATGATCGTCGACAGCCGCGCCGAGGACGTCGTGTACACCAATTTGTTCACCGGCGTGCTGGGCAATTATCTCAAGGGTTCGATTGTCGCCGCCGGGCTCGATCCGGAAAATCTGCCGGAGAGCGATCCCAGCAAAATGAATTTCGGCGGCGGCGAGGGCTCGAAAGCCAAGGCCTGGAAAGAAATCTGGGGCGCAGGCCAGGGCGTGGGCGGCGTGCACAGCGTGGTGAGCGCGGGGGAATTGGTGGCGCGGCTGAAGCGGGAATATGACGCGGCGAAGGGGAGGGTGTGTCGGTAGCGCCGGAGTAGCACGCGGGGACACACACTCATCGCGCAGCCGCCGCCAAACTCCCAGCGGCGGCGCGATGAGTGTGTGTCCCCGCGTGGCTGCCACAAGCCGAGCGTCGTTCCCTTGTCCAATCACAGGTGCAAGAACAAGCGGATCCCTCGCCGCGCGAACAGACGGGATTCGGAGCTGGCTCGACAATCTTCCTGACCTTATTGAGATGTACAATGTAGCCATTCCGACCGGGTGGTTACAGGAAATTGAGGGCCGAGCTTATTTGCCCCCTGCTGTGAGCGAAGAACAGATAAGGCTGTTGGAACGACCGCCCACGAAACCGCGTGCTTCAAGCTAGATTCCAGACAGGGAAACAGCGTCGAGCTTCGTGAACGGCTTTCTGGCACACGCTGTCGGGGATCGCGGCGGCGCTCTGGGGCGATGCGAGCTTGTGCGCAAACGCCGCCAAACTCCCACCGGCGGCGCGATGAGTGTGTGTCCCCTCGATAGCAATGGAACCCGGGGATAGATTAGCCTCTACCCCGCGTTCCCGCTCCTAATTTCAACATCTTAGCCCAAACAACCCGACCGACTAAGCGCGCCCGTATTCTCCTCGCTCAGCAGCCGAGGAGACCCCATTGATCGAGACCTACACCGATAGCGCGCCCGAGAGTTTCGCCGCGCCGGAAAGCGAAAAGCCGGCGCTCAGATCGCTCACGCTCAGAAGTGCCGCCGCCATCGCCATCGCCGCGGTTGCGGGGCGGTTCGCGGTCGAGTTGCCCGCGGGCGTGGCGCAGCAGCTCGCCGATGCGCTGATCGATCTCGTCACCACGCTTGGCCTCATAGGCGTCGCCGTCGGACGCACCCGCGCGCGCGGACCCATCGTTTAAACAGGAGAGTACAACATGCGATATCCCCTGCGCACCATCGCGCTTGCCCTGGCGCTTGCGGCGACGCCCGCTTGCGCCTCAATCCGCGCTGGCCAGACCGAGATCGTCAATCCGGTCGGCGCCGCGCGCACCCTCGATCAGCGCGCCTATGCGCTCTTGCATTCCTATGCAGCCGTGATCGAGGAAGCCACCGACATCGTCCGCGATCCCAACGCGCCGATGGCGTTCAAACGCGCGCTTGGGCAAGCGGAGGCGGTTGCGACGCCCGCGGCGGAAACGCTGGAGATCGCCATAACCGCTTACATGAACGCGCGCGCGGATTTCGAAACGTCCACGAGCGAAAGCCAGCCCACGCTCGAACGCGCAGCAATGGGCCTCACCATCGCTGCGCGGCGTCTGGGCGAAGCGATCGCCGCCGCGCAGGCGCCGGTGACGGAGTTGGAAGAACTTGTACGCGCGCGCAGGGGCTAGGGCGTTTCAGTGCGCTCCCATTTCCCACCCATCCCCGGATTAGCGCGCGAGCGTCAAGTCCGGGGCCCAAGATCGCGAGCGGTTCGTGTTTATGGGTCCCGGACGCGCCGCTGCGCTGCACTCCGGGAATGGGTGGTGTGTGAATTCAAAAAACAACTCCAAAGGACCAACCGATGCTCAACATGATCCTGCAATTGCAAATGCTGCTCGCCGCGCTCTCGGCGTTCGTGCCTTTGGTTCCCAACCACAGCCGCGTGCGAGTGGGAGAGATACTCGACGTCGTCGCCAAGGCGCTGACCGCGGGCGCTTCGGTTGCGACCAATCTCGACGACCTCGCAGTGAAACTCGCCTCGATCCGCGCTGAAGTGGAAGCGATGGCCGCCGCCGGGCGCGAAGTCAGCGCAGCGGAACTTGACGCCGCCATGGCGCGCATGCGGGCGGCGTCGGCGGATTTCCGCGCCGCGCTCGAGACAGCGGAGCAGGGTTCTCCTCCCTGAACCTGCTCTGCTCAGGGGAGGCGCTGGGAGAGGGCCGTTGCTTTCCCCCGCCCCGACGGCCCTCGAAGTCTGTTGACCTCGGCGCCTCCCCGCCTTCTTGTGCGTGCCCCATGAGCACGCACATCCTCGCCATCGACCAAGGCACCACCTCCACTCGCGCCATCGCCTTCGATCTGGGTTTTGTTCCTCGCGCGAGCGCGCAGGTCGAACTGACCCAGCATTTTCCACAGCCGGGCTGGGTCGAACACGATGGCGAGGAAATCTGGGCGGCGACCTTGCAAGTCTGTCGCGACGCGATCGCGCAAGTCGGCGGACCCCAGAACATCGCCGCTATCGGCATCACCAATCAGCGCGAGACTAGTCTGGTGTGGGATCGCAAGACCGGCGCGCCCGTGCATCGCGCCATCGTCTGGCAGGACCGCCGTACGGCAGAGACCTGCGCTGCACTGCGCGACGCGGGGCACGAACAGCGCGTGCAGGAAATCACAGGCCTGCTGCTCGATCCGTATTTTTCCGGAACGAAGATCGCCTGGATCCTCGATCGGGATCCGGCCCTGCGCGCGCGGGCGGAAGCGGGCGAGCTGGCGTTCGGCACGGTGGAATCGTTTCTGGTGTGGCGCTTGACGCAGGGGAGCGTCCACGCCAGCGACATCACCAATGCTTCGCGGACGCTGCTGTACGATATCAACCAGCGCGCCTGGAGCGATGAGATGTGCGCGCTGCTGCGTGTGCCGCGCGCGCTGCTGCCGGAGGTGCGCGCCTGTGATGCGGGTTTCGGGCGCACGGATGTGTTCGGCGGCTCCATTCCCATCGCCGGCATGGCGGGCGATCAGCAGGCGGCCTTGGTGGGCCACAATTGCCTCAAGCCGGGAATGGCCAAGGTCACCTATGGCACCGGCGCTTTTCTTGTGATGAACATGGGCGCGCGCGCGCCGCGCTCACAAAACCGCTTGCTGGCGACCATCGGTTACCAAGCAGGCGGCAGCCTAGCTTATGCGCTGGAAGGCTCGATTTTCTCGGCCGGCGCTACTGTTCAATGGCTGCGGGACGGGCTGAAGCTGATCGCCGCGTCGGCGGAATCAGAAGCGCTCGCTGCATCGCTCGCCGATAATGGCGGGGTCTACCTTGTGCCGGCGTTCGCCGGCCTCGGCGCACCGCAATGGAACGCGAACGCGCGCGGGACCATCGTCGGGCTCACGCGGGATTCAACCGCCGCGCACGTTGTTCGCGCCGGGCTCGAAGCCATCGCCTACCAGACGCGCGACCTCCTGGACGCGCTGCGGGCTGACGGCGCGGCGATTGCTTCGCTGCTGGTGGATGGCGGGCTCACCGCCAATACCTGGGCCATGCAATTCCTCGCCGACATTTGCGACGTGGAAGTTGCGCGTCCGCAATTTCAGGAGGTTACCGCCGTTGGCGCGGCCAAGCTGGCCGCCCTTGGTTCGCGTTTGATCGGCTCGCTCGACGCAGTTGGCGCCGCGCCCGGGCAAGCTTGGCGACCACAATTGGAAAAGCGCGAGCGCGAGTGCTTGCTCGCCGGCTGGCGCCAGGCGGTGAACGGCGCCATCGCGGCGGCGGGTTGACGCCGTGATTCGGACCTTCGCCTCCCATTGACGCTATGCCCAAATCGGCCATTGTGCGCCGCAGCATGGCGAGGCGAACAATGGTGCAAGCAAAACTGAAATCGACGAAAGCGATCTACGCCATCGGCGAAATCCCTCCGCAATTCCACGTCCCGGAGAAGATGTGGGCGTGGGCGATCCGCAAGGAGCGGCACGGCCGGCCCAGCCACGCCATGCAGCTGGAGGAAGTTCCCGTGCCCGGAGTCGGCGAAGACGAGGCGCTGGTGCTGGTGATGGCGGCAGGGGTCAATTACAACGGCGTGTGGGCAGCCCTCGGAGAGCCGATGAGCGTGCTCGACGTGCACAAGCAGCCTTATCACGTTGCCGGTTCCGATGCGGCGGGGATCGTCTGGGCCGTAGGCGCGAAGGTGAAGCGCTGGAAGCCGGGCGACGAGGTCGTCATCCATTGCAATCAGGACGATGGCGACGACGAAGAATGCAATGGCGGCGACCCGATGTTTTCACCGTCGCAGAAAATCTGGGGCTACGAGACCACTGACGGCTCGTTCGCGCAATTCTGCAAAGTGCAGGCGCGACAGATGATGCCGCGGCCCAAGCACCTCACCTGGGAAGAAAGCGCCTGCTACACGCTGACGCTGGCGACTGCGTACCGGATGCTTTTCGGCTGGCGGCCCAACGTGCTGCGGCCGGGGCAAAACGTGCTGGTGTGGGGCGCCAGCGGAGGGCTGGGCGTATTTGCTGTACAACTGTGTGCGGTCAGCGGCGCGCACGCGATCGGCGTGGTGTCCTCCGAAGAGAAAAAAGACTACGTGCTCTCAATGGGCGCGAAAGCCGTACTCAACCGCAACGATTTCCAATGCTGGGGCCAGCTGCCAAAGGTGAACGGCCCTGAGTTCAACGATTACATGAAAGAGAGCCGCAAGTTCGGCAAAGCGATCTGGGAAATCACTGGCAGCAAGGATGTCGACATCGTGTTCGAGCATCCGGGCGAAGCGACGTTTCCGGTCTCGGTGCTGGTGTGCAAGCGCGGCGGCATGGTGGTGATCTGCGCCGGCACAACGGGATACAATCTCACCATGGACGCGCGCTTCCTCTGGATGCGCCAGAAGCGCGTGCAGGGCAGTCACTTCGCGCATCTGTACCACGCCAGCCAAGCCAACCAGCTCGTAATCGACCGCCGCATCGATCCGGCGATGAGCGAAGTCTTCCCCTGGGCCAAGATCCCCGACGCGCACGAGAAAATGCTCGATAACAAGCACGCGCCGGGCAACATGGCGGTGTTGGTAAACGCGCAGCGGAGTGGACTCAGAACTTTTGAGGATGTGCTGGAGGGCGGTGGGTCAAAAATCTAGGCGCCAGCGTCCCAATAAGCCACCGTTGCGCGTGGATGGGCGATACAGGTTTTTTCGCCGCGGTTCGGGTTATTTTGTTTTCCAGGAGGCATTAATGCGCTTGTTGACCGCCGGCTTTGTATTGGTGTGCGCTGCTTGTGTCGACTTGAACACCGATGTCGAAGAAGGGACCCGTGGAGCGGATGCGCCCAGTGGTTACACGCTGGAAATCCGCGCCAGCGAGGCTGAGCGATTTTTCGTGGTGACTTCTCCGGATGGACGCAGCGTCGCCGCGCGGGCCTCGGAAGGCGCCTCGGCCTTGATGGCTGAGACCGAAGTGCAAGCGCTGCTTGCAAGTGCGCCAGCGCCCGAGGCCGACGAACAGCGAGGGGTGGTTTCGATCCGTTTGCCGGGAATCAATCTCTCGGTGAGCGGCGATGGCGCTGGTGCGGGCGAAGGCGGGGGGCGCGTATCCGTTGACGCCGGCGGCCGCAGCGTGGAGGTGAACGCTGGCGTGGGCGGCCCGGGCGGGAACGACGACAGCGCCCAGGTGTTGATCCGCGGTGTCTCGGAAACTCAAGCGCGCGAGTTCATCGCCAAGTCCGACGTTCTTTCTCCCAGCGTGCAAGCGCAAATGCTGGCCGGGCTGGGGCTGGAATAGCGGCGGCTTTTCAGCTTCCCTCGGCGAGAGTTTAAGGGATTCGTTTCGCAATGCGCCAGTTTTTGCGCGCGGTCACTGCCGTGCTGATCGCTCTCTGCGCTGCGCCTGTCGCGGCGGAAGAGGGGATGTGGACGTTCGATCACTTCCCAAGTGCTCGGATGCAACGCGATCTCGGCTGGGCGCCCGACCAGGCTTGGCTCGACGCAGCCATGGCCGGGCTGGCGCGTTTGCCGGGCTGCTCGGCATCGAACGTCAGCGCCGAGGGTTTGATCCTTACCAACCAGCATTGCGTCATTTCCTGCATCAGCGCGCTGTCGGGCGCCGAGGCCGATTACATCGAGGCGGGTTTCCAAGCGCGCACGCGCGCCGAGGAGCGCCGCTGCCCCAATTTGAGCATCTCGCTGCTGACCGGCGTGTCGGATATCACGGCGCGCATCGATGCTGCGGCGTCAACCGCGGCGCCAGAAGAATTTTCACGCACGCGCGACAACGAGATCGCACGCATTCAGAGCGAATGCTCGATCGCGCCCACCTGGTGCGAAGTGGTGACGCTGCACCATGGCGGGCGCTACAGCCTTTATGTCTATCACCGTTTCGATGACGTGCGCCTGGCGTTTGCGCCGGAGCAATCGATGGCCGCGTTCGGCGGCGGCGCCGATAATTTCCGCTTTCCTAGATATTGCGTGGATTTTGCGCTTCTGCGCTTGTACGAAGACGACGCGCCGGCGCACACGCCGCGCCACCTCTCGATGCGTTTGACGCCCGTGCAGGAGGGCGAGATCGTGCTCTCCGCCGGCAATCCAGGCGTCACCTCGCGCCTGCGCACGCTCGCCGAACTTGCGTTTGAGCGTGATGTAAGCTTGCCCTGGCGGCTATCCACGCTACGCGACCTGCAGGCTCGCTATGAAGTGTATGCGGGCGGCGGCGCCGAGCAGGCGCGGTTGGCCGCGAGTGCGCTTCAAGCGCTGGAGAATTCGATCCAAGTACTTGCCGGGCGCAGCGAAGCGCTTGCGCGCGCGCGGAACCTCGCGCCTGTTGCTGCACGCGAAGCGGACTTACAAGCGCGCGTGCAGCGCAATCGAGCGTCAGCGCGTGAAATCGGCGATTCCTGGGGCGCCATCGCGCGTACGCAGCGGGCTTATTCCGGTTTCTTCCTGCAGCACCAATTGCTGGAGGCAAGCGCCGGCCAGCGGTCGGACCTGTTTTTGTGGGCGCGCGATATCGTGCGCGGCGTTGCAGAGCGCGAAAAACCTGATTCCGAGCGCATGGCGCGCTACCGTGAAGCGCGCGTCAGCGCCGTCGGGAACAATTTGCGCGCACGCCGGCGCGTCGAGCCCGCGCTTGAGCGCTTGGTCCTGGACGCTTGGCTGTCCAGCGCGCGCGATCGGCTGGAGGCGCCGATTGCGCAACGCCTGCTTGGCGGGGAAAATCCCGCTGCGCTGGCGACGCGGCTTGCTGGGTCGAGTTTGGCCGACCCGGCCTATCGCATGCAACTTTGGGCTGGCGGCGCGGAGGCAGTTGCGGCCAGCGACGACCCGATGATCGCGTTCGTGCGCGCCTGGGATGGGGACGCACGTGCGGTGCGCGCGCGCTTCCAAGCAGAGGTGGAGCGTCCGGTCGCCAGGGCGCAGGAATTGATAGCACGCGCGCGCTTCCGCGCTTTCGGCGAAGAGCATTATCCTGAAGCGAGCTTTAGTCCGCGGCTTTCGTACGGGCGAATTGTTGGCTGGGCCGAGCCGGACGGCGCCGTGGTCGCGCCTTTCACCCGTGTGAGCGGGCTCTATGAACGCAGCACAGCGGCCGCGCCTTATGTGTTGTCGCCGCGTTGGATTGAGGCGCGCCCACGCCTTGATCCTGACGTTATCTTCAACTTGACCTCTTCGAACGACATCACTGGCGGAAATTCCGGCTCTCCGCTGCTCGGGCGCGACGGGCGTGTTGTCGGCGTCATGTTCGATGGCAACATGCACTCCAATGGCGGGGAATATTTCTATGATGGCGCCTTAAACCGCGCCGTCACCGTTAGCGCGGCGGTCATTCGCGCCGTGTTGCGAGATGTGTACGATATGCAAGCGCTCGCCGGCGAGCTCGGTGGTGAAGCAATTTTGTTGGAATGACCTACATAGATTAGAGGCCCTCATGTTCCGGTTCCTGTTTCTGCTGCTGATCCTCGCTGGCGTCGCCGGCTATTTCACCAAGCCGACAGAGGCGCAGCATCGCGAAGCTGCGCGCGCCGTATTCGCCCAGGCGCCGGGAGCAAAGGCGGTTCTCGACCGCAGCGAAGCGCAGGAGCGCGCCATCGCCGAAGGCGATCTCGATGCACTGATTGAAGCAAGTATTGCAGGCTTCAATGGAGCCGCGGACGCGAGCTACACTGACACGTACGAGGATTATTATGTCGCCTCACGTTACACAATCAATCTGGAGGGTCGCCCCATCGCCGATTGCTGGGGCGCGTTCACCCAAGTGCGCTGCACGCCGGCTTTGGAGGACATCGCGGCGGCAGTGAAGGGGCTGTGACTAAATGTAAGCGCGCACTGGCATCGGCGGCGCGTGATAATTGCCCAGCATCAATTCCAGTACGCCCACGAGGATGTCGAGTCGGGGCTCAAATGGCATGGGTCAATTTTAGCACACCTTTGCACTTCGCGCGCTGGTCTGGTATGAACCGGTAATGCTTCGGACCACGCAAACTACCTGCTAGAGCCGGCGGCGCGGGATCGGGCGCGCCGCGGCGGCTGGCGTTTGACCCGGTCCTTGTTGTTCACCCAATCCCTTGATCCACGATGTCGCCGAGCATTCCTGCGCGGGGGCTGCTTGCCCTCATCCAGCTTTATAAATGGACGCTTTCGCCCTTGATCGGGCGCGAGTGCCGTTATTTGCCGACCTGTTCCTCCTACGCCGCCGATTGCGTGCGTGAGCACGGGGCATGGGCCGGGAGCTGGATGGCCGGCGCGCGGCTGTGCCGTTGTCACCCGTGGGGCGGCAGCGGCTGGGACCCGGCGCCGGAGCTTAAGCCGCGCGCGCCGTGGTTTGCGCCGTGGAGCTATGGGGATTGGCGGGGAGGGTATCGACCAGCGCCAGCGGCTGAGTGCTTGCCCGCCCCTCACCCCCTGCCCCCTCCCCGCAAGGGGGAAGGGGTCGCTAACCCCTGAGAGACTTCCAAATGTCCATTTCCCTATCCTTCCCCGATGGCGCCGTGCGTGAATACGCGAACGCGACAACGCCCCTCGCAATCGCCGAGGGCATCTCGAAATCGTTGGCCAGAAAAGTCGTCGCCGCAAAAATTGACGGCGCGTGGTGGGATCTCACTCGGCCTCTCGAGAACGGCGGCGCGTTCGAACTGGTCATGCGCGATAGCGCTGACGGACTTGAAGTGCTGCGCCATGACGCGGCGCACGTGTTGGCGCAGGCAGTGCAGGAATTGTTTCCAGGCACGCAGGTCACGATCGGACCGACGGTCGAAGACGGCTTTTATTACGATTTCGCTCGCGATGAGCCTTTCTCCACCGACGATTTCGAGAAGATCGAAAAGCGCATGCGTGAGATCGTTGACGCCGATTTGCCGATTCAGCGTGAGGTGTGGAATCGGGAAGAAGCGATCGCGCATTTCAGTTCGATCGGTGAGACCTTCAAGGCGCAGATCATCGATGACATCATTCCGGTCGGCGAAGCGATCAGTGTTTACCGCCAAGGCAAGGACTGGAAGGATCTCTGCCGCGGCCCGCACCTGCCATCGACGGGTCGGCTCGGTAAAGCCTTCAAGCTCACCAAGCTCGCCGGCGCGTATTGGCGTGGCGATCAGAACAATGCGCAGCTGCAGCGCATCTATGGCACGGCGTGGGCCGATGAAGCGCAACTTGCCGATTATCTCAAGCGCGTCGAGGAAGCCGAGAAGCGCGATCACCGCAAGCTCGGCCGCGCGCTCGATCTCTTCCACATGCAGGAAGAGGGGCGCGGCATGGTGTTCTGGCACCAGAAGGGCCTGACGCTGTGGCGTACGATTGAAGCTTACATGCGCCGGCGCATCGAAGCGGCGGGGTATGTCGAAGTGCGCACGCCGCAAGTGCTCGACCGCGTGTTCTGGGAACGCTCCGGCCATTGGGACAAGTACCGCCCCAATATGTTCATCTGCGAAACGGCGGAACAAGAAACGCTGTCGTTGAAGCCGATGAATTGTCCTGGCCACGTGCAGATTTTCAAGTTCGGCCAGCGCTCCTATCGCGATCTGCCGTTGCGCATGGCCGAATTCGGCGCCTGCCACCGCTATGAACCGTCAGGCTCTCTGCACGGGCTCATGCGCGTGCGTGCATTTACCCAGGACGACGGACACATCTTCTGCCGCGAGGACCAGATCGAGGCGGAGACAACGAATTTCATCAAGCTGGCGCAATCGATCCATGCCGATTTCGGCATGACCACCGACAAGATCGCGCTGGCGACGCGGCCCGCTATCCGCGCCGGCAGCGATGAGTTCTGGGATAAGGCCGAAGCGCAGATGCTCGCCGCCGCGCGCAAGGCGGGCGTCGAGCCGGTGATCGCGGAAGGCGATGGCGCGTTCTATGCGCCGAAACTCGATTTTTCGGTGAAAGACGCGATCGGGCGCGAGTGGACCATCGGCACGATCCAGCTCGACTATGTACTGCCGGATCGGCTGGATGCGGAATATGTCGGTGAGGACGGCGCCAAGCACCGCCCGGTCATGCTGCACCGCGCTATACTCGGCTCGCTGGAGCGCTTCATCGGCATCCTGATCGAGAATTGCGCCGGCGCGTTTCCGATGTGGCTGGCGCCAGTGCAAGTGGTGATCGCCACCATCACCCAGGACGCCGACGCCTACGCACGCGAGGTTGCGGCGCAAATGTGCGCGGCGGGCCTGCGCGTGGAACTGGACCTGCGCAATGAGAAGGTCGGTTACAAAGTCCGCGAGCATTCGCTGGCGAAAATACCGGTGATCGCCGTCGTTGGGCGCAAGGAAGCAGAGCGGGGCGCGGTGGCGCTGCGCCGTCTGGGCGGGGAGGCGCAGGATGTTGTGGGCCTGGGCGAGGCGATCGCAGCGCTGACTTCGGAGGCGCTTCCGCCGGACTTGCGGCGCGGCTAGCTTGGCGCTTGCGCGCGCGCTGGCCGACTCGTGAGCCTGAAATTTCCGCAACTTCGCGCATTCTGTCCGGAACCAGTCTATAGCTCGTTTTCCACGAACCATGGTTGGAGGTGCGCCATGCAAGCAGCTTCTTCGCGGTTCCTCAGGGCGGCGCTCTGGCCGATCACGATCTGGTCAAGCCTGACCCATCTCGAGGAACATCCTGCCGACGATTACGTCGAGCGCACCAGCCCCATTGTCGCGACCGCGATTGCGTTTTGGCTTTGCGCCAGCGGGTTGGCGGTATCGATTTGGCTGGGGCTAGGGCGGGTGCAGATGTTCGGCGAGGGGGCCGAGAGCGTTGCAACGCGCATCGTTCCGTCGTGGACGAGTGCGGCCTCCGAAGCGCTTTGGTTCGTCACGCCGCTTTTGTACGCGATCGGGTTTTGGCTGTTCAGCTCCCGCGACGAGGCGTTTCCGCGCTAAACACCACGTTGGAATACCGTTGACGCGCCGCCGCCCTTGGTGCTTGTTTGTCCACAGGCATGGGCGTGGGGCTGGGCATGTCGGACCGGGCGAGCTTGGGAACGCTGATCGACGGATTGGCGGTTGTTGAGTGGCGTCACTAAGGTTGACGCCACTGGCTCGCACGCGCCTATGTTCAAAGGCAAGAAATGGGGGGGGGCAAGTGACCGATCAAAATCAATCCAAGTCCGAGGGCATCCCGTCCTGGATCAGCGCGCTTACCGGTTTGGTAAGCGGCGCGGCGGCGGTGGCGGGGCTCTTTATGGCTCAGCCGGACCTGATCACGGTCGTGGTGCCGGTAACGACGTTGGAGCGCGTCATCGAGCGCGCTCAGCCGAACCCTGCCGGGCAGCCCGCTGCCCAGGAGGCCCCGATTCAGCAATCTACGCCAGCACAGGCGCCACCGCAGGTCGCGGTCGCGGCGCAGTCGCTGCAGGGCGACCTGTCGGCCACGCTCACAAGTCTCGCCAACACACCAGACGCCCTTGTCGCCAATGTGCGCCTTACCAACAATAGCGCCGCCGAGGTGTTGGTCGCCGGGAGGCTTGTGCAATTGGGCGTCGGCGACTTCAGCGCAAGCGATCCCTTGGGCGGCGCCTGCCGGTGGAGCAATTCGGGCCGCGCGCAATTGTCACTGGGGAGTCTGAAACTCGATAGCGGCCAGATTTCCGCGCAGCGTCTCGCGTACCCGCAGAATTATACATCTGTAGGCCCGGGCCAGTCCGTTCTGGTGACGTTGCTTTTTCACAAATATGCTTGCGCGCCGCCGGTGTCGGGAACCCAACCGGTTACGCTGAGCGGCACCTTCGTCATCTTCCAAGACGATCAAGTTCGTTTTGCTTCCGCCTCATTTGAGAACGTCACGCCGGCGCAGGCGCCTTAGGCCAGCAGCCGTGTCACGTGCCCCATCTTGCGCCCTGCGCGGGTGTCGCGTTTGCCGTATAGGTGGAGGCGCGCGTTGGACTCGGCGGCGCAGGCCTCCCAGCTTTGCGCATCTTCGCCGATCAGATTGATCATCTCGACGTCGCAGCGCCGCGTCGTTGCGCCAAGCGGCCAGCCGGCGATCGCGCGGACGTGCTGCTCGAATTGCGAGGTCATTGCTCCCTCAATAGTCCAATGCCCAGAATTATGGACGCGCGGGGCGATTTCGTTGGCGACGAGCGCGCCCCCGGGCATGAGGAAAAATTCGATCGTGAGCACGCCGACATAGTCGAGCGCGCCTAACACCGCAGACGCAGCTTCTCGAGCGCTGCGCTCGGTATGGGCCTCGACACGCGCCGGGAGGATGGTGCGAGAGAGGATGCCGCCCGAATGCACGTTCTCGCACACGTCGTAGAATGCGGTCGCACCATTGGCGCTGCGTGCGGCGATAATGGAGACCTCGCGCTCAAATCCGCACCAGCCCTCGAGTATTCCAGGCGCTCCGAGTTTTTCGTAAGCGTCGTTCGCGTCCTGCGGCGTGTTGATGCGGATTTGCCCACGTCCGTCATAGCCGAGGCGTCGAGTTTTGAGCAGCGCTGGCGTTCCGATCTCCGGCAACGCAGCGTCAAGCTCGGCTTGCGAACTCACCGCGGCGAAGCGCGGCGTGGCGATTCCTAAGGTATTGAGAAACGACTTCTCATCAACCCGATCCTGCGCAATCGCGAGCGCGCGCGGGTTGGGTGCGACGCGTGCGCCAGCCGTAAGCAATATTTCCGCCGTTTGCGCGGGGACGTTCTCGAACTCAGTTGTGACAACATCGACGCGGCGGGCGAAATCGGTAAGCGCCGCGGCGTCGAGGTAATTGGCGACGAACGTGCGCGCCGAAACCCGCGCGGCGGGGCTGTCGGGCTCGTCGGTGAAAATGCAGACGTCGAACCCGAGTTGTGCGGCCGCCTGCGAGAGCATGCGACCCAATTGGCCGCCGCCGAGAATGCCAATGGTTTTGCCAGGCGAAAGTTGGCTCATCACATGCGCGGCCAAATCTCACCAACCCATCCCCGGATGAATGCGCAGCATTCAGTCCGGGGCCTATAATCGCCAACGTTCGAGTTTATAGGCCCCGGACTTCGCTGCGCGAATCCGGGGATGGGTGGGGGGGGGATCTTGATGTCGGGCTTCATTGCGGCTCTTCGCCGACCGCCTTGGTCTGCGCGGCGCGATAAGCGTCAAGCCGATCAGCTAGGCCTGCGTCGCCAAGAGCGAGTATTGCCGCCGCCAGCAAGCCGGCATTGGCGGCGCCCGCCTGCCCGATCGCCAACGTCCCAACCGGCACGCCTTTCGGCATCTGCACGATGGAGAGCAGGCTATCGACGCCCTTCAATTCCTTGCTTTTGACCGGCACGCCCAGCACCGGCAATGGCGTGAGCGCCGCAGTCATCCCCGGCAAATGAGCCGCACCGCCAGCGCCGGCGATGATCACTTTGAGGCCGCGTGCTTTGGCGCTGGTCGCGTATTGGTAGAGGCGCTCCGGGGTCCGATGCGCCGAGACGACCTTGCTTTCATAAGCCACGCCGAGCGCCTCAAGCGCCTCCGCCGCCGCCGACATAGTGTCCCAATCCGATTTCGAGCCCATGATAAGACCCACAAGCACCGGGCCATCTGGGGCAGGGGCGTCGGCCATTTCCGGCTGCTCCTAAAAAACGGCCCAGTAATGGAAGCCGCACCGCGCGTCCAGTGCGCTCTTTCTTACAGCGCCTAAACCGCCTAGCTGGCCGGGACCGGCTCAGCGTGGGGGACGGGTAATGGCTGGGGACTCCCTTCGAGTTTTCATATCGTTTGCGCGGGGCGACGGCGGTCGCGAGGGCGGCGACCTGTGCCGGTAAAAGCGTTAGGCAACGGGCGCTCAAAAATTAACACGGCCTTTACTCCCGAGCCCCATGACTCAGTTCCATGCTGCTGGGCCTCAGAAAATCCGGCGCCGAAACGAGCCAGCGCCTGCGTGAGCTTGGGCTCACTCTGAGCGATGTTTCTTCGCACGGCCTGCGCGTGCTCGAGCGACTCGCTGCTGAGCGCGACGCTCTGGCGCTCAAACTCGAGGCTGCCGAAGCGCTTGCCGATCGCGACACGCTTACCCCCACTTTGAACCGCCGCGCCTTCATGCGCGAGTTGCACCGTACGATGTCGGAAGTGGAACGCTACAAGGCCCAGGCGGCAGTGCTGTTCATTGATCTCGACGGCTTCAAGGCGGTTAACGATGGCTATGGCCACGCTGCTGGCGATGCGGTGTTGAAGCAGATCGCCCGGCTGTTGACCGACAGCGTGCGCGAGAGCGATGTCGTTGGACGACTGGGCGGAGACGAATTCGGGATCATTCTGAACCGGGTCGAGCCTGAGGAGGCGCGCGCTAAGGCGCGTTGGTTGGGCGAGCGGGTCGGCGGCGCGGCTGTGACCCATGCTGGAATCGCCCACCGCGTTGGTGTCTCGATCGGGGTTCATCCGATCGCGATCGTGGAAGACCCCGAAACCGCTGTCGCGCGCGCCGATGAAGCCATGTACGCGGAAAAGTTCGCGCGCCGACACGACGCCACCCCGATATAGTCTGTTTCGCCCGTGTTCGACTGGTCCAACGTCTCGCACTCGTAACGGCAAACTTGTCCGCGTGTGTGGCGACATACATCAACGGCGAGGAGCAGCCGGCGCTCTTTTCTTGCTCGACGATCACGCGTCGAGTGGTGTGGCGGCAAAGCTGGCGCTGGGTTGTAGGCGTCGCCTAACAAATTTATTTGTTCAAGATCTCGTTCACTTGAATCATCGCCGGGCCGATGATCACGCAGAACAGCACCGGCAGGAAGAACACGATCATCGGCACGGTGAGTTTCGGCGGCAGGGAGGCGGCCTTCTTCTCGGCCTCAGCCAAGCGCATGTCGCGATTTTCCTTTGCCATGACGCGCAGCGCTTGGCCCACAGGCGTGCCGTACTTCTCGGCCTGGGTCAGCGCCATCGCCACAGCTTTGACGCCGGGGTGGTTCGTGCGCCGCGCCAGATTCTCGTAGGCTTGACGGCGTTCCGGCAGGTACGAGAGCTCAGCCGTGGTCAAAGCGAACTCCTCCGCCAGCTCCACCGACGCCGGCGCGATCTCCTGCCCAACCCGTCCCAACGCCATCTCGACCGACATACCGGATTCCACGCAGATTAGGATCATATCGAGACTGTCTGGAAACGCTTGCATGATCTTGGTGCGTCGCTTGTCGGCGAGGTTCTGCAGGTAGAGATTGGGGGCGTAGAAGCCAGCGGCGACGCCGCCAACCACAGCCGCCAGCTTCATCTGCAGCGTGAGTTCATGCCCGAGAAAAACCACGTAAAGGATCGCCGCCAGTCCGAATGCGATCGGCAATGCGGCGCGGTAGAAATAGAACATGGTCTGCGCGGCGTGACCTCTAAGGCCCGCGCGGATCAATTTGTCGGTGAGAGTGTCATCGGCCAACGCTTTTTGCAGGTTGAGCTTCTGCACCAATCCCTTGGCGATTTGGTTCGCGTCCTTGTGCTGCAGGCCGGCGCCGCCGCGCGCAAGATCGGCGCGGCTCTTCTTGCGCAATTCTTCGCGCTTCTTGGCCACTTCCTTCAGGCGAGCGCCGAGACGATCATCGGCGACGATCGGGGCGGCTAGCGTCATGATTGTGGCGAAGCACGCTCCCGCCGCGAGTACGCCGGCGATGGTGATCGGATCGGTGATGGTCTTGACGATATCCATGACGGCGACGCCTCAGAACTTGAAATTGACCATCTTATGCATGACGAAAACGCCTACCGACATCAGCACGGCGCAGGCCATCAGGATAAGGTGCCCGGTCGGATGCACGAACAGGATCGAAATGTAATCGGGGCGCGTGAACCACACCATCGACATCACCACCACCGGCAGCGAACCGATAATCATCGCCGAGGCGCTTGCTTCGGCCGAAAGCGCCTTCACTTTCTCCTTCATCAGTTTGCGCGAACGCAACACGTTGGAGAGGTTGCCCAGCGATTCTGATAGATTGCCGCCGGTCTTTTGTTGGATAACCAGCACGATGTTGAAGAAGTTCACCTCTGGCAGCGGCATGTTGTCGTACATGCGCTGCATGCTCTGATCGAGCGGAACGCCCATGGCCTGCGCGTCCACAAGAGACTGGAATTCAGCCCGCAATGGCTCCGGGCTCTCCTGGGCGATGATGCGCAGGCATTGGTTGAGCGGCAGCCCGGATTTCACGCCGCGCACGATCACATCGATGGCGTCAGCGAGCTGGTTTCCAAATTTTTTCTGGCGTCCGGCGACCATCATGCCAAGCCCCCAGCGCGGCAAACCCAGAAAGCCGATGAAGAAGCCCATTGCCGCTCCGATCGGCCCCTGGATGAATATGCCGGCGACGGCGAGCAGAGCGCCGATGACGCCAGAGGCGATCCAGAAGGCGCTAGGGGTCGCATTAAAGCCCGCCTGCGCGAGTAGGCCTTTGACTGAGAAGCGGCGCTTGCGCGACTGTTTTTCGTTCGCGGCTAATTCCTTCAACGCCTCTTGCGTCGTGTGCTTGCGTTTCAGGGTAGCGGAATCGACTACTTGCTTGCGCCGGTCGCCGCCGCGGCCGCCCGCCATCGCCTTGACGCGCTTGCTTGCTGTGGCGGGTTGGCCTTTGCCGGCGAACGCCAGCCCCGCGCCGCCGATGGCGACGAAAGCGAGCACGGCGGCGAGTAATGAGACATCCATTACGCTTGCTCCGTCTCGTCGAGCGCCTGTGCAAGTTCCTTTTCAAGTCCGAAATAGCGCGCCCGCTCCCAGAAACGCGGGCGCCCGACGCCAGTGCCGCGATGGCGACCGATGACGCGTCCGTTCTGATCCTCGCCCTGGATTTCGTACAATAACAAATCCTGAGTGATGATGGTGTCGCCTTCCAGGCCCAGCACTTCGGTGATCTGCGTGATCCGGCGCGAACCGTCGCGCAGGCGCGCGGCCTGGATCACGACATCGACAGCGGCGACAATAATTTCGCGGATGGTTTTGGCCGGCAGTGAGAAGCCGCCCATAGTGATCATGGATTCAAGACGCGACAGCGCTTCGCGCGGCGTGTTGGCGTGCAGCGTGCCCATCGAGCCGTCGTGACCGGTGTTCATCGCTTGCAGGAGGTCGAACGCTTCGGGGCCGCGCACTTCGCCGACGATGATGCGCTCGGGGCGCATCCGCAGGCAGTTCTTGACGAGATCGCGCATGGTGACCTGGCCGGAACCTTCGAGGTTCGGCGGCCGCGTTTCGAGACGTACGACGTGGGGCTGTTGCAATTGCAATTCCGCGGCATCTTCGCAGGTGATGACGCGCTCCGTGGGATCGATGAACGCCGTCAGCGTGTTAAGCAGCGTCGTCTTGCCTGAGCCCGTACCGCCCGAGATCAACGTATTGCAGCGGCACGCGCCAATGATCTGCAGAATCTTCGCGCCAGCCGGCGACACCGAGCCGAATTCAACCAGATTAGAGAGTTTGAGTTTGTCCTTTTTGAACTTTCGAATGGTGAGGGTGGGGCCATCGATCGCAAGCGGCGGCGCGATGACGTTGACGCGCGAACCGTCCGGCAGGCGCGCGTCGCAGATCGGCGAGCTTTCATCGACGCGCCGGCCGACCTGGCTGACGATGCGCTGGCAGATGTTCATCAGCTGCTGGTTGTCGG
>CADEEA010000054.1 GCA_902826245.1 uncultured Alphaproteobacteria bacterium | reverse complement strand
AAGGCCTGCCGCTGATCGTCCCCGCCGGCGTGCAGCGCAACGAAAACAATGCCGAAACCTTCAAACCCTACGACCCGCTGGAAGTGCTGGGCAACACCGCGCCGACCGCGGTCGCCGCGCCGAAGCCGAAGAAAAATAAGTGCGGCGTTTTCGGCCAGATTCTGTTGGTCGTGATCGCGATTGCGGTGGCGGCTTGGGTCGGCCCGCAGGCGGCGCAGTTCTTCGGCAATCTCATTCCCGGCGCCAACGCTGCTGTAGCAACCACCATCGTCGCCGAGGGGGTCAGCGGCGTTGCGGCTGGTACGGCGATCAGCGCCGGCACTTGGGTCGCAGCTCGATCATCTTGGTGATCATCGCCGCGGTGGTGACGGCGTTCACCTATGGCGCGACCAGCGAATTCTTCGCCGGGGCGCTCGGCAATCTGGGCGGCGCGATTGCGGCCGGCGCGTTCTCCGGCGCGGTCGGTTCGACTGCGTCGCAGGCGGTCGGCGTCGCCACCGGCATCCAAGATAAGTTCTCCTGGAACCAGGTCGCGCTTGCCGCGATCAGCGCCGGAGCGACCAAGGGTCTGAGCAGACTCAAACTGTTCGGCGGCGCCGGCGCGCACGCGACCGAGGCCGCACAGCAAACCCATCTCCTGAACAACGCGCCCGGCCTTATTCAACAGGCCGGCCTCGCCATGAGCGTGAGCATCATCACGCAAGGCATCGGCGTTGCGACCGGCATGCAGAAGGAATTCTCCTGGGCCGGCGTTGCGGGCGCGGGCGTGGGCGCAGCGCTCGGCGGCTGGGTCGGACGCCATGTCGGGGGCAATGTGGGCGCCATACTCGCAAGCTCCGCCGACGCGATTGGCAATGCGGCGACGCGCTCACTGATCGAGGGCAGCGATTTCGGCGACAACATCATCGCCGCGCTGCCGAGTGTGATCGGCAATGCGCCGGCGAACGGGCTCATAGGCGCGATGACGCGCGAGGAAGAACTCACGCCCGTCGCGCAGATCGAAGCGGAAACGCTTGAGCCGTCTGCATCGTTGGATCTCTCCGCGCTCTCGGCACAATTGCCGACGTTCGAGCGCGTCGGCAGCAACGGCTCGTTCTGGAAAGTCGGCGAGCGCACGCTGCCCGCCGGCGCCAGCGATGCGCAAGTGCGCGCGCGCGTGCGCGTGCTCGAACTGATGGCGACCAATCCGACGCTCGATCCGATGCACATGGACGCAAACGACTACGTCACCATTCCCAGCGGCGCGGTGAGTGTGGATGCAACCACGCTCGCCAAGCTGGGCCCAGTGAGCTCCGCAATCGCCGCAAGCGCGATAACACAAGGCATCGGCGTCGCCACGGGGCTGCAGAAGGAGTTTTCCTGGGCTGGCGTTGCGGCGGCGGGCGTGGGTGCGGCTGTGGGCGGTTGGGTCGGCGCTAAGTTGCACGGCGTTGGCGAAACCGCCGCCAAAGCGATCACCGGCGCAGCCTCCGCGATCGCCGACGCGGCGACGCATTCGCTGATCGATGGCAGCGATTTCGGCGACAAGATACTCGCCGCACTGCCAAGCGTGCGGCGTACGGGAATGGGGATGCGGAGGGAATGCTGCTCCCCATTCGAGATGAGCTCATTCTGCCGGGCGACCACAGATACGGAAAACCGGATGAGCCTCTTCCCAACATTGTCGCGGATCGCGCGGGAGGGCCATTGCCCCATCGGGCGGACGAGACCTCTGCGCGCTGTTAGCCCGAAAACAGCGCTTGGCGCGCCATAGCTTGGGCGATGGTTTTGCCAGTGGAATCGATGGGAGTGTTGAGGGCGCGCTCGATGATGGCGCGCGCGACATCGGGTTTGCCTTGGCTTTGCAGCAGCAAGGCTTGCGCCAGTGCGCCGGAGAAGGACTGCCGGTCGAGGCGTAGCGCGGTGGTCGCCAGCTGACGCGCGTCGTCGACGCGGCTTTCAAGGATGGCGATGACGCCGAGCGAGCCGTGCGATTCGGAAAAATTGTGGTCGAGCGACAGCGCCTTCTCGAAGCAGCGTCGGCCGTTTACGACATCGCCCTTGATGACATAGGCCCAGCCGGCGGCGATCCAGCTGCCAACGTGATCGGCGAACATTTCTGCGCCATGTTCGATGTCGCGCGCGGCGGCCGCGGAATCGCCAGCGGCAAGCGCTGCCAAGCCGATGCCGACCCAGGCGCGGGGCGTCTTGTCGTTGAGTTTGAGCGCTCGATCGAACATAATCTTGGCCTGCGCACCTTGCTCGTCGCCGAGCGCGAGCACGCCGAGCGTTGTCAGCGCATCGGGGTGATCGCCGCCGCGAGACGCGCACTCTCGGGCGAGTTCCACATCTTCCATGTCCATAGCGAGCACGGACACTGCGGCGGCCAAGCCCTTGTGTTGGGGGTGACGCGCAATGTGGCGCTTGGCCTCAATGAAGGCTTCGTCATGGCGTTCGCTGTCGTGCATAAGTTGAACTTGCAGCATCGCCGCCTGCGGCAGGGCAGCGAGCGTGGGTTTGTCGAGCAGGGCGAGCGCTTCGTCAAAGCGTTTCAACATCGCCAGAGACCAGGCCTGGTTAAAGCGGAGCGAGGCGTCCGCTGGATTCTGCTCGCGCAGGCGCGTGAAAATCACATCGGCAGCGGCGAAGTCTTGTAGCTGCATCGCCGCCAAGCCTTGCTGGCCCAATTGCGCCGGCGACAAGTGTGCGCCCGCCTCGATGCGGGCGAGCAAATCGCGTGCGATGTCCGGGCGCCGTTCGGCGAGCGCCGTGTCGGCAGCGTCGGAAAGAAGCGACGTGTTGGCTGGGTCCTGAGTCAGGAGCCGAAGTAGAGCTTCCAACCGGCCGCCGGCGGGGATGTCATTGTAGGGTGTGGCCATTGCTTCCCTCCAATTGCAGGCTGTACGCCGGCGCGGGGCGTTGCGGTTCGGGTTTGGATTCTTGTTCCAGCCGCACAATCGCGTGCGAGCTGAGTTCGATATTCATCGGAATCTCGCTAACCGAGAGGATGGCTAGTCTTGGAATGCTCCGTCGAGTCAGCGCGCGCAAGGGCCGGCGGATGTCGGCGCCGCAAAGCAGGACGGGCTCGCGGCCGTTCTGCAGCATTTCGGTGGTATGGATCCCCAGTTGACGCAGCAGGCGCTCGGCAAGCCTGGGGTCGATCGCCAGCGAATCGCGCTTTGGGCTGCTGGCGAGGCTGGCTTGGATTTGGTTTTCGAGCCTGGGGTCTAGGCTAAGAACTGCAAGGTCGCGATGGCGGTCGCGGAGCTTGTTGCACAACGAATAATTCATACGCTGACGCAGCAATTCAGTTAGCGCGCCGAGGTCTTTCTCGGTGCGCGCGAGGTCGACCAAATGCTCCACGATAAGATCGATGGCGCCAATCGAGACATTTTCGGCAAGCAGGTTCTGCAGCACCCGCTGAAGATCGGAGAGGGTGAGCGGGCTGGGCGTTAGCTCCTCGACCAGGCCCGGCTGACGTTGGCGTACGTCCTCCAGGAGCGACACGATGGCGGCTCGGTTGAGCATCGTCGCCGCCTCGCGACGCATGATTTCGCTTAGATGCGTGGTGAAGACGGTGAGGGGGTCCACAATCGTGTAGCCGGCCGTACGTGCATCCTCGGTAGCAGCATCTTCGATCCACACCGCTGGCAGACCGAAAGCGGGGTCCGTTGTCTCAGGTCCCGGGAGTCGCCGCCGGGCTTGGCCCGTCTGTGCGGCGATCGCCAACATCTTGTCGATGACGATTTCGCCGGCGCCATAACGCGAGCCGAATAGGCGTATCTCGTATGCGCTAGCGCCAAGTTCAGGTCCGTCGACGAAGCTCACCGCCGGGAAGGCGACGCCGAGGGATCTTTCTTGCGCGTCGCGGAGCGCGGCGATGCGATCGAGGATGCGCATTTTCTCGGGTCGCCATGCCTCCGCTAGCGCGCGCCCGAACGCCACTGTCACGACCGCGCTTCCCACGCTGGCGGCGGCGTCGGTGGTTGCCGTGGCTTCATCGGCGGCTTCGCGCCCCCGGCGGCGCATTTGCCGCCAAGCCAAATACGCCAAGCCCGCGGCCAGCAGGATCGGCCATTTCGGCATGCCCGGCAGGAACAGGAGGGCGGTCAGCATGCCCGCCACAATGAGTGGGATACGGGGGTTTGACGAAAGCTGCTGAAACATCTCGGTTGATAGTTCCCGGTCGGCCGAGGAGCGGGTGACGATGATCCCGGTGGCGGTTGAGATGATGAGCGCGGGCAATTGCGTGGCGATGCCGTCGCCGATGGTGAGCAGGGTGAAATGCTGCAACGCTTCGTCCCAAGGCATGCCCATTTGCGCGACGCCGATGATCCAGCCGGCGAAGATGTCTATCAACAGGATGATAACGCCGGCTATGGCGTCGCCTTTGACGAATTTGCTGGCGCCGTCCATGGCGCCGTAGAAGGCGCCTTCTTTCTCAAGCGCGGCGCGGCGGCGGATGGCTTCCTTCTGATCGATGAGCCCCATATTGAGATCGGCGTCGATGCTCATCTGCTGGCCGGGCATGGAATCGAGCGTGAAGCGCGCCGCAACTTCGGAGACGCGCTGAGCGCCGGACGTCACCACCACGTATTGCACCACAACCAGAATAAAGAACACGACCAGGCCGACGACAAAATTGCCGCCGACCGCGAACGTACCTATGGAGCCGATGACCTCGCCGGCATAGCCATTGTTCAGGATCAGTCGAGTGGCCGCGATGTTGATCGACAGCCGCAACAGCGTGGAAATAAGAAGCAGCGATGGAAAAGTAGAGAACTCAACCGGTTTAGCCACATGCAGAGTGAGCAACAGAATGGTCAGGCTGAGTGAGAAATTGATCAAAATCGCCAAGTCCAACGCAAAGGGCGGGATGGGCGAAAAAAGCACGACCAAGATCAGCACGACGCCGGCAATCAGGCTCAGCTCCTTGCCGTTGCGCATAAGGGCCTCAAGCTTGAGCATGATCAGCACCTTTCAGCCGAGCGAGTTGAAGGTAGATGCCAGCGACGGCGCGATATTCCCGCTCGGGTATCTCGGCGTCGGTGTCGCACGCCTTATAGAGCGCGCGAGCGAGCGCTGGTTGGCTTATGATCGGAATTGACAAGGCGGCGGCGCGTTTCTTGAGCAGCAAAGCAAAGTGATTACGGGCCTTCGCCTTCACCCTCGGCGCATCCATGGTTTTGGCATCGTAACGCAGGGCGACGGCGAAGTGTTCAGGATTCACAATCAGGGCGTCGGCGCCCTTGAGGTTGGCCACGGAGCGGGCCTGCTTGGCGAACTCTGCGTGCAGTTGCTGGCGTTTTTGCTTTAGCCGGGGTTCGCCTTCGCGCTCCTTGACTTCGCGCGTCAATTCGCGGCGGCTCATCCGCATTTGTTTATGGAACTCGCCGCGCGCCAGCACCTGATCGAGGATGGAGAAACCTAGCGCCAACAGAACAAATACGAACAGCAGCTTGAGACCGCTCTCGCGCAATTGGGTGATGAGCGCGTGGGAATCTGGCAAAGCCTGGGCATGGGCTTCAAATGCATCCTTGATGACGTAGAATCCGGCGATGCTGTAGGCGGCCATCTTGACCACGCCTTTGAGCGTTTCCTTGAGCATTCGAACTGAGAACAAACGTTTCAAATTCTTGCCGGGATTGAGCCGACTGAAGTCCGGCTTCAGCGGCTGGGCGGAGACGACGATGCCGCGCACCTGAACGACTTCGAACAGAGCAACGATCAAAAAGAGCGTTCCCACCAGCATGAGAATTCGTTGGAATACAGGCCAGTAAAAACTGCCCGCCGCGGCTAACGTGCGCCAGACCTGGTCATGGGCCGCCGGCATGGTAGCGAACGTTTGCAGTGTCGCCTGACTCAGGAGTAGCGCGGTGTTCTGGCCGGCGGCCAACAGGAAAAGCGTCACGCCGGCGAGCGCGGAGAAGAAGCCGAGGTCGATCCCGCGGGCGACGGCGCCCTTCTCGCGTGCGCGCTTCAACTTGAAGGGCGTGGGCTCCTCGGTTTTGTTCTGTTCCTGGGAAGCATCCATGACAGTTCAGATCAATTGCGGCGCCGCGCTTAGAGCGAGGCGAATGAGGCGGAGGAAAAGGGCGCCTGAAAAGGCGAACACGAAGGGCAGGGTCACGAGCAGCGCCAGCGTCTTGACCTGAAACCCCAACATCAAGACGTTCATTTGCGGCAGAGTGCGTGAAAGCGCGGCGATGGCCACGTCGGTCAAGAACAGAACGAGCAGGACGCCGCCGCCGATGGCGAGTGCAAGTACAAACGCGGCGCCAATGAAGCTCAGCAGCGAAGGAATGTCGCCCTCGGGCCCGAAGGCGCCCAGCGGCATGGTTACAACGGAGCGCGACCAGATCGCCAGCAGGTCGGCGGGACCATTGGTGGCGAAGAAAATTGCGCCGGCGGCGTAGGCGAAGAGAGCGCCGACGAGTGGCATCTGTGTGCGCAATGTGGGGTCCGCGATTTGCGCGAGGGCGAAGCCCACCTGGATGTCGAGCGCCCGCCCGGCGGTCTGTACAGCGGCGAAGGCGATCTGAAGACTGAGAGAAAGGGTGACGCCCAGCAACAGCTCAGCCAGCGCGAATACGATCAAGGGCGCGCTAGGACCGACGCGCTCGCTGGTGGCTGCTGGATTGGCCAGACACATCCAGGCCGCCAAGCCAATGGCGAGCAGAAGTCTTACGACGCCAGGGATGCGCAACAGGGTGAAGGGCGGCGCGAATGCGAGCGTTGGTATGATTCGGAGGCTTACCAGCAGAGCGGCCATGAGCTGGTTCGCGAGAGCCTCCATGGTGGCGCGCTACTCGTGGAGCGTTGGAATTGAGAGATAGAGCGTAGTGGCGAACTGGGTGACGCGCCCTAGCATCCACCCGCCCAAAAAAAGGAGTATCAACGCTGCGACCAGCAGTTTCGGCACATAACTTAGAGTTATTTCCTGGATCTGGGTGGCAACCTGAAACACGCTGATCACTAGTCCAACGATCAGGGTCGCCAGGAGGATCGGAGCGCCGATGATGAGCGCGTTCCATACCAGCTGGTTCAAAAAAAAGAGTGCGCGATCGGCGCCCACGCTAACTCCCCTGCGCTCGTTTCTATCATGGTAAACAAGTCCCCATCGCCTGCGTGGGTCAATGCCGTTCGCTTCTGCGGATCACGCCGAATTGGTGTTCCCCAAACGCTTGTCATCACCTGCAGCGGATCTCGCCAAATCAGCGGGCTACGCCAAGTTGCGTGATTGCTTGCTTCAGCAAAAGGGCGGAGGCCTCATCTTCCCGCATCAAGCGTTTGACCTCTTGCGTCACCCGCAGAAACTGCGGATCGTTGGCGAGCGCGGGACCGAATTCTTCAAGCAATAGGCTCTCGATCAGGGCGCCGCCAATTTCCGTTTCTGATAGGCCCTCCGCGGCTGCGAGCTGCTGTACGCGTTCGAGCGGGCCCTGTCTTGCGCGGTCGCGCTTTGGCGCGGCGGAGGCCGCCTTCTTACGGTTGCGCGAGGCGCGTTCCAATTGCGCTCGCAGTATGATCAGCACTTGGTCGACATTTGTTATCCGGGTCATGGCCCTGTTACTCTGTTCGCGAAGGTTAGTGTACTTCCTTCGGGCGGGTGAAACGTTGGAGGATGAGCGAAGTCTCCGAAACGGCGCTGTCGCCATCAGCGTCGGCCTTCGCGATAATTGCTTCGCATTGATCGATGATCAATTGCATGTCGCCGTTCTGCGGCGGGTTTTCGGTATTGCGGGCGATGCCGGCGCGAAGATGCACCATCGTTCCCAGGAAATCGTCGCGGATCAGGCAGCGTAAACCGTCCACGAATTCCCGAAGATAGTGCCCGTCAGGTAGCCGATCGAGCCGGCCCCAGGTCTCCAGCGCGGCCTCGGCCTCGCCCGACGTGAGTTGGAAAAAGCCGAGTTGGAAGCGGGCGATGGCGAATTCAGGGGCCAGCGCGACTGCCCGCTTCAATCCGTCATAGCCTTCGATCAGGCGGCCGGCGCCGACCAGAAGCGAACCGCGCATGAAGTGGAGGCGGGCGTCTTCGGGATGTTGGGCCAACAGCGCATCGATTCGCGCCAATCCATCCGGACTGCCGGCTTGCATCTCTTGCACAAGTGAAAGCAGGACGCTGTCGTCGCAGAGGTTAGTCACAGTCCATGCTCCTATTCGGAATATTTGATGCGCTCGCGCAGGCGTTGTATCGCGGCGCGATGCAGTTGGGAAATGCGGCCTTTGGAGAGTCCAAGCAATTTGGCGATCTGGGTGAAGGCAAGCCCATTGAGGTAGTGCTGCTGCATAATGTACTTCTCCGGCTCGGGAAGGCGATCAATCTCTCGGAGAACTGAAAGCTCGAGGTCGCGCCAGGCGAGGCTTTGATAACCGAGGCCGGCGATCATAGGAGCGTGGTTGTGCTTCGCGGACTCAGCGATCATGCCGAGCGCCAGCGCAGCGGCGATGTCCGCCACCTGGCTGACGAAATCGACTTCGCCCGAATCCACCTCGGGCCGGATAGATTGGAGGCGCTCTGCCTCCATCCTGCGGCGATGGTGATGCTGGGCGCCGGCCTCGCTTGCCATGATTGCGCCGTCGGCGATGGCGCCGCGGATGCGATGCTTGGCGTAGCTCTGGAAGGGCGCGCCGCGCAGGGGGTCGAAATGGTCGATCGCTTCCAGCAGTCCGCTGCAAGCGAGCTGTTCAAAATCCCTGCGCTCCATGCCGTTGCACGGGCGTCCGCGGAACTCTCTGGCTGCGATAGCGCGGGCCAAAGGAAAGTAGAGCTCGAACAGAGCTTCGCGGCACTTGTCTTCGTGTTCGAGCCGCAACCTACGCCACAGCGCCGCCTCAACTCGTGACGGCCTCTCCAACAACCGCAGGCCAAGGCGCGGCGACAGCATTACCGAAAACCGCCAACGACGCCCTGGATAACGAGCGACCAGCCGTCGATGATCACAAACATGAGCAATTTAATTGGAAGCGAAATCGTTGCCGGCGGCACCATCATCATTCCGAGGGATAGGAGGATGCTGGCGACCACGATTTCTATTAAGAGAAACGGCAGCAGGATGACGAAGCCGATAGTGAATGAGACTCGTAATTCGTTCAAGATGAAGGCGGGCGCAAGTTTGAGTAGGTCCACTTCTTCTGGGCGCTCCGGCAGCGGCGCGTCTGCGATGGCGTAGATGGCGGCGATATCGTCGTCTCGCACCTGGGAGAGCATAAATTCGCGCAGGGGCGCTCCGCCTCTTTGGATGGCGGCATTGACATCGATCTTGTCGCCCAACAGCGGTTGCAATGCGTCCGCGTTGATCTGCGTCAGGGTCGGGGCCATGACGAAGGCCGTCAAAAGAATTGCGAGGCTGACCAGAACGGCATTAGGCGGGGTTTCCGGCATGCCGAAGGCGTGACGCACCATGGCTAGCACTACGGCGATGCGGATGAAGCTGGTCATGGTGATAAAGACTGCCGGCGCCACCGCAAGAAAGGTCAGCAACACCCCGGTGCGCACCAGCGACGAGGTTTCGCTCGTCTCCGCCTGCGCATGCGCGATGGCGGGCCACAGGCAGGCGCACACGGCAAGGCCCAGTATGAAAAAGACCTTTCTCATGGCGTCTGTGTCGGCGGTGGCGCCGTCGGGATTGTTTCAAGTACAGTGGCGGCGCCTGGGGAGACGATCACCAGATATTCCTGGTCCCCACACGCCAGCCGGCAGACGTCTGCGTGGGGGCTGAGCCTATGGGTCTCGAGCACCAAGATCTTCCTAGCAGGCTTGTGCAGGACGCCGGCGAGGCCTCCGAAGCGGCCAACGCCTGAGCGCATGAAGCGCCGCAGCGCAAACGCAGCAAGAAGCGCCACGATTGAGCAGAGAATAAGCCCGAGCGCCAATCGCGCGAAAGGGAGTTCCGGATTTATCGTGGCGGCATGGGCGTCGGCCGCGAGCGGGCCGGCGGCGCACGCAAACGTGATGGCGAGCCGGCGCGCCGCACCCCTCATGGCGAGACCGATACGATCCTGACGCCGAATTTATCTCCGACAGCAACCAGCTCACCGGCTGCAAAGGTAACGCCGTTGACTCTTAACTCGACCAGCGTGTTCAGCGCCGCGTCAAGCGTGACAACGCTGCCAGGCGCCAATGCATTGAGCGCGGCAATGGTCATAGATGTTGCGCCTAGGTGGGTTTCGATTTGCACGTCGACGTGATTGACAAGGGTGCAACGTAAGGGCGCAGCGCCGTTGTCAACATCATGTCCGTTGGCGTTGGAATTATGGGACGGTGTCATAATCGGCCTTCAATAAGGGTAACCCGCAGTTTGAGATCGGCATCCTCACGGAAAATAATTCCCGCCTGACTTGTGAAGGGGGCGCCCTCCACAGTGAGCGCAACTTCATCGTCGGCGCCGCGGTCGAGCACGAGGACATCGCCCGCCTCCAGCGCGTAGAATTCAGCCAATTTGAGCTGGCTGATGCCGATCATGGCGCCAATTGTCACGCGCTGGGCTCGGATCGCTTGTTCGCGGGGACGGAGGGCGGGCTGAGGCGGGGCGCGTTCAACCAACGCCTTTCGCGCAAGCGTCGCCGTCGCTTCATTGACGTGGAGGTCAAGAGCGATGCTGGCCGCGCAGATCGAGAAGTGCAGTTGGCGAGTGTCATCGGCTGGGCGGTCGCCGGACACGATGTGCGGCGGGAGCAGGAACACCTGCGCTGCCTCGCGTAAGAAGTCTTCAAAGCAGGCGGCGCCCAGATCGCACAATAGCTTGTGGTCGGCGGGCGTTGGCTTTTGGAGACTGTTCCCGACGTGAATGAGAGTGTGTCCGAGATTATGCAGCGCCTGCGCATCCATGGACCCATAGAGGCCCGGTTCTGCGCTGGCGCGCCAATACGTATTTGCCTTGTTGGACAGCGCAGGGCGCGGCGTGATTGTCGGCGTGGGAGCGTCTGCGAACCAACGGGTCGCCCAGGCGTTTGCCCGCTCGCGCAATGCGGAGGCGAGCACGCCGTCGCAAAGCGCGGTCGCGGGCAGCCAGGGTTGCGACGCCAGAATCATCCTTGCCCTCTGATGCCGAACAATTGCTGGATCATGTCATTGGACACGCTTACGACTTGCGAGGATGCCTGATAGCCGCGCTGCACCAGGATGAGGTCACCGAACTCGCGCGACAGATCGACATTGGAAGCCTCCAGGCGCTTGGAGACGACACGGCCGACTTGGTCGTGTTCGCTGGTCAAGAATTGCTCGTTGCGTTCGATCTCAAGTACGAACAACCCACCATCGCGCTGCTCGAGTTTTTGGGGGTCGCGGAAAGAAGCGATCGTGACCGCCCCGAGCTGTTTCTTTTGCTGGTTGGAGTAGGCGACCTCCAAAACGCCGTCCTCGGTGACGGTAATTCCAGTTATGTCGCCAGGGCCATAGCCGTCGGCCTCGGCGACCCGCAGCGTCGAAACGGCGCCAGAAGAAAACGAAGTGACATTGGTGGCGAAATCGAGTGTGACCGAACGACCGGAGGAGGTCTGCACGAAGGACAATTGCGTTGTCGCTGGATCGACAATGCCGCCAATGAATTTCAGGGTTTTTACTCCGATCTCGGTGGCGCCCTCAGAGACTGTCACGGTCCATTCTCCTGGCGCCGCTTGAGGAGCGCGTGTGAACTTCACGATCCAGTCCGCGGAGGCGCCTTGGGGGTCGAACACTTTGAGGTTGGGAAGGGTAAAGTCGGTCGCGGTCGAAGAGAGGTTGTCGGCGAGTTTAACGGTGGACGTTTTCCTTGGTGGGTTGGTGCGGAATCCCTCGATGCTCACGGGTGTGACTTCGCCTGCCTCGCTGACGACCGTCAGCTTGTACTCCGTACCGGCAAGGACAATGTCGCCTGTCTCATTCACCTCGAAGCTGCCAGTCCGAATGAAAAACTTCTCGGCGTCCTTGAGCAACACCAGGAACCCGCCGCCGTCGATGGCGAGATCAAGATCGCGGTCGGTCTGGCGGAGTTCGCCTTGGGCGAAGTCGATCGTGGGCTCGTTAAGCGATACGCCTTGCCCTGAATTGCTGGAGCGATCGTCAACGCCAAAATGATCGCTGAACAGCAGGTTGGCGGTCTTGAAGCCGGTCGTGTTGATGTTGGTGATATTGTTGCTGATCTGGCGCAGGCCGCCGGAAAAAGCGTTCATGCCGCTGAGGCCGATGAATATGGATCCGAGCATTGTTAGTTCTCCACTGCTACGCGAGAGACGCTCGCCAGCGCCAGATTGCTGATCGTGCGCCCATCCGAAGTCGTGATGGTCAGGCGCGGTTCGCCGTCTTGGAAGACAATTGAGGTGACGCGTCCGGAGATGATGCCCGGCCCCGATGGCACATCGACGATGCGCCCGAGCACGCTGGTTGCTTGGTCTGTCGCCGAAGCCTGGAGTATCGCCAAGAGGCGATCGCTCATGGTTTCGGTTTGCTGGATTTGGGAAAACTGCGCAAGTTGGGACACGAATTCGAAATTCTCGATCGGCTTAAGCGGGTCCTGGAACGTCAGTTGCGTGAGAACGATGCGCAAAAGGTCTTGGAACCCGAGCCCAAAGGCGTTGGTCGCCTGCGCGCCTACATTGGCCGGGTTGGTCGTGGGCGCTCCCCCGATTGCTGCGACTTCCGCCATGCTCGCCCCCTAATCGCTCAAACGCAAATGCGCGCCGTGATACCCATGTCGCGCCAGCAGGTTGGCGACAGCTTGCCGTAGCCGTGCGCGTTCTGTCGGCGTCATTCTTCCAACACGCGCAATCACTTCCGCGGCTCGCCCAGTCTCGTAAAATGCGACGTTCACAGCGTTGGTGTGAGCGGCCGTTTGCAGCGGCGCTCGTTGTGCTGGGCGCACACGCGCGGGCGCGAAAGTGCGTGAAAAGCAATCCACCGAGCGTGACGCCTCTGCGAGGCTCGATGCGGTCGTTGACTGCGGTGCGTCGGCATGAGCGCGAGGGCAGAGCGGCTGCCGGTACGGCTGCCGGAGCGGTTGCGCGTCGGTAGTCCCTGCTGGAGCGAAGCCAGCGCGGCCCAGTGACGCTGAGGCGCCCGCGGGCGCGGTGGGAGCGACATTTGGCGCCAATCGCGGCGGTCGGCTCGACGATGAATTGGTCTGCGGCGGGAGAGAAACGAATTCAGCAGCGGTCGGTGCGCCGCGGCCAAATACGCCCGCCTCGGAAAAGGCAAGCGCATTCGCCAGGCTGGGAGGGCTGCCTCCGAGCGCCAATATTGAGGCGAAGCGGAAGCTGTGTGGGCGGGGCGCCGCTGCTTGTGGCGGCGGTCGCTCCGGCTTTGATGTCGGGGTGGGGGACGCCGATGCAACGTTCATTGCCGCGCGCCAATCTTCAACTCGAGCAACAGAAGCGACTTCTCGTCCTTGCGCTTGCGAAGGCGTCGCTGCAAACGTCTCGCTAGTCGGAACGTGACGCGTCGCCGCGCGTCGCACAAAGCGAGGTGAACGCGTTCGGCCTCCACCCTCAGTTCGGCCGCGTCTACATTCTTGCTGGCCTCAAGCACGGCTTGCTCCTGCACGGCCAATGCATGGGCGGAGTGGGCAATCAAACCGGGATCAAGCGCTGCCAGCGTCACCAGGCGCGTCCAATAATCGATCAGATTGTCGCGATCCTCAGCGAGCTCGCGCTGTTTGCGGCGAGCCTCTGACTCAATCTCGCTTGCCTCGGAAACCGCCTCGAGCGCGGCATGGCGTTGCAGTTTCTGGATTTCGAGCGCTTTGGCGAGGTCGTTTTGGCGCGGCTCAGGCATAGCTCGGGCCCCTCGCGGCGAGCGCCTGCAATCGCAGCACTGTTTCAGCAAAGCCTGCGCGCTCGGCTACGCCTTGGCGCAACAGGTTCACGACATTTCCGTGTTCCCGGACAGCTTCGTCGATGCGGGCGCTCGCGCCGGGCTTGTAGAGGCCGCTTTCAATCAGCACACGAGATTCCTCATAGGTCGCCAGCATGGCGAGCAGGCGCCGGGCTGCGTCGGCGTGCGCCGGCGCCATCAGGGCCGAAGCCTGCCGGCTGACGCTGCGGTTGACGTCGATTGCCGGGAAACGGCCTTGCTCGGCCAATTGCCGGGACAGAACGATATGACCGTCGAGCAGGGCCTTCATCACTTCGACAATCGGATCGTCGACGTCATCAGTTTCGGATAGAACGGTCATGATCGCCGTGATCGAGCCGCCCCGCCTTGCTGCGCCGCAACGCTCCACCACGCGCGGCAACGCAGCGAACACATTCGGCGTGTAGGCGCGCAACGTAGGCGGCGCGCCGGCGGCAAGGCCGATTTCGCGAAGCGCCATGGCGAAGCGGGTCACCGAATCGAGGATCAGGAGCACATGTTGGCCGCAGTCGCGCCAGTGTTCCGCTAGTGCGAGACCTTGGTACAGCGCCCGCGTGCGCAGCGGGGCGCTCTGGTCGGACGTTGCGGCGACGCAGGTGTAGCGGCCGCGGTCCTTGCGCGCAGAAATTTCGCGCCACACTGCTTCAACCTCGCGCCCACGTTCACCCACCAGGCATAAGACCACGTGGTCGCACTGAACCTGTAGGGCCAGTTGTTTCACGAGACTAGTCTTGCCGACCCCGCTGGCGGAGAATATGCCGACGCGCTGTCCTCGCCCTATGGTGGTCAAGCCGTCGATTGCGCGAACGCCGGTCTCAAGCGCTGTATTTGGGTCAAGGCGCGCCATTGGCGGCAGGACTGCGCCGTGCAGAAAAGCGGTTGCTTCGGGAAAGATGGGGGCGCCATCATCGAGCGGTTTGGCTAAAGCATCGATAAGCCGCCCCTTGAAAGCGTCTCCAACCAGCGCCTCGTTCCGTGCGACGCCGCACAATTCAACTCGGGATTCGCACGTGACCGCGACGGTTTGATCAAGCGGGATAAGTACAAGGTGGTGATCCCTAACGGCCGCAACCTCGGCCAATTGGGCGGGGCGCCCCACTGCCGTGATTTCGCAGATATCGCCTATATTCGCCATTGGGCCGCTGGCTTCGACGTGACCGGCCGTCGCTCGCTTGACAAAGCCCACGCGCTTGGCGGGGTCGAGCGCACGCAACGCGTTGGCGAGGGCGCTCATTGGGCCCCACCCGCCAAGCGGCGAAATTCGTCTTGCAGGCGCTGCCAATGTTCCGAGATCGAGAGCTCGATGTGACCCAAGCGCAGGTTAATGCGACAGTCGCCGCTAGCAAGGCCGGCGTCTTGAACGACGTTCACTTGCTCACCCCCGAGCGCTGTAGCAATTGCGGTCAGCGCGCTCTCGTCGCGGAAATCCTCAGCGCTGACATGGACGCTCACTATGCTTTCACGCCGCAGCGCCTTGACCTGATGGTGGATGGCGCGCGCGACCAACTCTCGAAAGTCCGGCGCATCGCCGAACACCTTTTCCAGTGCTACCTGCGCAAGCAACAAGGCCAATGTCTGCTCTTGCAGCACGCGCGCTTTCATTTCTTCAATGGCGCTGGCGACGCCGCCACGTAGGACATCGAGGGCTTCGGCGTCGGCGCGCTTATGCAATGCTTCGGCGTCCGCGCGAGCCAGCGCACGCGCGCGCTCGACCGCCTCTGCGCGCCCTTCTGCGCTCTCTCTGAGTAATCGGCGCAAATGGCTGACTTCATGTTCGAGTGCGATAAGGTCGGAGCTCTTTGAGGGTTCCGTTGGTGGGGCGAGCGTTTCCTCGCGCCAGGCAAACGGTTGAATTTCTGCGCCGTCCTTAAGGAGAGTGCTCATGAACCCTCCGCTCGGCTCTCGGTTGTGGGAGCAAGCGCCGCCAAGGCGACTGCGGTCGCCTCGGTAACGCCCGATCGAGCATTGCCGATCACCAAAATCTCTGTCAGCCGCTTGGCGACATGCGCCGAATACGCCTCGAAATTGTACTTGGCTTTTGCTTGGGGAGCGGCGGGCTTTCCTCGGCTCGACTGCAGACGCCTGCGCAGCACCGCGCGTTCGGCCTCCCCCAGGCGAATCTCGACGGCTTTCCGGTCGGCAGGGGTCATGGCCGCAAAGGATTTCAGCAAATGCAGAAGGGGTTCAGGCACCTTCGTGCTCCGTGACTCGCAGTTCTGACCTCAAAAGATCGGCGAACTTACTGCGTTCTTCGTTTGATAGCCGGGCGCGGAAGTAACGTTGCCAGCACCAGAAGCCAGCTGCTGCGAGGCTCGCTAGGAGCAACGCGAGAACCGCAGCGCTCGTCCAGGAGAAGTACGATGCAGTTGGGGCGGCGGGCGTGCGCGCATTGGAGAGATTTGCGCGCTCCGGCGCCTCAATGTTTGGTGATGACTGGAAGGAAATGGTTCCGCCGGTTTCGTGGTCGACGAGGCCTGCATCGCGAAGGGCGTTGGCTATGGTCTCGGTTGTACCCTCCGGCAGCGGCGTCGGCGTGTTTATGCTGACGACGTAAGGGGTAGCGGCTTCGCTTGCGTTGGCCTGCTCGGCGCCGATCAGTTCTGCTGGCGTCGGCTGCAGCGACACTTCAAACGCCCTGTCCGGAATGGCGGTGCGGATTGCCTCGATGATGCGATCCAGCGACGGCAGCGTCGCCGCCGCGGCGCCCGGTGAATATCGACGCGCCGCCGCGCCGGTTGCATCAGTATGCGAACTTAATATCTCCCCGCGAGCATTGAGTATAACAACATCGTTTACAGCAAGGTCGGCGACGGCTGCGGCGACCAAGCGCTGCACCCCCTCTATCCGCGCGGCTGTTGGCACGCCTTCGGAGCGCATAACCAGAGTTACGGCCGCCTTGGCGTTGCGGCGCTCGCCACGAAACAAAGTGCGCTCGGGAATCGACAAGTGAACCCGGGCCTCGGCGACTTCCTCCATCATCATTATCGTGCGCGACAATTCGCCCTGCAGCGCGCGCTGATAGCGGATCTTCTGGGCGAACTCGGTTAGTCCGAGGTCGGAGCCGTCGAAAAGTTCAAACCCGTCCGCGCTTCCCAGCGGCGTTGCCGACGACGCCAGCTTCACCCGCGTTGCATCCATTTGCGCTCTCGGAACGAGAATCTGCCCGCCGCCATCGGCCAAGCGATAGGGCACGCTTTGCTCCTCCAGTTCGGCGACAATAGCGGCGGCTTCGGTCGGCCTTAGGTCGCGGTAGAGGATCGTGAAGTCCTGACGAATGGCGAAGAAATACCAGGCGATGAGCGCAGCCGTCATTAGCGCGCCTCCACCCACGATCCAGCGCAGCGGGAGAGCTTGCCTTGGGGCGTCTGAGTTGCTCGTTGTCACGGGGCTCACAGCTGCATGTTCATGATTTCGCGATACCCTTCGACCAATCGGGTGCGAACCTGTACCGCCAGATCCACCGCGAGGCGTGCTTCTTCGAGAGCAATGGTTACCTGGTGGATGGGCACGGATTCATCGACCGCGAACGCCCGCACCAATTCGTTGGCGTGATCGATTTTGTCTTCCACGCTTTGAAGGCCGTTTGCGAGCATGTCGCCAAAGCTCAAGGAGCCATTGGCCGGGGCGAGGAGGGCTGTGGCAGGCGCCGCGTGCGACTCGGCGCTCGAACCGATAGCGGCGATGGCTGCAATTTCGGTCACGACTGCCTCCCGACATCGAGCGCGCGCGAATACATCTCTTGCGCAATGCTTATCGCGGCGAGATTGGCCTCGTAGGCGCGCGACGCGCGGATCATGAGCGTCATCTCGCCAGCGTGATCAACGTTGGGATAGGTGACGAAGCCGTCGGCGTCTGCGTGGGGATGGTGGGGCTCGAACGCGCGGCGCAAGGCATTGGCCTGTGGCTCCACGCCGATGACGCGCACGCCAGAGGCCGCAACGGCGCCCTCCTCAAGCGTCGCCGAGAAACTCGCTGCCGGACCGCTGACCAGCCGCAGGGGGCGGTAAACGTCGCCTAGAGTTGAACGCGTTGAATTCATATTAGCGAGGTTCTGAGCGGCGATTTGAAGGCGCTGCCACTCGACATCCAATCCAGACAAGCTGATCTCGAAGACGTTCATATCATCGCCCCATTGCAGCCACGGCGCGACTCAACGCCATCTGTCGGCCGAGAATGTCGATGAGCGCTCGGTATCGCATCGCCGTTTGCGAGGCCGCGGCTAACTCAAGATCGAGCCGCATGGCTGTGCCGATCGCGCTGTCGTCTTCGATGACGCGTGGCCTGACTGAGCGGATTGCTTCGGGCCCGAGAGTTGAGGCCCTGCGCAGGCTTTCTTCAAAGCTCACGCGCATGGGCCGGTAATCTGGGGAATTGGCGTTGGCGAGATTCTGCGCGGTGAACAAGGAGCGTTGGTGCAGGCCCTCCAGCGCCTTTGAGATCAGTGCGGCGGAGACTTCGTCCATGGGAACCCCTATTGAACCACTATTTCAGCGTGCAGCGCGCCAGCGGCCCTGATCGCTTGAAGAATGCTGATGATGCGTCGGGTGTCGACGTGGGCGGCGGACAGGCCCTGGACCAGGTCAGCCACACTGGTGTTGGGGAAGGTAGCAACCGTGTCGTTGCCGCCGCGATCGACATCGAGGCGGGTGTTGGTGATCACAAGGCTTCGCACCCCGCTGAGCGAGCCAGACAGGAATTCAGGCTGCGAGGCGGTGTTCTCCGCGACCACGGTCACGCGAATGTCGCCTTGCGCCACGACAACGCTGGATATGGTGACGTCGCCGCCGGCGACGACTGTGCCGGTGCGTTCGTTGACGACGACGCGGGGTAGCCTGTCTGGCTGCACACGCAGGTTTTCGATCGCTGCAATGAAGCTCGTGAGCGACGCAAAGTCTGCAGCGTAGCGGATACGCACTTCGTCTGCGCTCACGGCGGAGGCGGCGCCTTCCCCAAAAGCCGAATTGACCGCCGCCGCAATTCGCGACGCAGTGGTGAAGTTCGGCTCGTAAAGCAAGAACCGGACTTCGCCGCCTGAATCGAGCAAAGGTGCATTCACAGGTGCTTCGATTGTGGCGCCGCCCTCGATGCGGGCGGTGGTGGGGTAATTGCGCTGGCGCAGGTTGAGTTGGCTCTCGAAACTGTCGCCGCCAGCCACGATCGGCCCTTGCGCCAGGGCGTAGGGTCGCCCGTCTGGGCCCATGAGCGGGGTCATGAGCAGTGTGCCGCCGGCAAGGCTGCGAGCGTCGCCGGCGGAGGATACCGTCACTGAGATGCGATCGCCCACGTTTGCCGAAGCCGGCAGATTAGCGATGACGAGTACAACAGCCGCGTTGCGGCTGGAGATGTCCTCGTCGCTGACGCTTGTGCCCAGGCGGCTATAGACATTCCTCAGCGCCTGGCGGGTCACTTGGCTGCGCGAAGAATCTCCAGAACCGGCTAGGCCAACGACGAGCCCCTGGCCAATAAGTGCATTTTCTCGCCAGCCGGCAAAACGACCCAATCCCTTGAGTGGCGCCTCCTGCGCCGAAGCAAACGCTGCCCAGAGCAAGCCGAGTAAGGCCGTGAGCGCAAGGGCGGCGGGGACCTTCATCCGCCGAGCCCAAGGAAACCCAGAATTCGATGCAGGAGCCCAGGCCGCGCGTTGCGGCTGACGAAGCCCTCGCCGTCATAGCTGATCTCAGCTTCGGCAATGCGTGTCGATAAAATCTGGTTATCGCCATTGATGTCGGCCGGGCGCACCCTTCCACTCACCCGCACCAACGTCGTCTCTCCGTTGACCGACAAATGCTGTGAGCCCGCGATCCGGAGATCGCCATTGGGCAGGACTTCCTCCACGTTGACGCTGATCTGGGTGACGAAGCTCTCGCTGCGTCGCACCTCACCTTGGCCGGAATAGGTCCCGTCGAGCGCCAGTTGAGCGTTCTCGTCGACGGAGCCGGCGCGAAGTCCACCTTCGAAACTCCGCTGCGTCCGTGAGGAATTGGCCGCGGCGTTGCGCGCCTCGGCGCTCTGATAGACCAGTACAGTGAGTACGTCGCCGACATGCATCGCGTGGCGGTCGCCGGCAGATGCTGCCCAGTTGGGGTTAAACAGATCATCAGCGCGCGCGGCGCCCGCAAGTCCAACGCTCAGAGCCAGGGCGAGCAAGGCGGCGCGGGAAGTCATGGGACCGCCTGCGCTGCACGCAGCGACGCGACTTCTGCTCGGAAGACGTCGCCATCCCTGTCCCGCACGAAAATTGCCTCACCCAGCGATGGCTGAACCGCGACGACATCGCGTTCAATACGCACAGGGCCGATCGCCGCCGACAGAATGAGCGCGTCGTCGGCGTCAGGAAACACCCCGGGCAGCGCCGCGAGCGGGCCGAGATACTCGCCCGCAATGAGATGCTCTGAGGCACGCACTGCGCCGTGCAGGCGATCGTAGCGAAGGTTTGCCCGTTCGGAGTTAAGGATGCACGCCGCCGCGACCACGTCAGCGCGCGTTAGAGGCTCATCTGTCTCGATGGCGTGCGCCGCTGCATAGCAGATTGGCGTGCGCGGAGCGGCGGTCTGCGCGCTGCTGCGAAAGCTCACGCTCTGGCCCATGGTCTCCGTGGAGAGGTTTGCGAGCGCTGGCACGCGTCGGCGCACCAAGTCGGCAACGGCGGCGCGCGAAAGTGTCGCTGGCCGACCGTCGCCTGGTAGCGTTGCGACTACCAGAGCGCCGACCCTGGGCCGCTCGACCGCCTCGATGCAATCCAGGCTCACAAGATCTGCGACGCGAACTTCACGGCGCCCCAACTCGACCGCCTCCAACGGCAAGAACCCACAAGCCGCGGCCACGAGAATGGTGGGCGCCCCCGCCACACTATCTCCGCAGACCATTAGCGAGGGCCATGAATTGATCGGCGGCCTGAACTATTTGCGCATTCGCCGCGAAAGCGCGCTGCACGATCAGCAGCCTGATCATTTCCTGGTTCATATCGACATTGGAGCGTTCGATCGCACCCTGCACCAATGTGCCAATGCTGTCGGCGCCGGGCTCTCTCTCTTCAACCCCCCGCTCGTCGACGACTCGGTACAGACCGCCATCCATGCGTTCAATCGATGCCGAATCGTTCACGCGCACGAGCGTTATCTGACCCAGAACCTGGGGCTCGGCGTCTCCATTGAGGCGGGCCTTTACCGTGCCATCGGGGACGATCAACAATTCTGTTGCGCCGGTCGGCACATTAATCATGGTCCGCAGCAGCAGTCCGCCGCCCGCACTGAGCGCGCCGCTTTCGTCAATCGAAAGTGCGCCGCCGCGCCAAAGCAGCGTCTCGCCGCGCGCGCCCATGAGTTCAATAAATCCTGGTCCGTCGATGGCGATGTCGAGCGCTCGACCGGTGCGTTCGAGATCGCCCTGGGCGTCTAGCGCCAGGACAGAGCGCACTGTCACGCCGGCCAGAGACGATTCAGCGGTCAGGTTCGCGGCTGGGTTGGCGGCATCGATCTGCTGGGCGATAATCTCTGAAAAACGCACGTCGGAGCGTTTGAAGGCCGGCGTGTTGATGTTGGCTACATTGTTGGCGATGACATCGAGGGCCTGCTGCTGGCTCGCGAGTCCGACGCCGGCTATCTCGAAGGCTTGGGTCATCGCGATGTTCGTCCAAAGGTGGTGATTGATTGACCGACAAGGCCGTCATAGGCCTGGACGATGCGGGCCCCGATTTCCGCTTGGCGCAGCGCTGACATCATGTCGACCATTTCGTGGGACAGATCGACATTGGCGTTTTCCAACATGCCTTGCCGGACCGCAGGCGTTTCGACCCTACGCATGGCTGCGTCAGACGCACGAAAAAGCGTGCCGCCAACAGCTTCTATTTGAGTTTCGCCTCCCGGTTGGAACACGCCAAGGCGAGCGATCGGCAGGCCGTCTTCCAACACTGTTCCGTTGCTTAGAAACTCGATCCGCCCTTCGCCGACCACGAGGTCCTCGCCGTTGTCGGCCAACAGCGCCAGGCCTTGCGCGTCGACGACCCGCCCATCCGATGAGCGCTCGAACTGGCCGCCGCGTACGTAATAGCCGCCGCGCTCGCTGCTGACACTGAAAAAACCCGGTCCGGAGAGCGCAAGGTCAAACGGCAAGCCGGTGGCGCGCAGGCCGCCTTGCGCGAAGTCCGTGGAAAGCAAGATCGTAGGTTGTGCGGCTGCAGAGTCGATCAGCACATCTTGGAACGCGATGCTCGCCTTGTAGCCTGGGGTCGTCATATTCGCGACATTGCGCGAAACTGCTTCCAAGCGACGCTCAGACGCGCCGAGAAGAATTTCTCCGAGTTCGAGCAAGCCAGTCGTCAAGACGTCCCCCCGCTTGGTTAACGACTAGGCTCGAAGTAGCGATTTCGCAAAAGCGTTTCGCCCTACTGGCGCTTGCTGCGCCGAGCGCATCCCATCGGGGCGTAATGGAGGATGTCGGCTGAATCTAGTTTTGCATCGCAGCATGAAAAGCACAGGTGTTGAGATCAGAGTTCGCCGGTGCGACTAGGACCGGCTTGATCGTGGGGTTCTGGAACAGAGCTTCTACAAGTGAATTTAACCCGCGCCGACGCTCGCAAGTCGCCAATGGGATCGAAGGATGGAGAGTTCGTCGCCGCTAGGAGTTCACGGGCTCTCTGATCGGGGCTCTGGTTCGGCTTCGCGCGCGACAAACGCGGCAACGTGTGCATGTTTGGCTGCAGCATGATGCACTAGTGAACGCCAGCGAACGCCTGTAAACAGTGAGTTAGGTGGAAGTCCCTTCCACCATCCTTCGCGCTTCGCGCAGCGACGTTGATCTTCGGAGAGGTGCAGCATGGGCGCGGAGAGGCTCACCGGACGAACCATCGTCGTAACGGGCGCCGGCGGCGTGCTTGGGTCGGCGGTGGCGCAGGCCGCGGCCGAGCAGGGCGCGGTTGTGGCCATGATCGACGTTGCGGCGATCCCAGCCGAACGCGGCGCGCAGGGGGACGCACACCTTCGTCTCGGCGGAATTGACCTGACTGACCTTGCCGCTGCGCGCGCGGCGATGGACCAGATCAAAGCAAAGACTG